>DATLVM010000033.1:0-2102 GCA_035577445.1 Pyrinomonadaceae bacterium
ACGTCGCCGTTGTAATCGATCACCGCGATCGTCTCTCCGGCTGTGCAAGGAAAGGGCCACGGGGTTGGCTTCACAAAGTTCGCATGCTGCGTTCGATAGTGAGTTGTGATCGTCCCAACGTAAGCGACATTCTTCACGAAGCGCTTCGGCCCATCGTCCTCAGCGAACATGCGATCGCCGTAACGCTTGGTGAGGTTCGAAACAAACGTGTACATCCGCGGAAGATCTTCGGGAGGAACTTCTTTGATGCTCTCGCCGACCAGCGTCTCGCCGCGCACAATGTTGAAGTAGTGACCGTCGAGCCGAAAACCATTCCACATGAATTCGGCGAGGCCCTCGATCTCGCGATAGTTCTCGGCACAAACGACTGTATTGACGTTCAGCCGTAAGCGATCGTCGAACTTTTCTTTCAGCGGATACAGCTCTTCGATGCAGTCGAGCGTTTTCTCCCAATGGCCCGGCACGCCGCGAATGCGATCGTGCGTCTCGCCCTGCCCATCGAGCGCGATGTTCAAATACAAATCGAGTTCGCTGTGCGTGCTGAGCGCGCGATCTACAATTCCGTACACGCGAGACTTCACCAGCCCATTCGTCGGAATGATCAGTCGCTCAACTCCGTTGTTACGGACAAACAGATCGACTATCTCGGACGCATCATGACGCAGCGTTGGCTCACCGCCCGACAACCAAAGGTCAGTGATCGGCGGCATCGTGCGCGACACCTTCTCGATCTGCTCGAAAGTCATGTCGCCCGGCCGATTCAGTTCTTCGTGATAGAAGCAGGTTTGGCAGAGTGAATTGCAGCGCGATGTGACGAAGAGAATGACTGTGCCGAGTTTCTTCTCGCGCTTTGTCGAGCGGACAAGCTGAACGAACTGTGTGATCTTGTTGGGCATGGTGTGTCAGAACCCGGAGCGGTAGCGATGGGATCAAGGAGTCAACATCGATTTTTTGATCCGGTCGCTACCGCTCCCGGTTCTGTAACTCGCTGCGGATGATGACAGTTTCATTTGGTGATTTCAATTCATAGTCTATTCCGCGCCACATTATTCTGCGCGACGCGAGGGCGGCGATCGCGTTATAGAGATAAAGCGCGGAAGCAAGCGGCCAGAGCATCACGTGGGCGAACGTCGAAGCAGTTGAATTCGCGCGCTGGTCACCAATTACGGCCGCGATTACCCGCACCCGAAGATGAGACTTCGCTGCGCCCATCATAAACATAATCAAAACCAGAACGAGCGGCGTCATGAACGAGAACCCAAGCACCGCGCGCGTTGCCACTAACGCGATTCCACCAAAGAACGTCACGACGAAGATCACCGCACCGAAGAAGACGGCCTTCCATAGATGCGGTGCGTACACGCGTGTGATCTTCAACTGTCGCGTCGTGAACTCGAGTAACTCGCCAAACGAACAACTCTCGTACGAAGGCGTCAGACAAAGCGGCACAAATTTGATTGGCAGACCAGCCTCACGCAACGCACGCGTCATCGCGAAATCATCGGACAGCGCACCGCGCCAATGCTCAAGGACTTTGCTTTGTTCGAAGGTGCGCCGGCTTATTGCGGTTGAGCCGCCCCAGCAGAAGTTACTCTTCTCGGTATCGCGAAGCGCGGAAGCAATCGAGGAGTTCCAAACTGAGCGCAAGTGCGAAGCGAGATGATTCCGCGCCGGGACAAACCAACGATAGCCCGTCGTTGCGCCGATCGCTTCATCCTGGAGTGGCGCCACTAACGAGGCCAACCAATGCGACGCGACCTGCACGTCCGAATCAACGAACGCGAATATCTCGCTTTCCGGATCCGCATGTTCGATTGCCACGCTCAGGTTGTGAACCTTCTGTCCGCGATCGGCAGCACGTCCCGCGACAACTATCTGCATCGTCGGTCCGGATTCACGAGTAAACGATCGCCGAGCTTCTTCGACTATGCGCCAGGCGGGATCGCCCGCATCATCGCTGACAAAAATCACTTCATAGTTCGCATAGGTTTGGGCGAACAGCGCCGTGATGTTCTTTTCCAGATCGTGATCGGCGCCGCGTAAAGGAAGAAAGACAGTCACGAAAGGCTCGTATTTCGAATACTCTTTTGCCGGCTCTTCCT
>DATLVM010000034.1:0-2562 GCA_035577445.1 Pyrinomonadaceae bacterium
CGTCGAAGTTCCCAGTCCTGACAATCCGGACGAGAAACGTCGCGTCGTGTTTCTCGACACGCCGGGTCACGAAGCGTTCACGCTCATGCGCGCGCGCGGAGCGAAAGCTACTGACGTGGTCGTGCTGGTGGTCGCGGCGGACGATGGCGTCATGCCGCAAACGATCGAAGCGATCGAACATTCGCGCGCAGCCGGCGTTCCGATCGTCGTGGCCATCAACAAGGTCGACAAACCCGACGCCAATCCCGATCGAGTTCGTCAGGAACTCTCGCAACAAGGTCTGAACGCGGTGGCCTGGGGCGGCGAAACGGAAATGGTCGAAGTGTCGGCGAAGAAAAAGCAGAACCTCGACACGCTGCTCGAAACGATTCTCCTGACTTCCGACATTTTGAATCTGCGAGCGAGCACGACGCGTCTCGCATCAGGGGTGGTGCTGGAAGCGAAACTGGATCGTGGTCGCGGCTCAGTCGCGACCGCGCTCGTGCAGCAGGGCACCCTTCGGGTCGGCGATCCGTTCATCGTCGGGCAAATCTTCGGCAAGGTCCGCGCGATGTTTAATGACCGCGGCGAAGCGATTGACGAGGCCGGCCCGGCGACTCCGGTCGAAGTTCTCGGTTTGCAGGGCGTGCCGCAAGCCGGCGAATCTTTCCAGGTCGTTGCTGACGTGGCCCGAGCACAGCAAATCTCCGGTCACCGCCAGGCGGCTGAACGGCAGCGGACGCTGGTTAAGACGACGAAGCGCGGTATCGAAGCGCTGGGTGAATCCGACGTCAAGGAATTGCTCGTCATCATCAAGGCCGACGTGCAAGGGTCCGTCGAAGTTTTGAAATCGACGTTGCAGAAAATGTCTACCGAGCGCGTGAAGGTGAAAGTGATTCGCTCCGGCGTGGGCGCAATCACCGAATCTGACGTGTTGCTGGCGTCCGCGACCCAAGCCGGCCAGACATCGACGGCCGTCGTCATCATCGGCTTCAACGTGCGGCCTGAATCGCGCGCCAACGAACTGGCGAAACAGGAAAGCGTCGACATTCGCCTGCATTCGATCATTTACAAGGTCGAAGAAGAGATTACGGCCGCGATGATCGGCATGCTCGAGAAGATCGAGAGAGAGAAGATTCTCGGCAAAGCCGATGTGCGCGAAGTTTTCCGCGTGCCGCGAGTTGGGGCGGTCGCTGGTTGCATGGTCATCGACGGCATCATTCGCCGCAATGCGCGCGCGCGTTTGATTCGCGACGGCGTTGTCAGTTGGGAAGGCAATATCGCTTCGCTTCGTCGCTTTAAGGACGACGCTTCGGAAGTCCGCGAAGGTTTCGAGTGTGGTATCGGCCTCGAGAACTTCAATGACATCAAGCTCGGCGATCAAATCGAGGCGTATGTGATCGAGAAGGTCGCCGCGACGGAACTTTAGTGGCACAGACTTCAGTCTGTGTTGCTTAAGATTGAAATAATCACAGACTGAAGTCTGTGTTACTCATGCACAGGCCAGAACGCATCGCCGAAACGTTGCTCGAAGAGATCGCGCAGATTGTCGGATACGAGCTTGAAGATCCGCGATTGACGTCCGTGACGGTCACTGAAGTTCGAGTGGCTGACGACCTGCGCGACGCGAGCGTTTACGTCACCGTTGCCGGCGATGAAGAAGAACACAACAAAGCCCTGCGGGCGCTTCAGCATGCGGCGCCATACGTGCGCAAGCAACTTGGCTTTGCGCTGAATTTGCGGCATACTCCCGCGCTTCACTTCGTGCGTGACACGGTTGAAGAAAAAGCGGGCCACGTCGATGCGCTGTTGCAAGGAATTAAGAAAGGAAGTGAATAGTAAATCGTGAATTGTAAATAGCCGCCCCCCTTCTATTTACCATTTACGATTTACAATTCACCTTGAAATGCTTAGCCAGGTAGTTGAACTGATTGAAAAAAAGGATCGCTTTGCGATTACTTCTCACGTCCGCCCGGACGGCGATGGTCTCGGCTCCTCTCTCGGCCTGTTCTGGCTGCTGAAATCACTTAACAAGGATGTCGAAGTGATCATGCGCGATCCGGCGCCGCATTCGTATCAACAATTGCCGGGCGCCGGCACGATTCGCGTTGCGCCCCGCATCGGTGAGCATTTCGACGCGGTCTTCATCATTGAATGTTCCGACCTGGATCGGCCCGGCCTCGAAGATTTGGATCAGCAGTTCGTCGTAAATATCGATCACCATTCGACCACGGAGCTCTTTGGCGGCGTCAACTGGATCGATTCGACCGCCGCGGCTTGCGGTGAAATGGTCTATAACCTCTGCAAAGCCACGGGTGTGCGCGTCACCAAGGAAATTGCCGAATGCGTCTATACCGCCCTGCTCACCGACACGGGATCATTTCATTACTCGAACACGACTGAGCGCACCTTCAAAATTGCGTCCGAGCTGGTGCGCACCGGAGTAAGGCCGGCCAAGACCGCTGAGGCCATCTTCGGCAGTTATCAATGGCCGAAGATCGAGTTGTTAAGTCAGGTGCTCTCGACCGCGAAGCGCGATGACACTGGACACGTCGCCTGGATGTGGCAGACGCTGGCGATGCA
>DATLVM010000035.1:0-6545 GCA_035577445.1 Pyrinomonadaceae bacterium
AGTCTTGCGTGGCCGGCTTGATAGCCTGGGACCAGTGACAGTGTCTCAACTGGCATCATCTTTTTCACTGTCAATGAAACGGATTGATCAAGGGCTCGCGCGGCTCGAAGGCGAAGGCTTCGCGATGCAGGGACAGTTCACGCCCGGGTACGCAGGCCTCGCGGCCGGCCCGCCTTCGGAGAGCGAAAGCGAAGAACAGCACGCGGAGACGCGTGCGTACCCAGAATGGTGTTCGCGCCGCCTGCTTGCTCGTATTCACAGCTACACGCTGAATCGCCTGCGCAAAGAGATCGAGCCAGTTTCGGCAGCGGACTTCATGCGCTTCCTGTTTGTCTGGCAGAAGGTCGCGCCTGAACACAAGCTCGAAGGGGCGTCGAGTGTTGCGGGCGTGCTTGATCAACTCGAAGGGTTCGAAGCGCCGGCCGGTTCATGGGAATCAGAGATTTTGCCGGCGCGCATCGGTGATTACGACCCGGCATGGCTCGATGCTCTCTGTGTGTCCGGCCGGCTAACGTGGCTGCGTTTGTCACCGCCGAAGATTTCCCCGGAGAAGACGAGTAGTTCCTCGCCGGTGCGCAGCACGCCCGTCGTCCTATTAAATCGAAAGAACGTCCCGACGTGGAGCAAGGCTTTTCCGGCGCGTGAGAACGGCAATCAGTTCAGTACCAACACGCAGACTGTTTACGATTACTTGAAGGAGCACGGCGCCTCCTTCTTTGTCGACATCGTCTCGGGTACAAATCTTCTCGCCAGCATGGTTGAGGAAGCGCTGGGTGAGCTGGTATTCCGCGGGCTGATTACGGCAGACAGTTTCACCGGATTGCGTGCGCTGCTGACGCCGCTGAGTAAGACTACGAGTCGCGCGATTGAAAGTCGCCGGCGGCGGCGAAAACCTGTTTACAGCATGGACGAAGCGGGGCGGTGGGTGATCGTGGGTCAGGGTACGCAGGTCTCAGGCCGGCAAAAGGATCAACCCGATTCGAAGCACGCCGGAGGCGTGCGTACCGACGTCGAAGCCGTCGCGCAAAAGCTCCTGCAACGCTATGGTGTCGTCTTTCGCAAAGTCCTCGATCGCGAATCAATTAATATTCCCTGGCGCGATCTGCTGCGCGTCTATCGACGTCTGGAAGCGCGCGGAGAAATTCGCGGCGGCCGGTTTATCGGCGGGTTTTCCGGCGAGCAATTCGCTTCGGCCGATGCAGTTCATCTGCTCAGATCAATTCGCCGGACGGCCGTGGACGGATCGATGATTTCGATCAGCGCCGCCGATCCGCTGAACATGCTCGGCATTCTGCTTCCGGGCCCGCGACTTTCATCCGCGGCTGCGAATCGTCTGCTCTATCGCGATGGCGTTCCGATCGCAATACTTGAAGCAAAAGAGATTCGTTACCTGAGCGAAATGAACGCAGCCGATCAATGGCAAGCGCGTAATGCTCTGCTTCGCCGACGCGTTCCACCAAAGGTGCGCGCTTATCTAAACCAATCCGGCGCGTCAACGTCACCCACCGCAATCTCGCGTCTCACCCACTGAGTTCTCTGTCGGTACGACGAAGTAGCTAGGCCGCCTGCGACATATTCGCGATCGCGCCGGACGCCTCGCGCGGTTGAACTCGCAGACTCACGTCACCCTGGGAAATCACGCCGATGATGTGGCCGTCGTAATCCACGACCGCCACGCGCCGAATATGATGTTCGCGCATGGCTTTAATGGCGCTCGTAACATCATCGGTGCCGCGGCAAGCGACGATTGTTCTAGTCATCACGTCGAAGATCTGGGTGTGGTTTGGATCTCGGGATTCGGCGACGACCTTTGTCGCGAGATCGCGATCAGAAATGATCCCGATCAAACTCCGGCTTCGATCATCGCTGATTACTGGAATTGAACCGAGGTGTTCGCGGCGCATTAGCCGCGCGGCCTGTCCCACAGTGTCATCCGGGAGACAACAAACCGGGTTATCGGTCATAACGTCCTGACACTTCATGCTGCACCTTCCATTCTCGCGTTAACTTCGTTGAAATCGAGGGAAAGAAATTCTCTGACTGAAGGTCGCAGGCGGGAAATAAAGCAGGACGCGATTCTCCCCTGAAATGAACCACGTCCTGCTCTTCCCTTGCTGTCGGGATCGTGTTGCCTGCGACTCTAATTCTCGTACGGACCATGGTCTGTACCGTGACGTACAATCCTCCACCAGATCACAAAATCGTCATTGTTTGGAGAGAATTATTCCAAGTCTTTTTGAAGACCATGGTCTCTTCATTACCGGCGCCGATTCGATCTCTGAAGGATCCAAAACTGGACGTGATTAGCTTTAGGAACCTCGTAAGGATCCATTCGCCACCTTCCTGTGTTCTGAGCCTGTCTCGTATCGAAATCAGTCGCGCCTTCCGTCTGTCATACGGCAATCGCACATCCAGCGCTACGAAAAGACAGCGCTTCTGCAAGTTCATGGCTGCGTTGGCAAGACTCAGGCCACAGTTGTTGATGGCATGAGAATCGCCGACATGAAGATTTCGGATTCGCGAAACCCATGGAGCTTAAAGACAAAATTCGTTTGTCCCTGGATGAGAGTCGGATGTTGGTTCTGGGCGCGCAGATTCTGCTCGGATTTCAGTTTCGAGTGGTGTTCGAGCCGGGATTCGAGCGCCTGCCACCTTCGTCGCAATATCTGAAGATGATCGCCATGGTCATCCTGCTCGGTGGAATCGCGCTCATCATGTCACCCGGGTCGTATCACCGAATTGTCAGGGCCGGCAACGATGCTGAGGATGTGCAAAGGTTCGCCACGACGGTAATGGATTTCGCGCTCGTGCCGTTTCTACTCGCCCTCGCTATCGAACTATATGTCTCGACGGCGCGAATTCTGGGAGCATCAATCGGATTGATGGAAGGCGCCTTTGTCGGCCTTGCCGGACTCGCGCTTTGGTACGGGCTTGGCATCGCCGCCAGATCAACGCGAAAAGCCAGGGGAATCGAGAAAGAAAAGGAAGAAGAAAAGGAAGATGGAAAGGTGCACGCTCAGCGCACAAGCCTGAAAGACAAGATCGATCAGGCTTTGACCGAAGCTCGCGTCGTGCTGCCCGGCGCACAGGCCCTGCTCGGATTTCAACTCGTCACGATCTTCATGGATGGATTCGACAAGCTGCCTAACTCATCCAAGTACATTCACATGATCAGCCTGACATTGATGGCCGTGACGATGGTCTTTTTGATGACTCCCGCGGCTTTTCATCGCATCGCTGCAAAAGGTGAAGAGTCTGAACGCGTCCAGGCCGTAGCCAGTTGGTTTCTAATTGCCGCAATGACCACATTGCCCTTGGGAATCGCCGGCGACGTCTACATTCTGTTTTTGAAAGTCACCCGTTCAGTACTTGCATCGCGTGCCGTTGCCGGGGGTGTCCTCATTTTCTTTTACGCGCTCTGGTTTGGATACACTTCGTATCGACGAATGAAACTACATGGGTAACCAGCAATCAAAAGGAGGAAACGAAATGCCAAGAGGAGACAAAGACAAATACACGGACAAAGAGAAACGCCAGGCCCGACACATCGAAGAAGGCTATGAGGAACGCGGCGTTTCGGAAGATGAAGCTCAGCGCCGTGCCTGGGCCACGGTGAACGCCGTTCATCATGGTGGTGAGAAGCCCGGTGGTGGTGGTTACGGCAAAGGCGAGAATCACGAGCCCATGCGAAAGGGCGGACGCAAGGGCCATTGATCCGCTACTTGAAAGGGGTCGCGGTCGGCGTGTCTAGGGCAAGTCGATCGCGGTCCTTTTTCAGAGCAAGTGCTTCGACCATCATCCAGCCAGTGCCTCCAGCCCTTACCTGAGATATAATCCCACACATGAAACGATCGGGAATTGCCGACCTTCCGCTGCACGGCGGACGCGTGCCTGATTGGTTGGCCCAACGCATGACCCGCCTGGGCACGGCGATTACCGAAGCAATCATCTACGACTACGGCATCTCGGCGTTCCTGTCTCGTCTCAGCGATCCATTCTGGTTTCAAGCCCTCGGCGCAGTCATGGGAATGGATTGGCATTCGTCAGGGATCACCACGTCAGTGATGGGCGCGTTGAAGCGCGGCCTGGCGCCGAAAGCTGATGAGCTTGGCCTTTATATATGCGGCGGTCGCGGAAGATTCTCGCGCAACACGCCAAACGAATTGCGCAGCATCGCTTACCGGCGTGGCTTTGACGGCGAAGCGCTGGTGCGCACTAGCCGGCTGACGGCGCGCATCGACAACAACGCGATCGCCGACGGCTTTCAGATCTACCTGCACAGTTTCGTCGTCGCCTCGAACGGTGAGTGGGCCGTAGTGCAGCAAGGCCTGAATGATCGAAGCGCAATGGCGCGTCGTTATCACTGGCACTCTGCGGCAGTGAAAGATTTCGTCGCGCAACCTCACACAGCGATTGTCGGTGAGCCCCAAGGTGCGATCATGAACCTGGTCGATGTCAAAGCGAAGGCGGCGCAAAACGCGATACTCGAAGTCGCTCGCGAACGTCCGGACAAGGCCCTGGGCGAGATTCGCCGTCTGGGCATGCCCGCGCATCATGAGGTTCGGCCCAGTGATGTGAATCTTAAATGGCTGGGAGCAGTACTCGCGGTTGCCTACGATCGAGGCCTTCATGATTTCGCCGAATTGCTATTGCTGGAAAAGCTGGGCCCGCGGACCCTGCAATCGCTCGCGCTGGTCGCCGAAGTCATCCACGGAACGCCGACTCGCTTCGATGATCCGGCCCGCTTCTCGTTCGCGCACGGCGGCAAAGACGGCCATCCCTTCCCTGTTCCCTTAAAGACGTACGATGCGTCACTGAACTTTCTGCGAGTGGCGTTGGATCACGCGAAGAATGACGGAACCACCAGCAATAGCCACGACTCTAATATCACCGAGCGAGAATTCGGCCGCGAGAAACTTGATGCGCTCAAGCGTTTGCATAAGTTCGCGCGCTCGGTCGAATCACGTTTCGAACCGCTGGCTGATTTTGATGCCGTCATAAAGCACGAGCAGGCGATCTCGAAATCACTCGACGGTCGCACGGTACTTGACGATAAGCCGCGTTCGCGTTTCTATGTCGGCAGAAACGGCCAACGATCTCTTTTCTAAATTCCGCTCACGGACATATGTTCGAAACGTCAGTAAAGCCCTTGCGTTGGGTAACTGTAATGAAGCGCGTCTGCATTCCTCTGCTGGCGCTATATCTCATCATCGGCGCGATCTCGGCTTATCGCGCGTGGTATCAGGTGCGACGGCTCGACCTGTCGGTGCCCACTTCCGCTTTGCGGCCCGGTGCAGCGGTGAATTATTCGGTGGTTAGTTATGCGCGCACGACCCTCGACGTGCGCGTGGAACTAATTCAGGGAACTCACTCGGAATTAATCGGAACTCTTTTCCTTCGGGGGAATGAATGGGGGTTTTTCGATCCTCGTAATAAGTCTGCTGCAAAGACAACTTTGGTTCCCACGGACATCCTCAGCCGATTCGATGAAGGCGACGCGATCGTGCGCGCGACAGCGATTGGGCGCGAGCAATGGACGCGACTGCCTCCGCCGGTCATCCGCGAAGTTCCCATCACGATTCAGCACGAATAGTTCGCAGCGTGTCAGAACCCCGAGCGGTAGCGACGGGATCAATTGGAATATAGCGATGTGATTTGATCCGGTCGCTACCGCTCCCGGTTCTGACACGGAAGCTTTTCACGATTCCCTTCGATTGCGCGTCGCGTTAATCTTCCGTGCGTGCCTGAGCTGCCTGACATCACCATCTACGTCGAAGCGCTGGAGAAGCGCATCCTCAATCACCCACTCGAACGTGTGCAACTGAACTCGCCTTTTCTTCTGCGCACGGCAACACCTCCGATTTCGGCAATTGAAAATAAGAAAGTCGTTGAACTCCGTCGCCTGGGCAAACGGATATGCATCGGTGTCGAGAACGATTTATGGCTGGTGCTGCATTTGATGATCGCCGGGCGGCTGCATTGGAAAGATTCTGTAGGGGCAGGGGCAGTCCCTGCCCGGGTAAATCGGGCAGCCACGAAGGCTGCCCCTACAAGATTTCCTAAGAACCAACTCGCACTCTTTCATTTTGACAACGGTTTGTTGTCGCTGACTGAAGCTGGCACGCAACGACGCGCTTCGCTTCATGTCGTGCAAGGAAAGTCTAACCTGAGCGACCTCGCGCGCGGTGGCGTTGAGCCGCTGGAGATCGACCTCAACGATTTCGCGGCGACACTTCGTTCAGAGAATCACACGCTAAAACGTTCCCTGACTGATCCGCGCCTCTTCAGCGGCATCGGCAACGCTTATTCGGACGAGATTCTTTGGCAAGCGCAGCTATCGCCCGTGAAACTCACGCAGAAAATGTCTGATGAAGAAGTCGAGCGACTCTATGAAGCGACGCGTAGCAGTCTGTGCGAATGGATTGAACGTCTGCGCGAAGAAACCGGCGACGGCTTCCCCGAAAAAGTCACTGCCTTTCGCCGTAGGATGGCGGTGCACGGCCGTTACAAGGAACCGTGCCCTCGTTGTGGGCAGAAAGTGCAAC
>DATLVM010000036.1:0-3267 GCA_035577445.1 Pyrinomonadaceae bacterium
AACGCGCCGTTGTTCGGATACGTGGCCCAGTCCGGCGTGAAGTCTCTGCTGCAAGCATTCGCGCTTTATCGAAGTGGGCCGTCGGCGGATGCTGTTACAGCCGCGCGCATCTTCAGCGATACTGTCGGCGGCTTAATCAAGAGCATCGGCTGGACCTCCCGCTTCGTAGACGGCGGGGTTGAAGACCGTTCTTCGATCGCGCTGGCCGACGGCGTCGCGGATAAGCTGCGATCAAGCATGTTGCCGGAGCGCGCTCCCGATGTCACTAAGCTTCCATTCATTCCGAAGGAGATTCATTCGCTCTCGCTTTATCAATTTCGCGACGCGAGCAATTTCTGGGTGGACCTGAACGCGACAGTGGCGTCGCATACGGATTTGATCGGAGCAGTTGCCGCGCGGCCCATGCTGCGAGCGCTAGTAAAGCCTTATGGCATCGACGATGCTGATTCTTTCGCACGCGGAGTCGGTCCTCGACTTCAAACTGTTCGTCTGGAGAAAGATTCGCCGGCCGTTCTGGTTGCAGAGGTATTCGATCGACCAGCGCTGCGCAAAGCGATTGCCCAACGGTTTGGTCAAAGTCCAAAGACGGAAACCATCGGAGAGGCTGAGTTGCTGTTGTCACCCAAGGATAATTGGGCAGCAGCGTTCATCGGAAATTTCTTTCTCATTGGTCCAGGTGACTTGGTTCGCAAATGCCTACAGGTTCGCGGCGACTCCGATTCAGTATCTACTAACGATCGATTTCGAAAGTCACAGCAGATGGTCGACGTCTCTTTGCCGCTGATATCAATAACTTTTACCGACGATCAGCAGGCGGCAATCTCGTTTGTAGAGGCATTCTCAAATCACGACCGTCCTGCCTTTGCGACTAATGCCGCGGCGATCGAAGCCGCAACAGCATCGCTACCTTTCGCTGCCAGCGCTTCCCTTCTCAAAGCACAATCGCTTGAATGGACTTCAAGATCTTCATTCGGCGTTGTAGGTTCATTGGCAACCGAACTTATTCCCTCACGCGCGAACTAAGTAATGAGAACTCTCTTGATCGCAACCTGGAATCGCGGAAAGTTGGAAGAAATCAAAGACCTCCTCAATGACTTACCCTTCAACATCGTCGATCTCAGTCGATATCCATCGATCGAGGCAGTTGAAGAGTCCGGCGACACATTTGCGGACAACGCGTGTTTGAAAGCGAGTGGCTATGCGCAGCAGGCCGGCGTGCTGACGCTCGCTGACGATTCAGGCCTGATGGTCGACGCGCTCGATGGCGCTCCCGGTGTTCGTTCAGCACGCTATGCCGGCGAGGGAGCATCCGATGGTGAAAGAACTGAGAAGCTGCTGCGAGCTTTAGCGGATGTTCCCCAATCACAACGCGGCGCTCGGTTCGTATCAGTTATCGCGATTGCCCAAACCGAGGGAAAAGTCGTCAACGTGTCTGCCGGCGAATGTAAAGGCAAAATCGCCTCTGAAGTGCGAGGCAACGGTGGATTTGGTTATGATCCGATCTTCATTCCGGAAGGTTTCACGCTCACCTTCGGGCAGCTAGCGGCGGCGGAAAAGAATCGAATCAGTCATCGCGCGCGTGCCCTAGCCAAAGCTGCGGCGTTTTTGCGTGCCTTGACCGCCGCTTCGCGCCACGTCTAGAATGGCGAGTCCTTTCGCACTGATTACGCGGATAGATCACGGGGCGTAGCACAGCCTGGTAGTGCGCTCGGTTTGGGACCGAGAGGTCGGAGGTTCGAATCCTCTCGCCCCGACCATTCACTTGAAAGCCACCTGATAATCTCGTTCTCGATGCTCGGGTAACCCGAAACGCCCACGGTTTCGGCCCGTGAGCCCAAACTTTTTTCGCAAAATTCCCCGAAAATTTAGCTTTTTTAGCAGACTTTATGCTTTGTCTGTGGTATACGTGTTTGCGAAAGTTCTCAAATCTCGTCGATTTTTTGGAGGTAATACACCACAAATGGCCACTACGGCAACAGGGAAGAAGCGGATGACCCAGTCCGACGTCATCAATTATTTCGCGGAGCGGACGGGAATGAAGCGTGCTCAGGTCAAGCAGTTGTTCGAAGACCTCGCAAACTTGGCGACCACAGAAGTCAAAACCAATGGCGAATTCGTGCTCCCCGGCTTCGGTAAGTTGGTTCGCTCAGAGCGGAAAGCGCGCGAAGGCCGCAACCCAGCAACAGGCGAGACTATTCAGATCCCGGCTAAAACCACCCTTAAGTTTAGGGTTGGCAAGGCGATGAAGGATTCCGTTCTGCCTCGGAAATAACGAGTCCGCCTTTCGACCAGTTTCTCGCTAGCTACGAAGCGTCGGTGAAGTGTCCCTTGGCGTCGAGGGAACACCGGCGCTTTCCTTTTTCTTGCCAAATTTAGCATATTACGGCTGAACTGAGGCCCTATTCGCCGAGGCTAGCCATGCCGCTGACACAGAAATGCCACGGAAAATAGTCGTGGCTTTCTGAGGCAAATATGCTATAGTGCCGGGTTCTGCTGGTACAGTTTGGGCTTTCAGTTCCCCGTTCTTGAGCTTGTACTCTGCGAAAGTTCCGAGAACCGCAATGATTTTGCATCCCTCGGACGTTCGAAAGGCATCTATAGTTGTGAAACCAGCACTGTTAATTTTGGATCTGATTAGTGAAGGAGAATAAGCGAATCGTGAATCTTTATAAGGGCCTGCCGCTAACTGAGCGGCTTCAGAGAATTGACCATATCCAAGCGCGACGGTTTTCGAAATTGAGTGGTACAGCCAGTGAAATCGCCACCGAGGGTATCATTCGGCATCTGGCGGCTTGCGACCGCATGGATGTAAATCCGGATATCTCAGCGGTGCGTGAAATCATTGACGACGCCCTCAATGGTCGTCGCGTCTACGCCGAAGCGGCGGAGATCACCCGCGCGGCTTAACCTTAAAAAGCTGTGATGAAAACCAGGCTGCCGGAGTCCCTTCCGGCAGCCTTTTATTTTGTCTGATTGAATTGGAGCCCTTCTTTTGGGCGTGTTACCATCCCGCGGTCACGCTCCCGTAGCTCAGTGGATAGAGCATCTGCCTTCTAAGCAGAGGGTCGCAGGTTCGAGTCCTGCCGGGGGCGCCACTTTTCCTCAGTAATCATCGTCAGATCGCGTCCCTTGATTTCCCTGACCGGCCGTCCTGTCTCTTCCGGCGTTCAAGTGATCGAAATTCAAAGCTGCGTTAAAGACGAGGAAAAAGCTGCCCTGCGTCTGATGCCGCCACATAGGATTGTTCGCAAACATCACTACGTGACC
>DATLVM010000037.1:0-10860 GCA_035577445.1 Pyrinomonadaceae bacterium
GACACGATCGGCGGCGCGCTTCAGAATTTCTCGCTCGAAAGCGTGCAGGAATTCAAGATCCAGACGCAGCAGTACAGGGCCGAATACGGCCGTTCGACGGGCGGCGTGCTGAACGTCGTCACGAAGAGCGGCACGAACGAATTTCACGGCAATGGTTTTGGCTTCCTGCGCCATAAGAGTTTTCAGGCACGCAACGCGTTCGCGCCAGTCTCAGATCCCCCATTCACGCGCGCGCAATATGGCGGCACGATTGGCGGCCACTTTGACAAGGGTGAAGATGTAAACGGGACGAAGCAGTATCGCTCTTTCTTCTTCTTTGCGTTCGAACAACGACAGCGTCACGAATCAGGATTCTTCACGAGCAACGTGCGCGCGGGGCTCAACAGCAGCGTCACCATCGGAGCGCCGTTTCTGCCGTTCACGCAAACATTCGGAAACATCACCTCTCGGCAAAGTGCTTACGTCGGCACGCTCTTGAGCACGGCCTCGACGCTGATCGCATCGGGTGTGCCGGCGAACATCGCTCAAGGGCAAGCACTAGCAGGCGCTGCGATCCAGTACGCGGCGCTGGCTTCGAGTGGTGGGGTTACCGCAATTACCGGCACGAATCCTTTATTAAGTGTTGGCGGGGCGATTCCAGCCGGCCAGCCGATCGGACCGAGATTCTTTTTGACCGGCGCGCCTGTGCCGTCAGGAACAACCAATGCCGCTGGGCAATTCATCGCATTCCGACCTCTGCAAGCATTGCAGACAATATTTCCGGTAACCGACAAAACGACGTTCAATTCATTTCGTCTCGATCATGTGATCACCAAGAATCACCACCTGACATTCCGGTTCGGATATAACCCGAGCACCATCACCGGCATTCAGGTCGAGTCGCAGAACCAGTCGTTGGGTCAGAACGATTTTTCGCGCACCGGTATTCAAGTCCTTAAGGATTACTCAGCCGTGACCTCGTTGAACTCGACGCTGTCGAACAGCATGGTCAATGAATTCCGCTACAACTTTGGCGAGCGTCGCGCGATTTTCAAATCGCAGAACGGCGATGCGGTCGCCTTTAACATTTCCGGAACGGCGTTCATCGGACGCGAATTATTTTCGCCGGTGGTCCGAACCGAAACGCGTCACGAATTTACCGACAACCTTAATGTTGTGTGGGGCGCTCACACCTTCAAGTTCGGTGGAGACTACGCCGCGGTGAACATTCCATCAGCGGTCTTTGAATAAAATTTCGCGGGCCTGTTTAATTTTGGTGGTTTGAGTGCGACGAGCCTGGCGGCATTTCCTACCGTTGGCACGGCGGCGCCGCCTGACTTTACGCCGGTACAGCAGTACGGCCTGGGAATTCCATCGAACTTTATTCAAGGCTACGGCAACCCCGTGAGCCAGATTAATAATAAGCCGATCGCTTTCTTCGCCCAGGACTCGTGGAAAATCGGCAGGCGTTTGAACGTGAACTATGGCGTTCGTTATGACTACGAGGTTACGCAGCAGGTTGCGCCCGTTGGTTTCAGGGATCCGCTTTCCGGCATCGCTCTCTCGCCGGCAGACATCCTGGCAGCACAGGATGCTATAGGCGTCCAACAAGGATTTCCGCGCGACAAGAACAATTGGGCGCCCCGCGTTGGATTTGCCTGGGACATCATGGGCGATCAGAAAACCGTGCTGCGCGGAGCAGCAGGCATTTTCTACGATCATCCATTGTTGGCAATTGCCTTTAACTCAGACATCGCTGACGCAGCCCAGCAACAGCAAGGCGTCTTTATTACGGGCAGTCCTTCACCAACCGCTCTGCTGAATGCGAGCCAGATTTTCCAGGGTACTGTGTGTTCGGGGACCGCGAGCGGCGCTGCGAATCCGTTCTGTCTCGCCGCAGGTTTGCCCGCTACGTTTGTGACGCCGGGCGTCGCCCCAGGCGCGCAATACCAATTCGGCCGGCAGCGATTCAACGATCAAACGTTCCCGGGTTTTGGGCCGGTGCTGCCGTTCACACTGCCCGTGCAGAAGAGCTTTGAGTACGCGTACGCGAACCAGGCCAACCTGACTTTCGAACGACAACTGACTAAGGACATGGCCCTGTCGGCGAGCTACTTGTTTGTCGGTGCGCATCACCTGCCGCATCCACTCGACATCAATGCGCCGCGCACAGACTTGCAGGTTGCGAACTTCGCGCGCTATGCGAACCGCAACCCCACTGGTACGACGGAAGCTCTGCTTGTGAGTGGCACTTGCGGCGTACCGCCCGCGCCTCTGGGAGCGACGTGTTTTTTCCCGAGCACGTTACCCGCAGGCGCCACTTTCACCAATCCGCTGCTGCCCGGCGATACGCTCGTTAACATCGTCCCGGGAATGATCGTGTTCTCGCCGACGCGCGGTCGAATTGTCTCTCCGGCGATCGCCAACTTCTTCCGGCCAAATGCCCCTAATTATTTCCTGGCCCAAGCCGCATCGGGCGGTCTGGTAACCAAGGCCGTACTCGATGCTCAACTGGCGGGCACGCTGCGATCACCAGGAGTTGTTTCTCCCTTCGGATCAATTAACGCGCAAACGTCGGATGGCAATTCAACTTACAACGCCCTGAACCTGGATTTGAAAAAGCGCTTCTCGCAAAACTTCCAGTTCCTCGCGTCGTACACGTGGTCTCATTCAATCGACGATTCGTCAGACCTTCAGACGCTGCTGCTGCCACAGGACAATCGAAACTTCCGCGCTGAAAAAGCCAACTCGCTTTTCGATCAGCGTCATCGTTTCGTATTCAGTGGCGTGCTCACCTCGCCGGCAGGATGGAGAAGCGGCGATAGTTGGCACAAGTTCCTTTCGGATTTTACCCTCGCACCGATTTTTGAAATTTCATCAGGTCGTCCTTTCAACATCCTAAGCAACCAGGATACGAATAACGACCAATCGAACCAGACGGATCGTCCTTCGGTCTTAGGCGATGGCACGTTGTGTGTGCCAGGCACGACGGGATGCACTCCCTTAATTACCAACGGTGTATTTTCGGCCGGCAGCCTCGGTCGCAACATGGGGATCACGCATCGGTTCATGTCGCTCGACATGCGTTTGATGCGCGCCGTGCGAATCGGCGAGCGCCTGCGGCTCGACATCATCGCGGAGGGCTTCAACTTGTTCAATCGCTTCAACGAAGGAGCTGCGTCGCCTTTCATTGATGACGTGAACGCTTTCGGTCAGCGCGCCGGCAATGGCCGGTACTACAGCAGGCCGACCGCAGCCTTCGATTCGCGACAATTCCAGTTTGGATTGAAGCTGAACTTCTAGTTTTCGCTTACTGGTGAACCCGGAGCGGCCGGTTTTCTGAACCGGCCGCTCTTTCTTTTCCGCGGTTTTGGCAAACCTCGCGCTCTGCGAGAGCATCGGAATACACGCCTCTGACTCTTCCCGTTTCATTGAAACGCTGGTACAAATCTGAAAGAATCTTCCGTGATGATTAGTCGAAAAGTCACCCCAATCCTGGCGTCGTTGTTCGCTCTGAGCATGCTCGCGTTCGTGGTAGGCGCCGCCAGTGTTTTGCCCACGCAGGCACAGTCGCGACCCCGCCGCGTGAAACCGGCGCCGTCACCGACACCCGATTCGCTGCTGGGACCGGAACCGAAGCCTTCGCCGGTCGCGAACAACAACGCGCCTTTGCTGGAGGTGAAGCCTTCCAAGCCGGTCGGAAATGCGCCCACCTCCACGGACACCACCCACGCGTTCCAACTCTTTCAGCAGAAGGAATACACGGCCGCGGCGAGAGAAGCGAAAGCGATCGCCACCGCCGATCCCGGCAACGCTGAAGCGTGGAAGCTCGCAGGATTTTCAGAATTCTACTTGAAGCAGTACAACGACGCCGCTGACGATTTACAGAAAGCTTTAGATCTCCAACGGCGTGCAGCTCAAGAAGACTCGCACACGGTTGATGCTCTCGCGCAGAGCTATACGCTTGCCGAAAAATTCGATCGTGCTTTACCGCTGCTGGTCGTAGTGACGACGCGCAAGAATGCGATGCCGGATCCGCAGTTCATTTATTACCGCGGTCTGGCTGAGTACAAGACTGGAAAGATCGACGACGCGGAAAAAACTTTCAATGCCGCCGCCAGGGCAAATCCGAAAGATGCAGCGTCACTTCTGTACCTGGGCCAGATCGCCCTGGCCAAGAAGGATCTCGACGCGGCAATCGCTGCTCTGAATCGAGCCACGGCGAATGATCCGAAACTTGCCTCCGCATGGTGGCTGCTCACTTCGTCGTATCTGCAACGCGCGGCTTCAACCAATGATGTGACCAAGGCCAACGCGGATTATCTCGGAGCAGTGCGGACGGGCGAAGCGTTGACGCGATTACGTTCTGACGAAGAAGCGGTCGGGCTTTACGCACGCGCACTCATTGGCGCCCAGCAATATGTGCGCGCAGCCACCGTGCTCGAGAAAGTCGCAATGGATAATGCGTCCGGGACTACGCTTTACTTGTTAGGTTTGTCCTATTCTCGCGCCAATAACTTTCCGAAAGCGATCGCTGCTTTGGAGCGGGCCGTGGCCAAGGCGCCGAACGACGTGAACTCATATCGCGAACTTGGCTATGACTACGAAAAGACGAAACAGTACGCGAAGGCCTTTGCCACTTACGATAAGGCGCTGAAAGTAGCGCCTGACGATGCTGACTTCAAAGAAGCATTAGAACGTGTGCGCCCCTTTGCAAAATCATGAGCGTCGATTAGCATCATCGTCACTATGAGACTTATCGCGAAATCGAACTTTCTTCGGCCGCTGATTGTAGCGGCGTCAGGCGTGTTGGCATTGATGTTAATTGGAGCGCAGCCGGCCTTCGCCGCAGCATGGAATGGTATCGAACCTTTCAAATCAACGCGCGCGGACGTCATTAAGATTCTCGGACAACCGATTGGTGAAAGCACTGACGGCGTGCTGCGATTCAAGGTGATGGGTGGCAGCGTGCAGGTAAGTTTCGTCAGCGACAACTTCATGAAAGCAAAGAGGTTACGGCCAGAACTGGTCGGCACGGTTTTGGAGATTGTGCTGCAGCATGAGAGCTCATCCGATACGCCGGTGACGATGAAGCTTTTGGACAACAAAGCTTTCGTTCGAGACGAAACGAAGACAACTACAATTTTTCGCAACCTGAAGGACGGCCTTGTTTATACCTTCATGGATGACAAGTTGAAATCGACCCGTTACACGTTTGCCGATTCACAGCTTAGCCGAGCACGTCGCTAAGTGAATTTGGCGACAAGATAAATCGCACCTCTCTTCGAAACATGAAATCAATCCTCAGAGAATGGAGCTACCCATGCGTAACCCAAACCGTTTCGCGATTGCTATCGCGCTTGTCGGCGCAATCGCGTTGAGCGTCATCGCACAGCGTCCACGATCAACAACCCAAGATTCAACCGACTCTGCATCGAGCATGCCTGCACCTCCAACGGCGCCGGCGACCGTGAAGGCAAAGTACGAAGGGGGCGTCTTCGGCCACAACAAACACATCGACGGCACGCTCAATTTTGATGATGCAAATGAGCGGCTTGTGTTTCGCGATGGCAAGGGGAAAGAGACCGGCATTTTCCTGCCGTACAAATCATTGACTGGCGCCTACGGCGACACTCACAAAGTTAGACCCGCCGCGGCCACTGTCGCCAGTAACATTCCGACGATCTTTGCGCTACCGGCCCACTTCATCAAAACGAAGGTCCGCTACCTAACTCTTCAGTACGATGATCCCGACAGTCGAGTGTCTGGCGTTACCAGCTTCAAGCTTGAGAACAAAGACATCCTTGATTCCGTGCTGTTCACCCTGGCGAACAAAGCCGGTTTGGATCGACGCGGCGAAGTGTTTGTGAGGAAGCGCCAGCCGGCCAATCCCTAGACTATCTCGCCAACCGCTCTCACTTGGTCAGGCCAACCCCACTTAAGGTACAATCTCTCACCTAACAATGAACGAAGTCTGTAATAACGCTGAGCAGTTGCTCAACTCGATCTTCGACAGCGCACAATTTGATGTGCGCGCGTCAGGCTCCGAGTCAGACACGGGCTGTTTGCTTTCAATTGAAGGGGCTGACACCGGTTTGCTGCTTAATCAGGGTGGTGAATTGCTGGATGCGCTTCAGCACATCGTCAACCAAGCCTACGGTCGAACTCTGCCGAAGGGACAACGGATCGTTTGCGACGCGAACAACTATCGCGCAGCGCGTGAGTCTGAGCTGCGAGCCATGGCTGACCACGCGGCGCGTCAGGTGCGGTCTACTTCAGCTGCGTTTGTTTTCGGCCCCATGGATGCCAGCGAGCGTCGCGTCATTCACTTATCCCTGGCCGGCGAAGAAGATCTCGTGACAGAGTCAGTTGGCGAAGGCAACAGCCGCCGTCTCCGCGTGTCTCTGAGACAATCCGCCGCCGCTCAGTAGTTCCTCCATCGCCTCAATCATGTCGAGCGTCGAAGCAGATACCATTGTCGCTTTAGCTACGCCTCCTGGTCGGAGCGGGATCGGAATCGTGCGTCTCAGTGGCCCACAGTCGCTCGATATCCTGCGCCAGTTGGTCGACTCGCAAACGTTCGATCCTCAACCGAACATGCTCGCGCTTCACAGTCTTTTCGATCCCAACAGCGGCGATGTTCTCGATCAAGCCATGGTCTGTTACTTCAAGGCGCCTCATTCATTCACGGGGGAGGATGTAGTCGAGATTCACTGTCATGGTTCGCCAATTCTCCTGCGCGCAATCGTCGATGCGGCGCTAAAGCTGAATGCTCGCATGGCTGATCCTGGAGAGTTCTCGCTGCGCGCGGTTTCAAATGGGCGAATGAACTTGAGTGAAGCAGAAGCAATTCGCGATTTGATCGAAGCTCATACGGATGCAGGCCTCAAGCAAGCAACCCGCCAACTCAAGGGGGAAGTGTCGAACATCCTTCAACCGTTGAAAGACGATCTGTTGAAAGTGATCGTTCGGCTCGAATCATCTCTCGAGTTTGTCGAAGACGATCTTCCTCCAGTTGAGCAGGAAGAAATCATCGCGTCGCTACGAAACGTCCGTCTTGAATGTGATCGTCTGGCAGAGACATTCAGTCGCGGACGTTTGCTTCGAGACGGCATACGGGTGACGTTGCTCGGTCGGCCCAATGCCGGTAAGTCCAGTCTGTTCAACGGGTTACTAGGACATGGTCGTTCTATAGTAACCGACATTCCGGGCACTACTCGGGACACGATAACTGAGTCAATCGGCATCGAAGGTATTCCGATTGTCCTCACCGATACTGCGGGGCTTCGTACTGTTACGGACCAGATCGAATCGATCGGCGTCGATAGAACGAAGCGTGAAGCAGCAGACTCAGACTTAGTGATCCTTGTCATTGACGGTTCTGACGAACTCCGCGATGAGGATCACGCAGCGATGAGCGAAGTCGCTAAATCTCGCTATGTGATCGCTCTTAACAAATCGGATGTTCCAACGTTCTCAATTACCAGAAGCGAGTCGCTCTCGATGAACGGAAACTTACCTGCCGTCGTCGCGGTTTCGGCGAAGACCGGTGATGGGGTTGACGCGCTGCGCACTGCTATAATCCAACCGTACATGCACGGCAGTGCTACTGGCGATGGCTTGCTCATCATGAACGCGAGGCATCACGATCTGCTAGTGCGCGCCGCCGATGCGGTCAAGCAATCCGAAGACTCGCTAGATGTGCGAGCGAGCGAAGAAATTGTGCTCGTCGGTCTGCACAACGCACTGCGCTATCTCGGTGAGATTACCGGGGAGACGACGTCCGATGAGATTCTGGGACAGATATTCTCAACCTTCTGCATTGGCAAATGAGCGTCGACTGAGCCTCGTATCAAGTCATGGTGTTCGACGAAATTTTTGATGTCATAGTTATTGGCGGCGGTCATGCCGGCTGCGAAGCTGCGTCTGCGGCCGCTCGACTTGGAGCTAACACTGCCCTTGTCACGATCAATCTCGATCTGATCGGACAGATGTCCTGCAATCCGGCGATCGGAGGGATCGGTAAAGGGCACCTCGTGCGGGAGATTGATGCGCTCGGCGGAATCATGGGGCGCGTTATCGATCGCACCGGAATTCAATTTCGCCTACTCAATCGATCGCGCGGGCCGGCCGTAAGGGCGCCGCGCGCGCAAGCGGATCGGACGCTGTACCGCCTGGAAATGCGTCGTACCCTTGAGGCCACTCCTAACCTAAGTCTCAGACAGGGCGTCGTCGCAGATCTCATCGTCGAGAATGGCCGGGCCCGCGGAATTGAGCTCCAGGATTCGCGAAGAATCGCTGCCAGGTCTATCGTTATCGCCACCGGTACATTCCTTAACGGCCGCATTCATACTGGCAAGCGGACGTACCAAGGCGGGCGAGCGGGCGAACCTGCCTCGATTGAGTTTGCCGACGCGTTGAAGCGACTGGGCTTCCGCGTGGGAAGATTGAAAACGGGCACGCCGCCTCGCCTCGATGGCCGAACCATTGACTGGGATTCATTTGAACGCCAGCCACCAGACGAGCATCCGGTTCCGTTTTCGTTCGCTACCGACGAGATTACGCAGGATCAGCTGGACTGCTACATCGGCTACACAAATGAGCGCGTGCACGACGCGATTCGCGCCAATCTGCATGAGTCCCCGCTCTACTCAGGGCAAATTACGAGCATCGGTCCGCGCTATTGCCCCTCTATCGAAGACAAGGTCGTAAAGTTTGCTGAGAAGACCCGGCACCAACTCTTCATCGAGCCCGAGGGCTTTAACACTAACGAGGTTTACCTGAATGGCTTTTCCACCTCGTTGCCTGCCCAACTTCAGCAGGAACTCGTCATGCTGATTCCGGGATTCGACGAAGCGCAGATGATCCGGCCGGGATACGCAATCGAATACGATTTCGTCGATCCGAAGGAGCTGACGCCTTATCTCGAAACACGACTGATAAAGGGTCTGTTTTTGGCCGGCCAGATTAACGGAACCACAGGCTATGAAGAGGCGGCATGCCAAGGTTTGATTGCCGGAATCAACGCGGCGCAGGCGGCTCTCAATCGAGATTACTTCCGTTTGAATCGGCGTGAATCATACATCGGCGTCCTTATCGACGACCTGATCACAAACGGAGTCGACGAACCATACCGAATGTTCACGTCCCGTTCCGAAAATAGGCTCAGCCTGAGGCATGACAATGCCGACGAACGGCTTGAACCATACGGACGCGAACTCGGGCTGGTTGGTGATGCAGAGTGGTCGCGCTTCAACAGCCGGCGCAGAAAGCTGGCGCGGCTGCGCGCACTTCTAAAGGAAACGAAATTGAAGCGTGGTGAAGAAAGGCATTCACACTTAGCCGAACTCGTTGGACAGGAATTAGGAGACTCGATAACGTTGGCGCAGTTGACGCTAAGGCCAAGCATCACTTCAGAAATCTTGGCAGGACTCCTGCCGGTTCACGTCCGCTCGGAATTTGCACTTGGCGATTTTGAAACGGCGCGCGCAGACCATCTCTATGCGGGCTATTTGGAATCTCAAGCGGTTACAAACCGACGCTTGTACCAACACGACTCCCTTAAGATCCCTTCGGATTTCCATTTCCGCGGGGTACCGAGTCTCTCTCACGAGATTGTGGAGCGGTTAGAGCGCGCCCGCCCTGAAAGCTTTGGCCACGCGCGGAAGATCCCTGGCATGACCCCCGCAGCACTTTCAAATCTCCTCGTACATCTGAGCGCAAGCCAACAATCTCAATCGACTTGAGTGTCGGGGAACGATTGAAGCACCAGGGCATCCTCGAGTTTTTGACGGAGGTGATACTTATCAACCCACGCGAAGAACTGATCTCTTTTTCGCGACTCTGGAAGCCGCTCACAGAAGAGCGGCAGGGCTGAATACAGCGCTCGACCCACCAAGCGCCAAAAAACAGTATCGCCGTCGCTGATGACAATAGGGACCATAAATCTTGCCGCCAAGCCTCTGCTGGATAAACTGGAGAGGCTCCGGATCATCCTCGTGAAGTTTGATGGCTAGCACAGCCTGTTTACGGTCACCAGTAAATGAGCCTTCACCGGTTACAAATCCACAAATGAACCCAGCGTCAAGCTCTTCAAGTCGCATTCCCTCAAACTATCTCATTCCTGTTTCCCGCCGAAACATGTTTCACGTGGCACATGACAATTGTTAATCAGAAACCGCGGCGTTATGGTAATCTGCGGACTTCGAGCAGACGAATGGCGAAGACTATAGCCATCGCGAATCAGAAGGGCGGGGTCGGTAAGACAACAACCGCCGTCAATCTCGCGGCTTCTTTAGCGAGGCTTTCCCAACGCACTCTATTGGTCGATGTTGACCCGCAGGCAAATGCTACGTCGGGTGTGGGCATTGATCGCACGGTCGCCCGAAAGACAACGTATCACGGGTTAGTCCTCAACCACCCCTTCAACAGCATCATCCTTCCCACGGAATTTTCCTTCGACGTCGTCCCCTCAGATAGAAATCTTGCCGGCGCTGAGGTTGAGCTAATCTCAATGCCCGAGCGTGAACTTCTCCTGAAGCGCGCTCTCGCCTCGATCACACCCAAGTACGATTTCATTCTTCTCGACTGTCCGCCTGCGCTGAACCTTCTTACCGTTAACGCTTTGGCGGCCGCCGACTCGTTGCTGGTGCCGGTCCAATGCGAGTACTACGCGCTTGAAGGTGTTTCTGAACTCTTCAATACGCTTTCCCGCCTGCGCCGTTTGGTTAACCCTCAACTGAAAATCGAGGGCCTCCTCCTGACGATGTACGACGAGCGTACCAGGCTGGCGTCAGCGGTGGCGGCTGACCTCAAGAGCTTCTATAGCGGCCTAGTCTTTCACACAGCTATTCCGAGAAATGTCCGGCTGGCAGAGGCCCC
>DATLVM010000038.1:0-5441 GCA_035577445.1 Pyrinomonadaceae bacterium
CGTTCTCAGCTGTCACATAATCTTTGATGTCATCGTCAACGGCGAGCGCCCCAAGATTCACCCACGGCCAAAGCCAGTTGGGCTCCGCTGCGGTGGCTCGTTGAAAGTAATCCTTGGCGCTCCTCTTATCTCTTTTGGCCAGATACGCGCGCCCGATTGAATTCAATGCCGGCGCAGCGGAGTCATCACCCTGAGGGGCCGATTCAACTGCCCGCTCAAAAATCCTGATGGCCCCATCATAATTTTTCTTGAGAAACTCTATCCGGGCCTGGCTGAAATACGTTCGGGCCTCGTATGACTTACTCGGCCGCAACTCGTTCAACCAACCATAAATTCGCGCTGATTCGTTCCACTCATCCTCTGATTCCGTCTGCTCGCTGCCCTTCAGATTCTGAAGAATTTCATTTCCTCTTTTCTCCAGCAACGGCGCGGCTTCGGTGGTTATCTCAGCAAAGTCATCCTTGCTCAAATCACCGTTTTTGTGCATAAGAAACAGATCGTAGGCGCTGCTTCCCTGAGGCTTCACCAGGTTGCCCGCCTTAACCTGAGCTAATACAACTTTTTTTGCTGAGAAGGAGAAGAATGTGAAATAGACGACGACTAACACTCCAACCATTCCCAGGACGCCGCCGGCGATGAAGAACGGTATTGGCTTTCCGCCCGCGGACCTGGCTGTCAGTTCAGCCGCTAAATCCGGAGCGGCCCCCGCCAGTATGGGTGGCACATTGGCGGCAGCTGGACTTTGAATGGTGGGAAACGGCGGCGCCGTTAAATAAGGATTCCCTGCACCAGTTGGCGCCGGGTTGCCGGCCACGACCGGAACGTCGGCTCCGCAGTCGTTGCAAAAGCTCAGATTGTCTCGAATGATGTTGCCGCACTGGCTACAGATGATCATCAGTGCTCCAAATCACGTTTTGTAGTCACCGGCTCGCTCATCCCATTCCATGCCACTTGAATAAGACCAGTCAGCCAGGATTGAAGGTGGCATCGCACTTTGTCGCCTGTGTTAGAGTCCGCCGTCGATTGGCCCAAACGGTCAAAACTAGAGTCTGTCGCTCGCCGGGCAAGGCGATCACAGTTCACCTTTCTTTACTCTTTCAGACTATTAATCTTGGTTTCCAGCTCTGGCGTATTGATACGATCCCTGCTTGGGTTATAAAGATTCAGTGCCGTCTGATATTCCTGGACAGCGGCTTCTTTCAGTTTCTTGTTCTCGTAGATCGATCCTAACCAGGCATGGGGTGTGGCCCACTGGCTGTTTACCTCCAGCGCCCTGCGATACCAGGCTTCAGCGGTGTCGAAATTCCTCAAGTAGTAGTACGCGGTGCCCATATTGTTGTAGGGAATATCCCAATCGGCCTGCAAGTTGATCGCCCGTTGATAAAATGGGATTGCGTCGGAGTATTTCTTGCTCGTCGCATATGCGTACCCCAGATCGTTTTGGGGACACGCCCAGGACGGGTCAAGCTGGGTGGCGGCATAGAGACTGTTTTGCGATTCGTCACGTCGGCCCTGAAGTCTGGCAAGGTGGCCGCCCGCATATTTCCATCTCGCTTCGATGCTCCTGTCGCCGGCCTCCAGGGCATGCGCCCATTCATAAGCATGAAGCGCAATGGTCCAATCTCGTTCGGTGATTAACTCGAGTGCGGTGGTCACTCTCCTGCGAAACACTTCATCACCGAGCGCGCGCAGTTGGGGCAGCACGCGAGACTTTACCTCGGTCAGGTCTTTGTGCTGCGGGTCCAGGCTTTTCAGCCGGAAGAAGCAGGAGTAAGCATCGTCGTTTGATAAGGTCACCAGCCGGCCGCTTTGAATTGCACTCTGAAGTGATGAAGCAACACTGTCTGGCGAGGTTGCCGAGGAGCGCGATCGAGAAGTCAGGATCGCAATCGTGGCGAGGACGGCGACGATTGCCCCTCCGATTACCAGCATGACGATCTTTGGAGCTGCTGTCTTTCTCGGTGGTGGCGCGGTTGCTGCAGTCAACCCACTGTCGCTGCCGCTGCCGATTGTTTGCGGGGCAGTATTACTCAAGTAATCATCCCAGGTGTTGGCAGGAAGCGCGTTGCTTATGGCTGGGGCTTTCAGTTCGATTGTGGATTCTGCCGCGCGAGTCGCAGGCTGCCGGTTCGGGACCGCCGCACCACATTCGATACAAAAAGTGAGCCCGTCGCTCAAAGGGGTTCCGCAACTGTTACAGATGATCATTGCACACTCATTAGTCCGTTAGGGCCAAGCATTCTGATCCGACTTGGCACTGGGTTGCGTTGCTTGCGGTACGGCTTGCTTAGGATTCGAATTGGGTTTCTCGGCGCCGGCCGGCAGTCTCGTCCAAGGGGTATCTGCCACAGTTACTACAGATAATCATGCTTCTAGTAACCCCTCGCGTGAAGCCGGGCGATCTCCTTCTGAACCAGATCGATCCTCAACGAATCAGTGTTCGGGTTGTAGAGATCTACTGCCGTTTGGTATTCGCGCACGGCAGTGCTGAAATCATTCTTCCTTTCGTAAATGTCTCCCAACCATTTATGCGGCCGGGCCCAATTCGAATTCCGTTGTATCGCCTGCCGGTAGTAGCCTTCTGCTGCGTCGAGGTTATCCAGATAGAAGTAGGCCGTTCCCAGATTGTTGTAAGGAATCTCCCAATCGGCTTGCAGACTAATTGCCCGCTCATAGTAAGGAATCGCGTTGGACCACTTCTGCTTTCCTGATGAGCTGTCCTGAGTTGTCCAAAAGCCCAGGTCGTTTTGCGGCACGGCCCAGGCAGGATCGAGCTGGGTGGCCGCGGAAAAGTTTTGCCACGCCTCGTTTCTTCGGCTCTGCGCTTCTGCCAACTTGCCTTGCGCGTATTTCTGTCGGGCTTCCAGGGCCTTATCACTCGGCTCCAACAGATGAGCCCATTCGTAAGCGCGAACCAGGGTCATCCAATCCTGTTCGCTTACTTCTCCAGAGTGTTTGACCTTTTTACTTATGATTCCCTCACCCATGCTCCGGAGTTGGGGTAACACCCTGGATTTCGCGTTACTCAGGGCCTGGTGCCGCGGGTCCATCGCGGTGAGCCGCGTGAAATGGGAATAAGCGTCGTCGCCACTGAGGTTCACCAAACTTCCGCCTTCAATCGCTCTGTTCAGCGCACTCGCCACATCATCAGTAGAAGATGCAGAGGCGCCGCGCGCCGGCGAAGCATTCGATCGGGACGATGAATGCGCGGCAAGATAAACAACCAAAGCGACAAGCAGAAGACCCGCACCGGCGAGAATTACGATCAGACCTTTGGGGATTGAAGGTTTTGATTGCGGCGCAACTTGAGTGACAAGCGGGAGGCTGCCCAGAGCGGCCTGGTCATACGCCGGGATGGTTTGCTGATAAGTTGGATCCAAAGCCGGGGCCGCAGCCGCCGCGGTTGGCGCTAGAAAGCGTTGTGTCGGCGCCTCTGCCCTGGTAACAGGCGCGGGCCGTATTCCACACTCCGAGCAAAGACCGCGTGAATCTAAAGCATTGCCGCATGTATTACAGAAGATCATCGTTCTTTCCGGGTTCGCAGTGTCCGTGACGTCACACAGCGAAAACCAACAAGAGTGATCACAAACGTCAATCTGAGCTGGACCATCTCGGCCAGTCCCCTGTTCTTGTCAACCGTAACTTTCGCGATCCTGAGCCTCGAGCCACAGGAGATGAGAAGCAGTACGCATAAAGTCTTTTGGGTCCACATGAGTTCCATTGACCACCAAATCAAGATGAAGATGCGGTAAGGGCTTCTGTCCTCCACTGTTGCCGGAGAGGCCAATGATGTCTCCACGCCTTACCACATCGGCCTCCCTAACATTTCTTTGTGAAAGGTGCATGTATCTGGAGAAAACGCCGCCGCCGTGATCTATCCAAATCGTCTGACCGGGAACCAGTTGCTCGTCAGAGAAGGCAACGACACCGTCGTTGATCGCGCTCACGGGCGTGCCCATTTCGGCTTTGTAGTCAAGACCCGCATGACGCGAGTGTTTCATCTCATTGTAGGTTCGCTTGTCGCCAAAATTATTTCGGTCGGGACCAGAGACAGGAGGCGTAAAAGAAGCATCCCAAGCGCGATGCGTACGGCGCTGAACAACCTTTTTCGTGGTTTCAAAGTCGTGGCGCATGCGGGCAACCAGTTCCGGCGTCGGCTCAGTGAAACTCTTGTCTACCGCCAGCGTCGCTTCGTGGTAGTTGCCATAGCGAATAAAGTATTTGATGTTCCAGTGAAGATCGGCTTGTTCCTGCCGGCCAGCAATACTGGCTGTATAGACACCCTCTACTACATCGAGTGGAGCAGTAAGAATCGCGCGCGCAGTACCGGCATTCCTGCTCGTGTAGAAAAAGAGGGGCTGCGGCTCAGTTAGTTTCCCGCTCCGAGCCGATTCAGGCTGGGTATTGACAGGCAGATACCCAGTTAAGTCGCTCATGTCAGCAGGGAAAGACAGCGCCATCAGTGAGGTCTTACCTTCCATAAGAACAAAGTTCCCGTTTTCGCTGTAATTCGTAATCGTCGGACGGCTGCTAATGACCGGGGCTCGCGACGGGTGCAAGACGCCACAACCGCCCGCCAGGGCCAGAGGGGCTCCGGCCAACATGATTAAGAACTCGCGACGGGAGTTAGCGACAGGGTGTCGCTGATCACGGAGCATGTCGTTAACTCATTTTCAAATATTGCTGCCAACCATAACTGGAACTTTCAATTCGTCGCAGCCCGCTTCCGGGATTGGATCTCCTTTTCGCAGCCAACCAGCATCGGCCGTCGCGAAAACATCTGAGCTAAGGCAACAAGCCTTCAACGGCCGTGTTCAGGTGCCAACTGCCGCTTGAACGTCGACGGCTGGGTCATCAACCTGGAGGGCCCGTTTGCCGTCCACCAATATCGGCGCAAAACAGTCAATCTCGGCACTATACTTTTGAGTTAGGCCAATGAACTCCCGTTCCAATTCCGGAGTATTGCCATAGCGCGAGTTCACAAACTTCACGACTTCGTTGATTTGTTTGTCCAATGCACGACACATATTGGATTGCTCTTTATAGTCATTGCCATCGGTGCCCTGCATGGTAGTTTCCGGATAGACAGCTTCGAAGTACCAGCCGAGTAGAGAGTTGAATCGCGCCAGCCTGTCACGGTCGCTTCTCACTCGATCGATATGATCGCGAATTCGCGACAGCAACTTGTCACGCGTGGCTTTTTTGCTGATTAGTTCAGCTAACGCCCGCAACTCGATTCCCAGCGCGATTGTTTTTTCTTTCCCCACAAGTCCGATCTGCTCAGACCATACATATCGAATCCGACCAGTTGCATCGCGTTCGGGTCTGATCTCGCCAAAGATCAATCCCAAAAGGAAACATTCATGGGCCGATTCCAAATCGGCGCGTTCGCGATCGTCCAGTACCACAAGATCGTTGAATTTGATCTCGTTATGATCGGT
>DATLVM010000039.1:0-11556 GCA_035577445.1 Pyrinomonadaceae bacterium
CGTCACGGCTGGCGCTAATATTTGTCGAAGATGGTTTGGCGCCGCCGGTGCTTGGCTCAGTCAATCGCCGCACGGCCACGCCGATCGTCGCACTGACGCTGAACATGCTCGCATGCTTGATCCTGATTGTGAGTAAGCAGCTATCGCTCGCGCTCAACATTGCCGTCTTCGCGTTGGTGCTGCTTTACTTTATTCACAGCGTCGCATTTCTGATGTTGCCGCGCATGAATCCAGGATTGAATTCGCAAATAACGATCTCGATGCCGCGATGGCTTCAGCGCGCGGCGGCCTGGGTTTCGGTGATTTCGATGGGCGGCCTGATCGCGGTACAAATTTGGCGAGACTGTAAGACATTGCGCACATCAAGTTTGAGTCAGCGCATCAGCGAGCATTCACTGACAAGTTTGGAGTTGGCGATCGCCTGGAGCCTGGTCGGAGCGGGATTGTATGCACTCGCGCGCGTGATGCGAAAGCGAGTGGCAGCTGGATCATGAACCTCGAAGGCAAAAGAATTCTGATCACCGGCGCGAGTCGCGGACTCGGTCGTACGTTGGCGTTCGCGTTCGCCGAGGCTGGGGCGAGTGAAGTGATCGCCGGCACGCGCAAAGCCGCAGACGCAGAAACTTTGAAGCGAGACGCAGACGCCGCCGGCGCCCCGATTACACCCATTCAGCTCGATGTAACCAATCACAGAGACATCGAAGCGGCTGGGCGGCTGGGCACAATCGACATTCTCATCAACAATGCCGGAGTCGCGGGGTACGGAAATCCCGTCTCAATGAACTTTGCGTCGGTGATTGACGAAATGAATGTGAATTACTTTGGCGCGTTGCTAATGACGCGCGCGCTGGCGCCGGCGATGATCGAGCGCGGCGCAGGAATGATCGTCAACATCGCGACGGCCTTTGCGAAAATCAATCTGCCAATCGTTGGCACGTATTGTGCGAGCAAAGCCGCTTTGTTGTCTCTGGGCCAAGCGCTCCGTGCATACTTGGCGGACAACGGCGTACACGTGATGACCGTGATGCCGACGACGTTTGACAGCGACATGAGTAAAGGTGCGGACGTGCCAAAGATGACAAAGGAGTTTGTCGCCGGAGAAATCCTGCGTCATATTCGCGAAGAATCAATCGATCCGCCGATTGGTGAAGAAGCGGCGGGCGTGCTGGATGGATTGAAGAACGATCCGCTGGGATTGGAGAAGATGCTGTCGCAGATTCGTGCCTGAGGTCAGAACCGCCTGCGGTAGCGGGCGGTTGATCTCGAATCGTAATCGGAGGCCTGGGACCGCGTTCGCGAAAAAGCTCTCGAGTGTTTATGGATCAACCGCCCGCTACCGCAGGCGGTTCTGACGACATCGTGAAGACCCAAATCAACCGCCGCCGCGAACTTTTTCCGACGCTCGCTTCCGGCATTCACCTGCTGAGTCACAGCCTTGGTCCGGTGCCGCAAACTGCGCGTGATTCGATGCTCGCGTACCACGAAGCCTGGGAACATCACACGAGCGAAGACGCCTGGGCGACGAGTTGGTGGGAGATGTCTGCGCAGGTCGGCGATAGCATCGCGAAGATTCTCGGCGGCGACGCGGGCTCAGTTCAGATCCAACCCAACGCGTCGATTGCGCTTTCGAGCGTGCTTTCCTGTTTTGATTTCACTTCGACCAAGCGCAACAAGATCGTCGCGAGCGCGCTCGACTTTCCGTCGATGCGCTACATCCTGGATGCGCAAACGCCGATGGGCGCCCGCCTTGAAACAGTTGCGTCCGACGACGGCATCGCGATTTCGACGGAACGAATTCTGGATACGATTGATGACGCCACCGCGCTGGTCGCGCTGTCGCACGTTTCATTTCGGAGTTCGTACAAAGTCGAAGTGGAACCAATCGTCGAAAAGGCGCGCAAGCACGGAGCGCTAGTGCTGCTTGATGTCTATCAATCTGCCGGAGCGATGGAGTTGCAAGCGCGCGACTGGAACGTCGATTTCATGATCGGCGGCACAATCAAGTGGCTGTGTGGCGGGCCAGCCTGCGGATATCTTTACGTTCGTCCCGACTTGCAGCGGCATCTGCAACCAAGACTAACCGGTTGGGTGGCGCATACCGCGCCCTTCGATTTTGCCAATCCACCGATGCGTTACGACAGTTCCGTGCGCCGCTTCGCGCAAGGCACGCCATCAATTCCGGCGCTCTATTCTGTGCTGCCGGGTCTAAACATCATTGATGAAGTGGGCGTGCAAACAATTCGCGCTGAGTCCCAACGTCGCACGCAATCGATGATTCAATTTGCTTTGGATAAAGGTTGGAAGGTGAACAGTCCACTTGATGTGGATCACCGCGGGGGATCTGTCATGGTCTACGTTGAAGACGGTCCGGCGATGGTCAAGCGCCTCGCAGAAAGAAAAGTCTTTGTCGATTCTCGTCCGGGAGTGGGCCTGCGCATGTCGCCGCATTTTTTCAACACCGATGAAGAGGTGAGGGAAGCGATGGAGATTCTGGCGGAGTTAATCTCTCATCAGGGATAAACGTCAACCACGTCACCCTTTGTTATCGTTTTTAGGATCGTTAGTACTTTGTCGATCAGCGCCAGCGTATCGTCCAGTTTCGTGGTCTTCGCGTGCAGGACGATAACGGCGATATTGAAATTCAAAGTGTCTTGCTGGAAGCTCAGGTTACGATCGCCGGTTATTAGAACGTCGAAGTTCTTCTCGGCCTTCTTCAACAGATCGCCATTAGCGAGCCCCGCCCAACCCATTCTCTGCGCTGAAGTGCAATGATGGCCAACGAGCGCGCGACAGATTCGCCAGTTAAGGCATTCATCAATAAGCACCCGCATAGCTCAGACTGTTTCCAGTATTTTGAGCTTGCCTGCTTCTATGACAGCAATCACCTGTTCCCGCTTCACCGTGGGAAACGCTTCCAGGAAATCATCGACTGATTCGCCGCCTTCAAGGTAGTCAATGAGGTTTTCGAGCGGAACCCGCGTACCGACAAACACGGGCGTTCCCCCCATGACCTGCGGATCGGAATGAACTACCCCGCGCATTTCATCAGTTGTCATAGCATCAATATACCAGAAGTTAGTGAAGGAAAAAGATGCTTCGCCTCCTTCACACGTCGTATCTCACGCTCGGACTGCCCGCCGGATAGAACACCCCAAGCAAGCGCAACTCGCCGGTTCCAGTATTCTCGACGCAATGCACCTGACCCTTCGGCAGATAGATACATGAGCCGGGCCCTATCGGCGTGTTTGTTTCACCCGCCCACATGCGGCCTTCGCCCTTCAAAATGAACAGCACTTCTTCGTAGTTGTGAAAGTGATCGGGCGCGCGGCCGGGAGGAATTGAGCCGACGAATTGCGTGACCTGTTCGCTGCCAACTTTGTCGTCCACCAGCACGCGATACCAACGATCGGCAGTCGGTTGAGCACGCTGATCCGCGAGACGAACTATCGGCGGGTGATCTAATCGTGATGAATCAGATGAAGCCGCAGATGGCTCAACAAATCGGGGCGCGCTATCAGGATCTGGACATTGGGCGCTGATAAGAACGATTGAATCGGGACCAGGGTTTTCGATCGCGAAGGTTTGACTTGGGCGGATGTAAATGCCGGTGTCGGGTGTAATTTCAAAGGATTGACCATCAATCAAAAAGGCGGCCCGCCCGCTACCGCAGGCGGTTCTGACTTCACCCAACATGTAAAGGATTTGATCACAATCCTCGTTTTGAATCGTGGGTGACAACCCCGGCCCGAACTCCATCACGCGCAGCGAAATCGCCTGGGCGCCGGTCGCGCGGCCAATCCGATTCCAAACGCGCAACTTGCCATTGACGACAGGTTCGTCCTCGCGCATCTCAGAAGCGCGACAACCACCTTCGAGGGTGACAGCCATGCTTGGAAGGATATTAGCGATCGGACTTAAGGTGAAGTGTAGTGTGCTCAGTCACTGAGCTGGGAGGTTGCCCGAGGTTCGAAGTCGTTTGTCCACGCAACTGTGCAGGCGCGCCATTGTTCGCATCGAGTACATCTTGCGCTCGCGCATCGGCCGTACGATCGCTGATGTCCTTCCGGGGGCGCGTGAAGAAGAATGCGTTCAGTAGCAGACCAAGTCCGATGAAAAAGAGAACTATGCCCGCGCCGGCGCCGCCCATGAAACCTTGCACATCCGCCTCGCGTGCGATGGAACCAAGCAACGCCATCATGATCGTTACACCGACGCCAATCGATGCCACGACGATACCGGCACGCATCCTTCGCAGGCGTTTCTCTTCAGGTGACTCGAGGAACTTTTCGATTTCGGGTAAGACATGATCGGTGACTTGCTTCAGCTCGCGGGTATCTTCAGCTTCGCGAATCTTTTGGGCGACGGCGCGGCCAATCTCTTCGCGCGCAGAAACCGCGGACGCGGTGATCGCGTCCGGCCGCTCCAGGCTCAGACGAACCGCACGCAAGTCACTGCCGCAGGCGCGACAAAATTGGCTGGCCTGGCGTTCTTCGGATCCGCAACCTGGACAAAACATGATCGTGCGTCTATACGGCTGCTAGTCTATTGAAGTTCCGAGCGAAACAACACTGGCGCCGCCACTCACCGCGGGCATGATGCAAATATCGGCGCTGCCATCGATGGCTGTCTGCAAAACGCGATCGCGGGCGACCACATCGCTGTTCACAAAGACGTTGACGTGCGGCCGCACTTCACCTTGCTCAGTCAGCACGCGATCGCGCAGGCCGGCGTGTGCGGCCCAAAGCTGATTCAAAGCCTCGCCGACAGTAGCCGCCTCGCGCTCGATCTTGACCTCGGCGCGACCGCCGGTGAATTCAGTTAGGTAACCTGCGATTTGAAAAGTCAACATCAGAAAGCGCGAGCAAGCTGCTCACGACCCGCAGGCCCGGCCACCCAGCGCGGTTGCCGTACCCCGGTGGATGCCTGCGCTCCGAGTTTCAGTTTATACTGAGCACGCGAGAGCTTACCAGCATTGATGGCGCAGCCGATTCCCAGGACAACTCAGAAAGATTCGGATTTGAAGGAACGCGTGCGCGCCTTTTGGCAGGAGCATCCGTGCGGCTCGAAGTTCAGCGATGCCGAGATCGGCACGCGCGAATTTTTCGATCGAGTCGAACAGCATCGTTACGAAAAAGAGTGGCATATTCCAACGGCGGCTGACTTTGCATCGACGCGCGGGTTAAAGGTTTTGGAGATTGGCTGCGGCGTTGGGACTGACGGATTGCAATTCGCGCGCGCAGGTGCGACTTACACCGGCGTCGATCTGACTGAAGCGGCGGTAGAACTCGCGCGAAAGAATTTTGAATCCGCGAAAATGCCTGGCGAGTTTCGCGTGTCCGATGCTGAGAATCTCGATTTCGCCGATGAGTCGTTTGATATCGTCTACTCGCATGGCGTGCTGCATCACACTCCGGACATTGAAGCCGCGGTGCGTGAGATTCACCGCGTCCTGAAACCCGGCGGCCGCGCGATCGTGATGCTGTATCATCGCGGCAGCTACAACTATCAGATCGGCATTCGTGTGTTGCGACGCGCGGGAGCGGGACTCTTGAGCAGCGAAGGCGGAATCAAAATCGTAAATCGTTTGACCGGCGAGCCGGTTGAATCTTTGCGCGAGCACGCCGCTTCTTTGCGAAATGCCAAGGGAGAGTTGTCCGGCGCAGAGTTATTGAATCAGAGTACGGACGGAGCCGGTAATCCTTTGGCGCGCGTTTATTCTCGACGCGCAGCACGTGAGCTGTTTAGAGATTTTCGTGAAGTTGAGTTGCGCGCTTACTTTCTCAACAAACGATTCATTCCCTTGGTTGGCAATCTGTTGCCGCGGTCGATTGAATCGATGCTGGCGTCACGTTGGGGCTGGCACCTGTGGATCTATGCGACGAAATGAACTCATTAAGACTGGAGTCAGTACCGCGAGCGGTAGCGACCGGGTTGGGCACCAAAAAACGCTCTTGCAATTCTTATTACTTGACCGGAATGAGATGCTGATATGCAATGTGGAACGACACTGACAGTCCGCTCGCCTACCTAATTACCTTCCGCTCTTACGGAACTTGGTTGCATGGAGATGAACGCGGTTCAATCGATCGCTTTCACAATCGTTATAAGTCTCCGTACATAGAACGCAACGAAAACTGGCATCGTCACAATGTGCAGATTCTCGAAGGTGAACCTGTCGTGCTGGATGAATCTCAGCGTCGAGCGGTTGACCACGCCATACGCGAAACCTGTACCGTTAGAAAGTGGCACTTAGATGCTCTCAATGTTAGGACCAATCACGTACATGCCGTGGTCGCAATCGGGTCAATTCCGCCTGAGCGCGCATTAAGTGCCTTTAAGGCAAATGCAACGAGGCAGATGCGCCAGGACGGCTGTTGGAGAAGAAGCTCAAGTCCATGGGCGGAAGGAGGAAGCAAGAGATACTTGTGGAACGAGCAAAGTGTCGCCAAAGCGATTGAGTACGTGCTCTACGCGCAAGGTGACGAACTGCCTGACTTTGACGATTGACCCGGTCGCTACCGCTCGCGGTACTGACTCCATGGGGCCGCATCAGCCAGATGCCAATCCAACTTTTTTCTTTGCGCTTACGATGCTAGTATGACGGCCATCAATGTTCTTTGAATCCATACGGAAGGAGTAACGCAAATGGCTCTATTAGAATTTAAGGAACAGTGTCAGAATCCAAACTGTCGCTCGTGGTTTCCGGCGGGGAAACCTCATATTTGTTATCAAGAAAAGAACCATAACAACGAAAACACTAAATTAAAACTTACTCATCAAACACGCTCAAGAAGGCCTGGCGATCTTTGCAACTGCGGTAATCAAGATTGTCGATATTGCGGAGGGACGGGTCGAATCATCTAAACACAAAACAATGAAAGAGGAACCGCTCCGTAACGAAAGTTATGGGGCGGTTTTTCTTGAGCCCGCCCCTCAAAGACTTAGCGCGAGGCGAAGACAAGAGTCAACGTTTAGAGTTTGAGACCAGATTACAAAGGTTACATGCGAAGCATTCTAATCACCGGCGGCGCGGGATTCATCGGCTCGCACCTCGTCGATCGCTTGATCTCCGAAGGCGATTGGCGAATCACAGTCGTCGACGATTTCAACGACTTTTACGATCCCGCGATTAAGCGAGCGAACATCGAGCAGTATATTGCGAATTCAAACTTCAAACTGGTTGAAGCCGACATCCGCGACTTCTATTCGCTGAAAGAAGTCTTCCATGAAGGAAGGTTCGATGGCGTAGTCCATCTCGCTGCTCGCGCCGGTGTGCGGCCGTCGTTGAAAGAGCCGCGGCTGTATGTCGAAACGAACATCAACGGTACGATGAACTTGCTTGACTTGGCGCGCGCGAACAACGTTAGGCAGTTCGTGTTTGGCTCATCTTCGTCGGTGTATGGCGAGAATAAGAAGGTCCCATTCAGCGAAGACGATCCAATCTTCAATCCGATATCGCCTTACGCAGCGACAAAGGCGGCTGGCGAATTGATCTGCCACACGTTTTCGCACTTGTACGGGATGCGGGTTGTTTGCCTGCGCTTCTTCACGGTTTACGGGGCGCGGCAAAGGCCTGACCTGGCAATTCATAAATTCGCGAAGCTGATTGGTGCAGGCCAACCGATTCCAGTCTTTGGTGACGGCTCGACGCGGCGCGATTACACCTACATCGATGACATCATTCAGGGCGTGCGCGCAGCAATTGATTACGACAAGACTAATTACGAAGTCATCAATCTTGGTGAATCGCGGACGGTTGAGTTGCGCGAGCTGATTTCATTAATCGAAAGTGAACTCGGCAGGCGTGCTGAGATTGATCGCCAGCCGACTCAACCTGGAGACGTGCCGCAAACCTATGCCGACATCAGCAAGGCCCGGCGACTGCTCAACTACAACCCGCAAACGCCGATCGAATCAGGCATCAAAAAATTCGTCCAATGGTTTAGGAATCCTGATCGTGCGTAATCACCTCTTCATCGCAACACTCTTGATACTTGCCGGCGCGTTTCAAGTCTTCGGCCAGAACCCACGAGAAGTCGGCGGAATCATTTACTTCACGAACAATACGCCTGACGATCTGAGAAGTTTTCCCGTCCAGATCGTGACGCGCAAGCGAAAGAAAGTCGTTGCGTCGACTACTCCCGACCAGCACTACGAATTTCATTTTCGCGGCGTCAAGGCTGATAAATACTTGCTGAAATTAACGTGGCCGAGACACTGCGTGTTATGGTACAGATTGGATCTTCGGAAGGAATCAAAGACGCAGGTTCGCGTCATCATGGACGTCGCCTGCGCGCACGTGAACGGAAAGATTAGTGATTTGCCGCAAGGCTAAACTGCCAGAGTTCTTTCAGACATTGTCCACCACCGCTAACAATTTGCCGCAAGCACTTCCGCGCGAGATGCAGCTCCATACCTATCGCATCACGTACGAGATGGAGGGGAAGCATTGGTGGTTCGTCGGCAGACGAAAGATCATCGAGAGCTTCGTCGAAAGAGTTTGCAGTGACATCGGCAAGCGACGAGCGCGCATTCTCGATGTCGGCTGCGGGACCGGGGCAAACCTGCAAATGCTGGCGAATTATGGAGTGGCCGAAGGTGTGGACATTTCACCGGAGGCTCTCGAGTTTTGTCGCGCGCGCGGATTGTCAAAAGTGAAGCTGGGGCCGGCAGAAGCGCTTCCTTTTGAAGATGCTTCCTTTGATTTGGTGACGGGGCTTGATGTGGTCGAACATCTCGATGATGATGTTGGCGGGTTGAGCGAGATGCGGCGCGTGTTGCGGCCCGGTGGCCGCGCGGTTTTGTTTGTGCCGGCGTTCATGTTTCTCTGGGGCGTGCAGGATGACATCAGCCATCATCGTCGTCGATACACGCGCGCCGAACTAACCGACGCGATTGAAAGAGCGGGCCTGTCGGTTGAGCGATCGACCTACGCGAACATAACCTTCTTCTTGCCGACGCTGATTGGCCGGTTGATTATGCGCGTCACGGGTTTGACGCCGGAGTCAGAAGCGAACATCAACGTGTCAGCGCTGAACGGGATACTCGGATGGATTTTGGGCGCCGAGAGTTGGTGGCTTCGCCGCATGAGTTTTCCTTTCGGCGTGTCGATCGTTTGCGTGGCGAGAAGAGATTAAGGCTGCATGAGAATCAAGCAAGTCGTATGGCTGCGCCAATTTGCGGAGAAGATCGAGCGAAAGCATCATGTTAGCCAGGATGAAGTTGAGCAAGTATTTCTGAATCGTCCAACTTTTCAGTTTGCCGAACTCGGCGATATACCGAACGAAGACCTGTACAGAGCCATTGGCCAAACTGACGCCGGGCGATATTTGATCGTATTCTTTGTGTACAAACATGGTGGCCGCGCGCTGGTAATTTCTGCCCGCGATGCCACCAGGGGTGAGCGAAGACACTATGCCTAAGAAAACAAAACGAAGCACGAAGACAAAGGCACGGGATCCATTGCCAGAACATTTTGCTTCGCTCGAAGAAGCGGCAGAGTTTTGGGATACCCATGACAGCTCTGATTATGAAGAGTACTTCGTCGATGTGGATGTCGAAGTTGACTTGAAGAAGAGGAGTCTGGTTGTCGATCGTAGTCTCTATGATGAAGTGCATGCGCTGGCTAAGAGAAAGCGAATTCCAGCCGATAAGCTCGTGAGCCGATGGATAAAGGAGAAACTTCGCAGCGCCGCCTGATGCAAACAATCAGCGAAGAATCTAGCCTTCAAGCTTCGATCGCCCCACACACCGCGGGTGATCGAGGCGCTCCCGACATCTCAGTCTTCCTTCCCGTTTTCAACGAAGAGCCAAACCTGCGGCCGCTGCACGAGAAATTGAATCAAGCGCTCGCGCAGCTTGGACGTTCCGCGGAGATCATTTACGTCGACGACGGTTCGAGCGATGGGAGCCTCAATGTTCTGCGCGAGATCGCCGCAAGCGATCCGCGCGTGCGCGTGATCGCGCTGCGACGAAACTACGGTCAGACACCTGCGATGGCTGCGGGCATTCACGCGGCGCGCGGGCGCGTCCTCATTCCGATGGACGCGGACTTGCAAAACGATCCGGCGGACATCGCCCGGCTGCTCGATAAAATCGACGAAGGCTATGACGTCGTCTCCGGCTGGCGAAAGGATCGCAAGGACCCGCTCATTACGCGCAAGATTCCTTCGCAATTAGCTAATTCTCTGATTTCGAGAATCGGCGGTGTGCCGCTTCACGACTACGGCTGTTCGTTGAAGGCTTATCGCCGCGAGTCACTCGAAGACGTGCAGCTTTACGGCGAGATGCATCGCTTCATTCCGATCTATGCGTCATGGTCAGGCGCACGCGTGACCGAGATTCCGGTCGAGCATCATCCGCGCACGATGGGAAAATCGAAGTACGGTCTGTCACGCACTATCAAAGTCGTTTTCGATCTGATGACGATCAAATTCATGGCGTCTTATCAGACCAAGCCGCTTTACATGTTTGGCTTCGCGGGACTGACGACGTTTGTGATTTCGTTTCTGTGCGCAGTGCTGGCGCTGCTGATGAAGTTCGCCAGCTGGCCGCATCATGCTGATTTTGTCCAGACCCCCCTGCCCGTGTTGACGATGGTGATGCTGGTGTTGGGCGTGCAGTTTTTCTTCATGGGATTGCTGGCCGAGATGCTGGTGCGCACCTATCACGAATCACAGTCGAAACCTATTTACGCGGTTCGTGAGCGAATCGGATTTGAGGAATAACTGTAGGGGCGGGGCTTGTCCCCGCCCGCTCTTGCATCAATGATTTTCGACAAAAAGACCCACACACGTCGAAACAGCCTGCGGTTAAGAGGCTTTGACTACTCATGGACTCGCATTTATTTCGTTACAATCAATGCTGCAAACCGTCGTCCAATCTTTCATGACTCTCGCGTTGCTTGTGCGACCATCGAGTGCTTGAAACAGTTACGAGAAAAACTGGGGTTTACTGTTTATGTCTTCTGTCTGATGCCAGACCACTTCCATGCGCTAATAGGGCCGGGTGCGTCGAACCAATCGCTTGGACGAATTTGTGGAAGCTTCAAGAGCATTTCGACTCGCCGCTTTTGGCGCTGGTACGACGGCAAACTGTGGCAGCGACAATTCTACGATCACATTATTGGCAATCGCGACGATTTTGATGAAACGCTCGCTTACATTCGGATGAATCCGGTGCGGCGCGGATTGGTTATTCGTCCGGAAGACTGGCCGTATACAGAGCGACTCGATTATTTGCACTTAGTGAGCGCGGCGATTGAAGCGCGGGCAGGGACAAGCCCTGCCCCTACAGATTGATTTATGTGTGGCATAGCCGGTTGGGCCAATCTCGATCCACGCACTTCGCCACGCGATGGCGACGAAGAACTCCTGCGTTCGATGTGCGATCGCATGCATCATCGCGGCCCCGATTCCGAAGGCTATCTGCTCGATGACGGCATCGCGCTGGGCATGCGCCGGTTGGCGATCATCGATCTACTTACCGGCGAACAGCCTGTCTTCAACCAGGACCGAACCGTCGCAGTTGTCCTCAACGGAGAGATCTACAACTACC
>DATLVM010000040.1:0-5857 GCA_035577445.1 Pyrinomonadaceae bacterium
ACGAAGAACTGGACTTCCTCGACAAAATCGAGCGCCGCGATCGTGATCGCTACGAATTGGAAGAGCAGTCAAAGACCCGCGACGACACGATCTAGTTCTGGAGGGCCCGCATCCTGTCCCGACAAGTCGGGATTCGCGCGCAGTTTGCAGTTCGCGTTGTTCTTTCGCTCCGTCAGGAGCGAGATGTTTATGGAAACACGTTTTCCAAATACTTGTTTCGCAAGAGGAGCACAGCCACCTGGCTGTGCTCCTCTTGCGTTTGGAACGGGGGATCTCGGGGCTATAAACATTGTGCTCCTACGGAGCAGCGAAGCCACGATACGCAATCCTGCTTGCGCGGACATTCTCTCCGCTATATTCTCCCGCGCACTATGCGCAAACTTCTTCTGCTGACGCTGCTCCTGATTTGCACTCCGGTTCACGCAGCTGAACCGTGCACCAAAGCTACGACTGACTGCACACGTTGGGTGAATCTCGGTGGCGAATCACGTTCACTCGTTTACAGCACTTATCCACTCGATAAGAAGAACGAGCAAATTGTTCGCGCCCTAATCGTCGTTCACGGTCAGGGCCGCGACGCAGATAATTATTTTCGCACCAGCCTGGCAGCAACATTTCTGGCGAACGCTTTTAACGACACGATTGTGATCTCGCCAAGATTTGCTTCAAGCAATGGCACGGGATGCCGCGACACGTTGGCTGCGGGCGAGGTCAATTGGCCGTGCGGCGGCGACAGTTGGCGATCAGGAGGGACGGCGACGAGCAACGCGAAGCTGACCTCTTATGACTTCATGGACGAGATCGTGCGCGCGCTGGCGAACAAAAACAATTTCCCGAACCTTAAAGCAATCGTTATCTCAGGTCACTCCGCCGGGGGCCAGTTCGCCACGCGCTATGAAATGGCGAACAAGCTTCACGAATCGGTGAGCGTGCCCATTACTTACGTTGTTGCTAATCCCTCGAGCTATTCGTATCTCGATGCAGACCGGCCTTCGGGAGCCAACGCCGAGCTGCGGCCGTTCGGCGACGCGCGCAATTGCACGACTTACGATAACTGGCCTTATGGATTGAAGAATCGCACCGGCTATACGGCGAATATTCCTGACGATCAATTGAAGAAGCAGATGGCTTCGCGGCCGGTGACGTACTTGCTGGGTGAATTGGATGTGCTGCCGTTGGCGGGATTCGATTCGTCGTGTCCGGCCATGGCGCAGGGACCGACCAGACTCGCGCGCGGCCAAGCCTTCGGCGCGTACGTAAACGCCAAGTACAACGCGAAGCACCAGGTCGTCGTCGTCCCGCTCTGCGGTCACAACGCCCGCTGCATGTTCACGGCCGACGTAGCTCTGCCGATTCTGTTTCCGAAGGTTTAAGAGGTCTCTCTCCAGGTAGCAGTCAGTACCGAGAGCGGTAGCGACCGGGTCCAGTCCAAGAATGTAGTGCTCGAAATTGTGACCCGGTCGCTACCGCTCCCGGTACTGACCTCATCTCTGACGCGGAGACATAAATTGCGCAACCCGCCCGCAGGATGCGGGCACTCCGACTAGCTCGCGGGAAAATTCGATCGCGGCTGCAGCGTCACGCTCTTAATCACAACCTTATCTGCCGGTCTCTCGCTCCCCGGCGCCGTCGGCGCGGTCATGATCACTTCTGCGTTCTTAATCCCATCGATCACTTTGCCGAAGACCGTGTACTTCTTATCGAACGCCGGCTGTTTCTTAAGCGTGATGAACCACTGACAGTTCGCGCCGTTAACGTCGCTGGTGCGCGCCGCGCCCAGCGTTCCGCGCTCGTAAAGAATGTCGCTGAACTCTGCCGGCACGTTCGGATAAGGCGAATTGCCCGTGCCCCACGCCTGTTGATTTCCACTCTTCGTCAGAGGATCGCCGCCTTGAATAATTCCGAGGTTGGGGTCGATGCGATGAATTGCAGTGCCGTCAAAAAACTTTTCATTGATGAGCTTCTTAAATCGCTCGACGTGCTGCGGCGCAATGTTCGAATAGAGTTCGATCACGATGCGACCATAGTCAGCGGTTTCGATCACGGCGACTTCAGGATCAGGCTGAGGCTTTACGCCGGATTTCACTTTGGCTCCGGCAGTTTCCGTGTCTGCGTTTTTGGTCGTCGTGTTTGAGCTCGATTGATTGCAGGCGGTAAAAGAAAGAGCTAAGAGCGCCAGAAGAATCGATATGATCGTGGTCAGTTTTTTCACTCGATCACTCCTCAAAATCAATTTTGAATCGATGCATGCGTGTTAGAAGCCCGCGCGTAAGCAAGGGCTATCGTTCTCGATCAAGCCCTCCCTGACGGTCGGGCTTCTGACACGCTCAAAACAGTTTCTTACTATCAAGCAGAATAGTCACCGGTCCGTCATTCACCAGTTCAACCTGCATCATAGCCTGAAATTTTCCCGTCGCAACTTCATCGACAACCGAACCAGTCTGGCGCACAAAGAAATCGTAGAGCGGTTCGGCGATTTCCGGAGGGGCAGCGTCGATCCAAGACGGCCGCAGTCCTCGTCGCACATCGCCATACAAAGTAAACTGAGAAACAATCAGCAATCCACCGTCGACATCTTTGACTGAACGATTCATCCTCCCGTCGTCATCGTCAAAGATACGGAGATTGGTGATCTTGTCGACCAGGTAAGCCGCTTCAACTTTCGTATCGTCCCGCGCGATGCCAAGAAGAACGACCAGACCGTTGCCGATCTCGCCGATGATTTCTCCGTCAACTGTAACTGAGGCGCGCGTCACGCGCTGAACGACGGCTCGCATAAAATGTCCGATAAGCTTCAGCTTGTCGATTGCGGTGCAGCGACAAACTGAAGTTTGTCGGACTTATTTCTTCGGCGGCTTACTCGGACGAATCTCGACCCGGCTCGGCAATGAACGATCATCGTGGTGCAGCAGACCGACAACGACGCGCGCGATGTCGTCTGGCGTCAATTGCCAACTCTTTTCATCGCTCGGCGAGTCACCGCCGAATTCGGTGTTCACCGAGCCGGGCATGATGTAGCTGACTTTGATGTTGTCATGACGAACTTCCTGCATCAGCGCTTCGCTTAATCCGTTAAGGCCAAACTTCGAAGCGTTGTAAGCCGCCATGCGCGGATGAGCATTCACTCCAGCCAGTGACGAGATGTTGATGATGTAGCCGCCGCCGCGCTTCTTCATTCGGGGAATCGCTTCGTGGCAACAGTAGAAAACGCCGCAGACATTCGTTTCAAGCACCGCGCGAAAATCTTCCGGCGAAGTCAGCTCGACTGTTTCGAAGATGCCAATGCCGGCATTGTTGATGAGAATGTCGAGGCCGCCGAGTTCATTAACGGTGTGATCGATAAGCGTCTTCACCTGATCGTACTCGCGCACGTCGCACACGAAGCCGATCGCCCGGCCGCCGCCTATTCGATTCAACTGATCGACAGCCTGAACGATGTCGTCCTGGTGCCGCGCGCTAATACAGACCGAAACGCCTTCGCGAAGTAAAGCTTCGGCAATGCCGCGGCCGATTCCTTTCGTGCCCCCGGTGACTATAGCCGTCTTGCCGGTTAGATCCATGAGATTCTTTTGCAATCTCTCAGGTCGGGAAGGGTGGCTTGCCCCCGCATGCTCCAAGAAAGTGTGGCGGGGGTAAACCACCCTTCCAAACCTGAGAGGAAATCAAGATCTACTTCAGCTTCTGGCGCAATCGCTCATTCACAATCTTCGGATTGGCTTTGCCCTTTGAAGCCTTCATTACCTGGCCAACAAAGAATCCAAACAGAGCCTCTTTTCCTGATCGATATTGTTCCAGTTGATTCGGATTCGCCGCGATCACTTCGTCGATCACGCGATCGATTTCGCCGGTATCGCTAACTTGCACCAAACCCTTTTCTTCGATAATCGTCGCGGCAGGTTTGCCGCTCGCGAACATCTCAACCAGCACGTCTTTGCCTTGCTTGCCGCTGATCTTCCCCTCGTCGATAATGCGAACCAGCGCGCCCAGTTCAGTTGCGGGAATGGGCGATTTATCGGCCGTCAAGCCGGCATTCTCCAACTCGCGCAGCAACTCAGAGCGAATCCAATTCGCCGTCCCACGCGCGTTGCCACCGCTCGCTTCAACCGCCGCCTCATAGTAGTCGGACAGCGGACGGTCACCGGTTAGTTGTGATGCGTCCGCATACGACAACGCATATTGCTCAGCAAATCGTTTCGCGCGCGGGCCCGGCAATTCGGGCAGTGACGCTTTGATGTCATTAACGAAATCGCGCGTAACAACGAGCGGCGGCAGATCAGGTTCAGGGAAATAGCGATAGTCGTGCGCTTCTTCTTTCGAACGCATCGGACGAGTCTCGCTCAAGCGGTCATCCCACAGACGCGTCTCCTGGACCAAACGGCCACCCTCTTCCAGAGTCTTGATGTGACGTTCGACTTCGAACTCGATGGCCTTCTGCATGAAGCGGACTGAGTTCAGATTTTTGAGCTCGACTTTGGTACCGAACTTGTCGTCGCCTTTACGACGAACGGACACGTTCGCTTCGCAGCGCAGATTTCCCTTCTCCATGTCCGCGTCCGATGCGCCGACCCATTGCAGCGCGCGGCGCACATGATTCACGTAATCATAGGCCTGCCACGATGTGCGGAAGTCGGGCTCGGTAACGATCTCAGCGAGCGGCGTGCCCGCGCGATTCAGATCGATGTAGGAAAAGCGATCGACGTCGGGTAATCCTTCGTGCACGTTTTTGCCCGCGTCCTCTTCCAGGTGCAGACGCGTGACGCGAATCGTCATCGGCTTCCATTCATGCGCGTGCCCAGCTTCATCACGATCAGCCGTCATGATTTCGAGGATGCCGTTGGCTGAGAAAGGCTGATCGTATTGCGAGATTTGGTAGCCCTTCGGCAGATCGGGATAAAAATAATTCTTGCGTGCGAAGATGGATCGCTCGTTGATGTGCAGCCCAAGCGCGAGCGCCGCGCGCGCGCCCAATTCAATCACTCGCCGATTCAAAACCGGCAGCGCCCCCGGCAACCCGAGGCATACTGGACACGTGTTCGCGTTTGGCTCGTCGCCGAAATGCGTCGAGCACCCGCAGAAAATTTTCGATTCAGTACTGAGTTGGGCGTGGACTTCCAGCCCGATGATGGTTTCCCAATTATTTGTCATTAGTCAGTAGTCCGTCGTCAGTTGTAAGTCTGCGCGCGGCAATTCCTTTTTACAACTGACCACCGACCACTGACAACTGACGATTACGGTTCCAACCACTTTTGCGGCACGCGCGCGTCGCGCGCTTCGTCTTCCAACTGCTGCCAGCGCGACTGAAGTGCCGCGCGCTGTGCCAGCAAATCGTCGAGGCGCTGCGTCAAATTTGTACGTTCGTCCGTGTTGATTTGCGTGTTGGGATCGTTCGGGTAGTTGTTGGGATATCCGTAAACGTTCGGATAGCCGTAGACATTTGGATATCCGTACACGTTCGGGTAGCCGTACACGTTAGGGTACCCATAGACGTTCGGGTATCCATAAATGTTCGGAAAGTTGCCGCGATTCTGTCGCCTCGGATCGCGTCTCGGGTACTGAGGCAGGTTACCGCGGCCGTCACCGTATATGCCTGTGCCGGTGCCGCGAATATTGGGCGGAAGCTGCGGTCCGTAGATGCCATAGGGCGATCCGCCCAGCACCAAACCTGTCACACCTTGCGGCGTTACGTCGCCGAGCCGTCCGCTCACAAAAGAGATCTGCGCATTGTTAGCCGCGATTTCCGATCGCAGCGTTCGAGCGCGACCGCGCCAGTAAGCTTCGTCGCGCGCTTCCGCATCCGCCCGGTCGCGTGCGCGGTTGAGCATCGAGTCTTCTTCCGACTCTCGTTGGCGACGCGTTT
>DATLVM010000041.1:0-6015 GCA_035577445.1 Pyrinomonadaceae bacterium
TGGCCACTGCTGTTGCCCGCTCGCATCACTTTGGGCCCGCATTCATTTGGTTGGCCGTGCCGGCGTTGGGCGCTTTTATCGCGCTTCTCTTTGCGCGGGCGATGAGCCCGCACAAGGGGACCCCCCCGGCCGCGCCGACCGAAAAGCAACTGCCGAAAGTCTTTTGGTTCTATGTCGCCGCCGCAGGACTGCTGGCCCTGGGCTTTGTTGATTTCCCGCTGCTGGCTTATCACTTTCAAAAAAATTCGCTGACAAAGCCCGAGGTCGTGCCGCTGCTCTACGCAGGAGCGATGGGCGTGAACGGATTGACGGCGCTGATATTTGGCAGGCTATTCGATCGTTTTGGAATTCAAGTGATCGTGCTGGGTATTTTTCTTTCACTACTCGCGCTACCGTTTGGATTTCTTGGCGGAACGACCGGCGTGTACATCAGCGTTGCTTGTTGGGCGATAGGCTTGGGCGCGCAAGACGCCACTCTCAGGTCAGGCATCTCGCAAGTGGTTTCCATGAACAAGCGCGGCACTGCGTTCGGTTCGTTCAATGCGGCCTATGGCGTTTTGTGGTTCGTCGGGAGCGTGACCATGGGAGTCCTGTACGACTATTCGTTGTTAGCGCTGGTAGTGTTTGGAATTGCCGCGCAATTGGTGGCGGCGGTGATCTTCTTCACCCTGCGAGGTCAATTGCGAAAGCCGGCCTGAGCTGAATTGCCACAGATGAACGCGGATTTACACAGATTAAATAAAAATCTCCTTATCCGTGTCTCTGTGTTTATCTGTGCCTTTACTATTAGTGTCCGTGGCTCTGTGGCATTAGTTAAGCGATGCGCTACCCACCAAAACTCTTCCGGATCAAATAAGACATCTTGATGAAGAACGTGCGGCCATTGCGGCGGAAGCCGGGCTCAAGCTGACCGGTGAACGGGCTGAATCCGTTGCGCGTCAGGTCGTCGTTGTAACCGACGTAGAAGGCCGTGCCCGGATTTGGTGTGTAGCCGAACAGGAATTGCGCTCGCGCGTTCGACGAGAGAGTGTCGTAATCGACGCGCGCGCGCGCAAACACAAAGCGGCTGAATTGATAAGTCGAGCGGAACGAATAGATGTTGTCCTGAAAAGCCAGCAATCCGGTATCGTTCCGGCGCAGCTTACTCTGTTCCCAACTCAGAGACATGTTCAGAGGTTTGGTCGGCTGATAGCCGAAATTCAAATTGATGTCCAGCGATTTGCCCGGGCCGGGATCGAGGGCGGCATTCGGATCAGCCAGCGCCGCAGGACTCACGCGGATGAACTTCGGACCTGCGCCAAAGTCATAGTCGTAGGAATTCCAACCATAGCTCATGAACGTGTTAAGTGAATACTTCTGGCTTGGCTTTATGTTTCCGTAGAAGTAAGCGCTGTATTGCTTACTAGAGCGCTGTGGTGGACCAAAGAAAGCCCCGTCGCGTGTCGCGTTCCGCTTCAAACCAAACTCTTCTTCGAACAAGCGTTCATAGCCCTCGTCGAAGCCGAACCCGAGGTTCGTATTGTGCTGAAAATTAAGATTGGCGTTCGTCTCGTGATAAAAATTCTGACTCAGCCCCTGCCAATTGAAGTTAATGCCAAAGTTGTCGCCGACGTTCCAGCTAATCAATGTTGCCTTTGGGTGCGGCTCCGAGCTGTAGCCCATGTAAGCGCCTTCGAAGTTGGTATTGAGCCTGCGCGTAAACCCAACGTCTGCGCGATAGTCTTGCGTCTGACCGTTGCCGTTGACGCCGTAGTAAAAGTGCCGGCCGTCGCGATTGTAGCTATAACGATAAGCCAGACCGTTGCCGGTACGATAATAATTACTAGTTTCGGTGGGACGGGTTGGATTTCCAGGCGCGGGATCGAATCCGCCAAAACATCCTTCAGAAGGTCCGGGCCGATGGGCATCCAGGGTGGGCTCGAAAAAGCAGCGTCTCGAAGTTGAGCCTAATATCTGGAAGGTAAAAGTCTTTTGCTTGCTAATTTGAAATCGCCCGTCGATGCCACCCAATTGATTATGCTTCTCAATGAAGTTGTAGCTGGTCAGTAACAAGCCAATGTAGTTTTGTTTTCCGATGTCACGCTTCAGACGCAAGATTCCGACGTAAGCATTCTTGTCGACAAATCTTTCGATCGTCGGAAAGGTGCTCGGGTCGCGCCTCTCTTCTTCGGTGAAATTACCGGGAGCGTTATCGCTCGCCAGCAGGATTCCGAAAGTGTTCTTACTGCGTTTGCCTGAAAGTTTCACGGCGATGTCCGGATCGACAATCGCGCGCGTGTGCACTGCCTGGATTGGCGTGCGAAAGATATCGATGCCTTCGAGAAAGAATGGCCGCTTCTCTTCAAAGAAGATCGGAAAGCGCTGGTTCGCCGTCACGACCGTTTGATCTGCTTCGACTTGGGCAAAGTCAGGGTTGATCGCGAGGTCCAGTGTCACGGTAGGCGTAATGCCGTACTTGGCGGTGACCCCCAGATCCATCTTGACGGGTTGATTCAAGATTCTTCCCGGATCGAGAAGCGCCGGATTAGCTGCCAGTTGATTCGCCGAAAGAGCACTGACGCGGTTACCCGTTTCGGACAAAGTGAGGCTGGGAATTATTTCCAGCGTGTGTTCGGTAGAAATATTTTCGAGCCCCGTGAGGTGACCTTCCTGCACCAACTGTGAAGAGATGTCTCGCGAGGTCGGCATCCATGAATCGAATTCATCATTGAATCGATCGATGTTGCGCAAAAGGTGAATGCCCCAAAATTTTCCTTTGCCGGCTTCGTAGCGCAGTGATTTGAAGGGGATGGCAACTTCGAGAGTCCAGCCATCGCTGGTAATCATTCCTTTTGATTCCATGACGATGTCGATGCTGAAATCCGTGCCCGAACCTTCAGTCATGATGCCGTCTGCCTGAACGCCCAACGGGTTCCAGCCCAGGATGTAAGCCCGCCGCTGGTCGTTGAAGGTGTCGAGATATATCCGAACATTGTCTTCATCGAAAATGTTGTCACGTTTAGCGACGGTCGCGCGGATCTTATCGGGCTCGTCGAAACAGTGGAAAGCGATATAGAGGGTCTTCGCGTCGTACCCCATCATTACTTCGGTCGGCTTTGAAGGCGCGATATTGTCACCGGGATTGGTTTGGACGAAGTCTTTGAAAACAGCCGCGGTCTTCCAGACCTCGTCGTCCAGCTTGCCATCAATCGCCGGCGGTTTCTCGAAGCGAGGGACGACGACGGGCTTCTGCTTTTCCGGCGGAATTATTAATCGAGGTTTGCCGGCGGGCTTTTCCGCGGCGGTCTTGGATTTGGTGGAAGAGGTGCCGTTAGTTTGCGCGAACAGAGGCGTACCTGCCAGCACGAGTGCGGCAACGGCCGCCAGAACTAGTCTGATGATCATTTAATTGTTCGCGCTCCGTCAGGCCTGACTTGTGAGATTCGCTTCAGTACGTCGCCAAACAAGTGTGAATGATTAGACGGCCCAGCCGCATTTTCTGTTAACCAAGCGAGATATCCGGCAATAACAGACTTAACTAAGCAAGCAGAGAACCTTCGCGGATCAGGGGCGTCACTTCTGTGTCAGAACCGCGAGCGGTAGCGACCGGATCAGGAGGAACCTTAGAAACCCAGCGGGACTTCTTGATCCGGTCGCTACCGCTCGCGGTTCTGACACGATGCCGATATTTTTGATTAGCCATGTATGTTATTGCGAGATATCAAAGAATGAACCAGCAATGGCTTCGAAACGATATATCAGACTGAGGTTGCCTAATGAATTATGCCGTCCAGCCCGTAAGCACCTGACCTTAGACGACGATGCCCCCGCGCTTGTTCCACTTTTACGCACGAGAGCGGGGAATTGTTCCTGGATTGTCTTTAGCGGACTTAGAAATTTAGAAACAAAAAGGGAGCGGCATCGATTGATGTCGCTCCCTTTCTTTGGGCATCGACGTCTCGGGCGATCAAGGTGTTGGTGGTGTAGTTGGTGGTGTTGGCGGATTCGGGGCTAATAGTTCGGCGTGGCAGTACGCACAATATGACAGCGGTTACACAATGGGGCCATATTCGGTGGGAGCTAACTGGTCCGTTGACAGTCCTGCGGCCTCGCTCGATCCAGACGGCGGTCATACTACAGCAATGACGGGAGAAGACGCCGACATTGGCGGAGCTGTCACGTTATTCGCCGATATGGGTTGTCAGGAGCGATACTCATGGGATGGACAAAACTGCTATGACAATAACTTCTGTGACTCTATCGGAGATAGCAGTTCGGTAAAAATAGCCGGAGTCTCGAATGCTCTGATGGTTGAAAGTATAGAATACGGGGACGGTACTGCGGACTTTTACACGATTAGTCCGTGCCCCGTGAATTGCAAAGCAAGCGGGTCCGTTCGCATTAGACTTGAATGTCTGGGCCAGTATGTTCAATATGAATACCGTACGGAATACTGGGTAAGGAACGAGCCATTAGGGCCAACCGTGTGTTTAGGCGCACTGAAAGTCGTTAAGTACAGCGGCTTTTGCGGTTATCACGAAGATGCCAATTGTTTCGATACCATTCTCGCGCCATAACTGCGGGTAAGAAATCATCGCAGCAAGATCGACCATGCGAGGTAATCGCGGTGGCACGTTTGCTGTTCGAGGTGACAAGAGAAATGCGACTTAGATTTGCTATCGGAGGGGCGATAATCTTCTTAGGACTTGCCTTTACTTCGTGCAGAATAATTTCGAGGATTCACCAAAACAATCTTCGGTTAAACGAAACCCTCCTGCAAAGTCGGTTAGATTCATTTCGCCTCTCACTGCGCGATTATGCCTCGGCGAGAAAGGATCTTCCGCAGTCGTTAGCAGAATTTCGAAGTCAGGGTTTTGGTCATACTTTTGAGGACCCCATCACCGGTAAGGATGATTGGCAAGTTGTAATCGGTGAGGATCCGAAACTAGTAAAAGGTAAGAGAGGCATCATAAATATCCATAGCTCATCTACTGAGATCTCTTCTCGTGGCACCCCCTACAACACATGGTAATGAACGACCCACAAAAAAGGGCAACGATTATGCCTTACCAAAACATCGACGCCGAATTCATTCGCGCAAACGTTGCACTCCGGCAATGGAAAGCGGTATTACTAGTCACGCTTGGAGCTTAAAGATTTGCTTGCCGCGTGAGGGAATGATTCGATGACGATACTTACCAGCGACTCTGGCGAAAAAGCCTTGCAGTGTGACGTATTCGAGGAAGCCGCTCGCCTGGAACCGGATCACTTCATGACGCTCACTCACCCCGATGGCACGTTCAATTATTACGTGATTGGTAAAGCTGTACAGCGTGACAATGATTGGATTGTGCCCCTACAAATCGTGGCCGAAGCTGACGAGGCCGAAGCGCGGCGGGTCGGAACTGTCGCGCACTTTGCGGAAGGCCGAGACGGTAGCTTGGAATGACCTTCACGTCGCACGCCCTACGTCAGCCGAAGCTCTTCCTAAACAAATAAGACATCTTGATGAAGAAAGTGCGTGCGTTGCGGCGGAAGCCGGGCTCGAGCTGGCCCGTGAATGGACTGAAGCCGTGATGCGTTAGGTCATCGTTGTAACCGACATAGAAGGCCGTGCCGGGATTCGGCGTCCAACCGAAAAGAAACTGTCCCTTGTAACTCGTCGCGAGCGAATCAAAGTCGATGCGGCCGCGGGCAAAGATGAACCGCGTGAATTGATACGTGGCTTTCAGAGAGACGATGTTTTCATCGAACGCGAGTAAGTGCGTGTCGTTTCGTCGCAGTCGTTGCTTTGTCATGCTCAGGTCAAACCTAAGTGGCGTTGATGGTTGATACGTGATGCCGGCGTTCGCGTTGAAGAATTTCCCCGGACCGATGTCCTGTGGCGCCCGGCAGACTGGCGGAGGTGTGGCGCCGCTGCAGAGACCGGCAGCTTGGGCTTGGCGGGCAGTGATCGCGGGAATGCTCACGCGCGGGAAACGCGGGCCGGCGCCGAAATCATAATCCATGACGTCAAACGCCAGGTCGACGAAATAA
>DATLVM010000042.1:0-16743 GCA_035577445.1 Pyrinomonadaceae bacterium
TGGTACAGCGGCAGCATGCCGCCGTGCGCGAGCAGGTGCATCACGCCTTCCATTGAGAAGCCGCAACGCGAACAAAACCGCATCGAGTCAGTCGCCTGCTGTTGGCCGCATCGTGGACAAAACATAGGTAACTAGAAGGACGCTTCAGCCGTTGATGTTCGCTGTCCGCGTCGCGCGCAAGTCGTCAGACCTTAACTGCTTGAGAACTTCCCGCGCGCTCAAGAGATGATGCCCTGCGCGAACCAGAGTGTCCAGCAAAAGAGACAGCAATTGCCTGGCGCCGGACGCCGTCATTATCTCCTTCGTCAGATCTTCTTCAGTTTTGATCAGGTCGAATCCGCGCCGCCGCGTCGCCTCAACTTCGCGCAAGTAATCCAAAACAGATTCGGGTGTGGTCAGAGTTTCCGGCAAAGTCCATTCGAAAGGATCGTCCCAAAGATTTGCCGTGATTCCGCCGAACGTCTGCTCGACAATCCGCGCGCTCCGCACGATGTGTTCGCCGCAGGAAAGCGAGCGCGAATTGGCGTTCACTTTTCGATAGAGCGTATCGGAATTAAGTTCGTGAACCACTTCGCCCCAGCCGGCGGCGATTTGCGCAAACTTGCCGTCAAGGATTTCTATTAACGTGTTCATTGATTCAATGAATCATTGAGCCAATGAACCGATGATATCACGCAGATTTGTTCGATCGAATGTCGGATGTCGATGGCAGCGCAGGCATGCTCCACATATCGGCCGTGTGATCAAGGGCTAGATCGTTGACGCCGGCGAATGATTTCCGCTGTGATGCAACGTACTGTTTGACCGCCACCGCGAGAATCAAAACCGATAGCGCAATCCAAAGTACCGCCCAGAACATTGCCGGAATTCCAGTCGCGTTCGCCATGTTCAGCGCGTCTGTCGGCACTGTAGTAGCAAACGGCGAAGACAGGAAGAACACCGTCTTCAGATCGAGCAGGGCGTTCAAGACGCACTGCACGGCCAGCAGGCTGACCAGGAAAGTTGCCACCTTCGCCGACGCAAAGCGGGCCACTGCGAATAAGCCGACAGACAGCAGGCCGCCGGCCAGCAGAGTGAAAGGCACGCCGCCGAGCAACCCCCACGTTCCAGACATCAACGGCTTAATGACGCCGAAGATCGTTGTCAGCGCCAGCACTACAATTGACGAACCGAGCAATACGACGCGCGCGGCAACTGAACGTCGAATTAGGATGAGCAGGGTAGCGCCGAAACTCATGGCGCCGACGTAGCCCGCGCTGGAAACGATCATCTGAGAGATGACGCCGCCCTGCGTTGTATAGGTTTCGCCGCTGCCATTCATCGCAACGCTCAGGCTCTGCACCGAGTTGCCGGTAAGCAAAGCCGCGATGGCATGACCGCCTTCATGAATGAAAGTGACGAAGATGCGAAATGGATAGCTAAGAATCTCGGCGAACGGAATGAACCAAAGTGTGATGGACAGAACCGCGGCTAGTAAAAGCGTCATTGCCTGTGGCCGGGCGTCGTTAGAAAGTTGGTATTTCATCGGATGAAGTGGCACAGACTTCAGTCTGTGACTGCTCCTTTTTCGATTCAATAAACACAGACTCAAGTCTGTGCTACTTTGAACGTCGAGTGCGCTCAGGTTGTTCCGTCGTGATTCGCTGAACGATTGAAATCGCCGGATTTCCCTCCGGTTTTTAGCTCAAGCCGCACGTCCGTGATCGTCATCGACTTATCCAGAGCCTTGCACATGTCATAGACCGTGAGCGCCGCGACTGAGACAGCCGTAAGCGCTTCCATCTCGACGCCGGTCTGCGCGTTGGTCGAAACTTCAGCTTCGAGATAGACACCATCGTCTTTCACGTCGGCCCGAACATCAACGTGCGTAAGAGGCAGTGGATGACAAAGAGGAATCAACTCAGCCGTTCGTTTCGCAGCCATCACACCAGCCAATCGCGCAGTTTCGAGCGGATCGCCTTTCGGCGTCGTGTGATTGCGTATGGCTGCGACAGTTTCAGCGGACATCAGGACACGCGCCGAAGCAATCGCTCGCCGGGCCGTGACTTCTTTGTCCGAAGTATCGACCATCGTCGCGCGGCCATGTTCGTCAATGTGCGTGAGTTCGGACATTTGGTTACCTCGGCAACTGTACGACACGAACGATTGATCCCGTAGCGATTCTCTTGACATCCGCCGGCACATTAATCAACGCCGTTGCGCCCGCGAACGAAACGAAATCTGACGAGCCGCCCCACTTCATAGGCTCAGCCAACAGCGTTCCCTTCTCATCAGTACGCAGCACCGCTGGCACATAACTCTCTCGATCGGCGGATCCTTTCAAGTCTCGCGCGAGGACTGCGTATTCATGGCGAAGCGTTGGTTCGTTCGCTCCTTGCATGGCGCGCAGCGCAGTGCGCGCGAACAGATTGAAAGTCACGGCGACTGAAACAGGATTTCCCGGCAACCCAAACAGAAGCGTCTTGCCGATTCGTCCAAACACTGTCGGTTTGCCTGGCCGCAACGCGACTCGCTCGAAGAAAATCTCTGCGCCGAGATCCTTGAATGCTGCTTTCGTGAAATCGTAAACACCCATCGACACGCCGCCCGAAGTAATCAACACATCGCAGCGTTCGATCGCGGCAGTCATTTCCCTTTTCAGTTTGTCTCGATCGTCACCGGCTAACGGCAAACGCTCGACTGTCGCGCCCGCGAGCTTCGCATAAGCCTCGATAGTGTAATTGTTCGAATCGCGAATCTGATCGCGCGCTGGTTTCTGTCCGACGTCAACCAGTTCGCTCCCAGTGGCCATCACGGCGACTCGCGGACGACTACCAACCTTCACCTTCGCGTAACCAAACGAAGCGAGCGTCGCAATTGTCTGCGCGTTGATGTCATCTCCGGCGCGCAGCACCGTTTCGCCTGATTTAATTTCGTCGGCACGTCGCACAATCGAGCGGCCAGCTTCGACAGATTCAAGAATCTCGACTTCACCGCCGCCGTTCAGTTCGCGCGTCAATTCAACCTGCTGCACGGCATCGGCGCCAACTGGGACCGGCGCGCCGGTCATGATGCGCACAGCTTCGCCCGCCTTCATCTCATGATGCCAGCCGGCGCCGGCGGCAGATTCGCCGACAATCTTCAAACGCGCCGGTATATTCGCGACATCAGCAGCTCGCACTGCATAGCCATCCATCTGCGCGCGATCGAACGGAGGAAGATCAGCGTCGGCGATGATGTCTTCGGCGAGGATTCGTCCTAGCGACTCGCTGATGGCAACCGATTCAACCGGCAAAGCGGAAGTCTGGGCGAGCACGATCTCGATCGCTTCGGCAACGGGAATCATCGCGGGAATTGTAGTTTTGTGTCGGCGGGATTAGCAAAGCTGCGTCGGCCGTCGTACTCCAAACGAAAAGCGGTTGCCCTTCAAATACGAAAGCGATTGAGACTATTGCATTTAACTCCCTCTTGCTTTATAAGTTAGCGGCTCTTGGTCGACAAATTCTCTTCAAACAGCCTCACGATGGAGCCAGACGCTGAAACAAGACGAGTTTTCTTCGAACAATATGGCACCTATCTTCGGAACGTACTGAAGCCCACCGAGAAGGAAGTACGAGAGATACTTAATACGTGGAAGAAGCCAGGCTACTGGCGATCGGTGTCGTCACCAATAGATCCGAAACAATTACGCAGAGCGTCTCCATCTCCGGTCCAGCGGGTTGATACTCGGGTTAAACGGACAGAAAGCGTTGAAGATAAAATTCTTCGACGACCAGATGTATTTCCGGACGGACTGCAATCGGAAAGCTTTCGAAAAATGAACGACACGTTCGGTGCGCGTGTCATTCTTTATTTTCTATCTCACTTTCCGCTAATCGATCGTGAATTCCGCAAGTTAGACGAGTACTTTGAGATCTCAGCTGATGACCCTCCGAAAGCGTATCTACCAGAAGAACTATTTAACCGGCTTGCTCTAGCGGGCCTTAACCGAAAGGATAAAGAAAGCGGCTACGCTTCCGTTCACTACATAATGCGTTTGCGAGATAGCAGAGTTCCAATCGAAGATCGACCTTGGTTTGAAGTTCAAGTGCGGACGATTACGGAGCATGCGTGGGGTGAAGTTGAGCATGTTCTCGGTTACAAGCCCGAAAAGCGAACCTCGTTCGCAGTGCGCAGGCAGTTTCAAATTATTGGCAAACAACTCGCTGCGATTGATGAGCACTTCAACTTCCTACACACGGAATTAACACGTTTTCAGGAGGAGGTAGATTATCAAGACGGTGATACTTTGAATCCTGAGAACCTACCGCCCGAACTGGCGGATATGGGACTTGGGTGCGCTCAAAATGAGATCGACGGTTTGTTAAAAGTCCTGGTGAGCAGAAGCATTACCACAGTCGCAGATCTCCGTCGTATCTCAACGCCGAGCCGACTAGACCTAGTGAGACATACCTTCTGGAATATTGAAGGTCGGCCACCAAAGAATTTCGAATTCATTGCTCATTTGGCGGCGATTTCGGACACTGAAGACAACGAGGAACAAGTCCGACGGATAAAGCAACAAGTTCTTTTTCTAAAGGCATGGGAGGGTATGAAGAACTCAGGCTCCAACTAAATAAGTCCGCATAATTGGTGCGATCAGCTACACGGCTATTGCGAGCTCAAGCAGTTCGGACAAGTATTCCTCGTAAGGCTCTTTAGCAAACCTGTCCCGTAGGTTTCGTTGCAGCGGCGACTGCCATTCAACGATCACGTCAAACTGCCCCGTTTCAAATTCGTGGACATCCACGACGGTACCCTCCGTGCCCTTAGGAACACCTGCGAACTCCACTTCAGCACGAACTCTCTGACCTAGCTTCGCTCGTGCTTCGGCTTCGGTAAATCTAAGTACAACTCGTGCTTGCATGTGCCCTCCTTGGCCTGCCCTACTAGGTTACCGCAAAGTTTGTACCGGAGGCGAGGCGTGTGTTGGCAGTCTACAGGCATCTTCAAGTTTGTCAAGAATTTACGCCGTTTTATGTTAATAGAACGTTACGGGGAGTTGAGGGTTTAATCATGTGAAAGCGTGCAACAATGCACTACCTGATGGTCATCTTTCGCTACTCTAGTACACGCTGGTGAGTTTCAGAGAAAAGTGACTCAGCTACTGACACACCCACGGAAAGTGAGCGTGCCAGTAGCGCTAAGTCATTGTAATTAATGGCGGAGCCGACGGGACTCGAACCCGCGACCTCCGACGTGACAGGCCGGCGTTCTAACCAACTGAACTACGACTCCGCATTAAACATTGCCGATTTACAATTGCCAATTGTCGATTGAGTTCACCAGCTAACAATCAATCGGCAATCGGAAATTGGCAATCGCCAATGTCTTTTGGTGGGCGCGGAGGGACTCGAACCCCCAACCTCTTCCTTGTAAGGGAAGCCGTCTACCATTGACATACGTGCCCAATTTCAAAAATCAATCCGACTAATATCGTCGATGTCGCCTGCGCCACTGGCGCTTCTTGTGATAGTGATAGGCGGTGCCTGCCGCTGCTCCAGCGCCTGCGCCAATCAACGCGCCTTTCTTGCCGTTAATCAACGCGCCGGCGCCTGCGCCAGCCGCGGTGCCGATGCCAATCCGCTTGGCGGCCTTAGCCTTTCCCGCTTGCCGATTGTGACGTCGCCGTCTTTGCGCCGCTGAACTGTCGAACGAGAACGTCAACGTCAGCAGGCAAATCGCCAAAGCCAGAGAGATCGCGCGCCACATTTTCTTCCAATTCATAAGCCTAGCCCTCCCCACACCATGCTGGATTCTCTTGGAGGTTTCTGATGCCTAATACCGGAGCGATGGCGAAATTCATCCTAAGGAAGCATGGTGAAGGTGTCAAGGAAGCGACTTGGGTTCGGCGCACATTCGGACTATAGTTATTTGCACCCAGCATCACCCCGTAGCCATGAACAACTCGACGAAAGGTTACGTTCGATTCACCTCTCTCATGGGCTTGACGTTGTGTGCGCTCGGCTGGATTGTCATCAACGCTTCAAGCCAATCACCGCCATCAAATCAACAGCGGCCGCGCACGGTCGGTAGCAATCAGAACCCCAGCCCTCCGGCGAATCAGCAACAGTCGAACTCTTCGGGCGAAGAAGTTGGTGAAGGCGATGTCGTTCGCGTTGAGACGCAACTTGTTTCGGTACCCGCGGTTGTGACGGATAAAGGCGGCCGCCCGCTCGCCACACTGCATCAGGATAATTTCGTTGTGCTGGAAGATGGAAAGCCGCAACATCTAACAAACTTCGCTACGACTGAAGCACCGTTTGAGATTGCGCTGCTGCTCGACACTTCAGGTTCAACGCGCGAAGAGCTGGGTCTGATCCGCGATGCTGCGAATGCATTTCTCAGCGCGCTGCGTCCCGGCGATCAGATCGCGATAATTGCATTCAATAATCAACAGGTTAAGGGTGGGATCTCAGCGACGGTCGAGGTTCTGTCCTCGCTCACCGACAAACGATCAGTTTTGCGGACGGCGATCGACAACGTGCGGACCAGCAATGGGACGCCGTACTACGACGCGCTGCAACAAGTTGCCGATCAAGTCTTCAAAGAACCGCCGACAGATCAGTTTCGCGGCCGCCGCGCGGTGGTCGCCCTGACGGATGGCGTCGATTCCAGCAGCAACAGTGATTACGATCAGGTGCGCGCAAAGCTGCTGCGCGCCGGCGTGGCTACCTATTTCATTCAAGTCAGCACCGAAGACTATGTCGAAGATCGACTGTTGAAAGATTGCGAGGATGATGGACGACTGGCGCGTTCGGCGAAACAGCTCGAGCGCTTTCGTAGCCTGTTTGTGCCGGGCGCGCAACGTGAGGACTACCAGGATTTCTGCCGGCTCGGCCAGTTCGAGCGCATGGACATCAGCCGGCAGCTATATAACCTGGCGCGTCGCGAAATGAACGACTTGTCAAAGGCGTCGGGCGGGAAGAACTTTGCTGCCGCAACGCTGCAAGACGCGCGCGCCGCGTTCGCCCAAGTCGCCAACGAGATCGGCACGCAATACAGCCTCGGTTACTATCCATCGAACAAAGCGCGCGACGGCCAGTTTCGGAAAATCACGGTCCAGGTTCGCGGCGTAAAGGATGCAACAGTGCGCGCGCGTGATGGCTATTACGCGCCGAAAGAGAGTAAGCAGTAAGCAGTAAGCAGTAAAACGTTACGTCGGTCAGACCAGTTTCAAGTCCTGCAAGTTGGGATATTCGCTCAACCAGCCGCGGAGCGGCGGCAGAATTTAGCCCCGGGTGAGTGAGCGAAGCGAGCGTAACCCGGGGATCACGTCACATTAGAATTCGAAGCCCGCTTTAGCGGGCGACAGATGCACGGCGGTCTCGTGAACTCTTGCGCGAACAAGAGACATGCTTGGACACGATTCGCGGGCGTGCGAGCATCGCTATCGTTTGAATCTATTCGCCAGATAATCTATCAGCTCTCTCAAGTGAACCTTCAAGTGCAAGTGCTCATCCAGAACTTTTAAGGCGGTTTCTACAAAGATCAAGAACAGTAGCCACCTGAAGACTACAAACTGATATTTATCCAACGGGTCTGCAAACGTTGGATTAAGCACGGGCGTTCCTTTCTGGCTAGGTACTCAGCCATTCATGCCCGAAAGTTTACAGTGCCCAGAATTGAGTAATGCTTCGAGGGTGCATTAAAATGGCATCAAAAGAGGTGGAAGAGATCGTTGTGATTGTTGGATTTTGTTAAGCAAACGAGAGAAAGTAGCGGTACAGGAGAGTGCACAAATCAGGACGCCACTGCTATTTCAATCGGCCGGGCTATCGGAACTTTGTCTGATGGGATTGGCATCCCGTCTTCAATGAGCGTTTCCAAATAGGCTCGCAATGCATCCTCCGCCATCCGCCGCGCTTCTTCCATCGTATCGCCTTCAGTAACTAACCCCGGTAATGCCGGACACGTGACGACGTAGCCACCCTCTTCAGCAGGTTCGAAGAGCATCGTGAGGCTGTAGTTTCCGTTTGCTTCCATGCGTCTGATTATATAACTTTAGGCTAGCCTATAAAAAACTGATCGCTAACATGGACCTAGAATTCAACCGCATTACTCTTATCGTCCTCGACGGCGCCGGCATTGGCGCGATGCCTGATGCGCCGGAGTGGGGCGACGCTGGCTCAGATACGTTTGGCCACATCTGTGAATCGCGGCAACTGCATCTTCCGAATCTGCAGAGCCTCGGACTCGGAAACATTCGTCCGCTCGCCGGAGTTCCGGCGATTGCCAATCCGCGCGGGGCCCACGGCAAGTGCGCGTTGAAGTCGAACGGCAAAGATACGACGACAGGTCATTGGGAGATGGCCGGCATCATTCTCGAGCGCGCGTTTCCGACATACCCGAACGGGTTTCCGCAACCGCTGATCGACGACTTCATCAATCGCACGCACGTGCCCGGCGTGCTCGGCAACATTCCGGCCAGCGGCACAGAAATCATCAAACAGCTTGGCGACGAACATGTGAAGACCAAGAAGCCCATCGTCTACACCTCCGGAGATTCAGTCTTTCAGATCGCCGCGCATGAAGAAGTGATTCCGCTCGATCGGCTCTACGAGATTTGCGAGATTGCGCGCGACATGCTGCGCGGTGAACATGAAGTCGGCCGTGTGATTGCGCGTCCGTTTCTCGGCGCGCCCGGATCTTTTTATCGCACTGAGAATCGCCATGACTATGCGGTGCCGCCGCCACGCGAAAACCTTCTGCCCCTGCTGAGCGACCATGGATTGGACGTAGTGAGTATCGGGAAGATTGCTTCGATCTACGATTCAGCCGGCGTGACGCAAGAGCTGACGGCGAAGAATAATCAGCAGTCGATGGATCAGACGATCGCGGCGCTGTGCGATGACACGCGCGGCTTGATTTTCTCGAACTTCGTCGATTTTGACATGCTCTATGGCCACCGTCGCGACACGGAAGGTTATGCGCGGGCGTTGGAAGAGTTCGACGCCCGCTGGCCCGAAATCGAAAGCGCAATGCGCGACGGCGATCTCGTTATGCTGACTGCCGATCACGGAAACGACCCAACTTATCGTGGCACCGATCACACACGGGAATACGCGCCGTTGATTGTTTATGGAAAGAAAGCTCAGGCGGGCATTAACCTCGGCACTCGCAATTCCCTTTCAGATATCGGCGCCACGATCGCCGAAAACTTCGACTTGCATCTAAATGCGGGCCAGAGTTTTCTGAAGCAGCTCATGCCCTAAGTTCCATGTTCGTGAAGTTCCCTCGATTCAGATTCGTGTCATTAACCACGGTCGCAGTTCTGCTCGCCACCTTCATCGGCGCAGAGCGCGCGGATTCCCAAACTCGACGCGCTCCGCAAATCGTTACCAGCCTCACCGACGCTGTTAATGCGATTCAATTCTCTTCCGACGGTCGCACAATTGCGATCGCGCGCGGCTCGCGTGATGACCAACGCGTAGAACTGTGGGACGCGAACTCAGGAAAACTGCAACGCACGATCAGAGGATTCGACGGCCACGTATGGTCGGTTTCACTCTCGCCTGATGGCCGCACCCTGGTAACGGCCAGCGCCGGCGTGCATCGTGAGAAAATTGCCGAGAAGGCAACTTCGCACAGAGGACGATCATTCAACGAACTGAAGTGGTGGGATCCGCAAACCGGAGATCTCAAACAGCGCGTCGAGTTCCCTGATCAGGAACTAGTTAGCCTGGCCGCGCAATACTCGCCCGATGGCCGGCTCTTGGCAACAATCGAGAATCGCCTCTCTACCGGACTCTTCACTGATGATATCCCTATTAGTCTCCGCGGCCTTCTTCCAGAGTCAATTCTCTCAACTCGATCTGCGTACTTCGACGCCCAACTGAAGATCGTCGATGCGCGCACGGGCGAGATCCGTTTGAAGCTAAAGGGTGGTTTCAACAACGGTCAGTTTCCAATTTACTCTCGCCAGGGCGATTCGATGTCTTCGCTCGGCGCGAATCGGCGGCTGCGGCCTCCCGTTTTCTCGCCGAACGGTGAACTTATTGCCGCATGGAAACCGGATGAACTCCGGCTGTGGCACACGGCGACTGGGGCAGAAGTCCTGAAGATTAAGAAATTCGCGGGCCGCCTGGTTGCGGTGGTGTTTTCTCCGGATGGACGGCTGATCGCCGGCGCGATAACCAAGTCTTCGTTGAAAAGCAGTCAACTCGAATTCAAGAGCGAGATTCAAGTTTGGGAAATTGCTACCGGCAATCCCGTACAAGGTTTCCCTTTGAACACTCACTCTGTGTCGAACATTGCATTCGCAAACAACGGGAGACAGTTGTTAGTCGGCGGGTTACAGTTTAAAGAGGATCGCTCGTACGCGAGCATGGAACTTGTCGACCTCCAAACCGGCAGTTTGGGAGAAATAGTCGCGAGAGATGAAGGAACGACCAGCTCGATTGTGTTATCGCCGGTTGGTGACGTGTTGGCGTTTCAGATAGATGCTTCCACGGTGAAATTACTCGAGACCGGCGGCTGGAAAACGAAGTACACGCTGGCCCCCGATCAAGAATCAACTACTGATAATTCAATTCGCCGGTTCACGGTTTTGGTCCGAAGCGTGCCAGCAGTCGCGTTTGGGCCAGATGGCAAGACCGTCGCTGGTGAAATCGAACAAGGCGGAATCAAGGCGTGGGATGCGCGCACAGGCGAGGTGAAACAAACCGTCGCCGCAGACGCCGAAACCGGCACAGCCGCCGCCATCTCGTCGGACGGCAGCACAGTTGTGGAAGTGTCCAGCGAACAGGAGGTGCGCGTTTGGAATGTCGCCACTGGCGCGCACACAGTTGTGCCGCTCAACCAACGCAGTGCGACTGCGGTTAGCTTGTCGGCTGACGGCAAAACATTGGTCATCGCCGCGGCGAACGGCATAGTCATCGTGGACACCACCGCGCCGGCTAAACGGCATGAAATCAATACTTCAGGAATCAGCCTCACATCCGTCGTTTTATCTGCTGACGGTGCCCGGCTGGCGGGCGCGAGTGACTCAGGCGTCAATATCTGGACTACCGTTGACGGAAAACTCCTGACAAAGATCACCGTTGGCGGCGCTTCAGCCTTGCAATTCAAGTCGCCGGATCAGATCGCAGTGGGACGCAAAGACGGCACTGTCAGCGTTTGGAATATCGCCACCGAGTCGCTCAGCTTTGAAGCGAAAAAGCATGACTCTGCCATCAACGCGATCGCCTTTTCGGCGGATGGAACTTTAATGGCGACGGGCGGCGACGATCGTACCGCGATAATTTGGGACCTGACCACCGGAAAAACGCGACGCACCCTAAAGGGTCATGAACTGGCGATCACTTCGCTCGCATTTTCACCTGACGCCACCACACTCGCGGTCGGGAGCGGCAATGCATCTGTAGTTCTGTGGCGCGTGGAAACCGGGAAGTTAGATCGAATATTGAAATGAGATGTCTGGCAACTTTCCAGATTGCGTCCGAGCCAAATCAGGCGTAACCTCGCCGGACAATTTTCACCAACCGGAGAGGGCTATCTTGAACAAGCTGAAAATAACCCTGACGATTCTCGCTTGCTGTTTCGTGTCTTGCTTGATCCAGCGTAACGCCGCTGCTCAGTCGGCGATTGTGAATGCGCCGTCAGCCGATGTGGTCCCGGCAAAGAAGCTTTACGTCGAAATGGATTTCATCACCAACTACGCGTGGGCGCGGGGAGACGAAAGGTTCGCCAACTACTTGCCGCGTGCAGTTGTTGGTATCGGCCACAATGTGGAAGTAGGCGTGAACGTGTCGTACACCAGCGTACCCGGCGGCGGTGCACCCATCGAGTTACAGCCAAACGCGAAATGGAAGTTTTATGAGAACGAGGCCCAGGGTGTCGCAGCGTCCGTCGGATGCATTTGGTTTGTTCCGGTCACCCATCGCACCGGCACGAAGACGTTCGGCCAATGCTACTCAGTCGCAAGCAAGCAAGTGGAAGGCACGTACGGCCCGCGCTTTACCGGCGGCGGATATTACCTGGTCGCTGCGGGGAATGCCGAGAAAACAAAGGCGGGAGCGATCGTCGCTTACGAACAACCGCTGACAAACAAGCTTCAGTTCATTGTCGACTGGCAGAGCGGCGACAATCGTCTCGGTTTTGTCGCGCCCGCTTTGAACCTCGAGCTGCCGCACAGCAGCTCGTTATCCGGCGGCTATGCGATCGCCAATCACGGTCGCGGAAAGAACGCGTTCTTCCTCTATTACGGAACTCAGTTTTGAAGTCGCCCCAGCAATCTTCTCTTCGCCGCGAACGCTCTACGCTTTTGAACTCAACATGACATCTCAACGTTCCTTAGGTAAGCAGCGAGGGTGCGATTCGTTAATCGCACCCCCCTCGGCCCGATGAAATCACTTCCATCTCTCACGGAAGCGTTACGATTTCGTCGAATGCACCAAACCCGTTTGAAGCGTAGTCAATGGACCACGTCCCGTCGTCACTCCTGACGGCGAAATCTGTGATTCCGTCACCGTCAAAGTCGCCCGGCGCGCCCACGGTGTCCGAATAGCCGTAGCCCAGATACGACGCGTCCCAAGTGCCGAAGCCGTTCCAGGCGTAGTCTATGTTGAAGCGTCCCTGGTCGTCGGCCTTGATGCCGATGTCGGCGCGGCCGTCGCCGTCGTAGTCGGCCGGCACTTCATGGTTCGGCGAGTAGCCATAGCCGCCGTAAGAGAAGTTCCAACTGCCGAAACCGTTCCAGGCGTAGTCAATGTTCCAACGCGTCTGGGTGATGGAATGAATGCCGATGTCAGCGCGGCCGTCGCCATCGTAGTCGGCTTGCGCCTCGCGGTTCTCGGAATAACCATAGCCACCATAATCAAAGTTGAAGTAGCCGTAGCCATCGTAGGCATAGTCTATCTGCCATCGGCCGGTGCTGGTGTTGTGAACGCAAAGGTCCGCCAGGCCGTCGCCGTCATAATCGGCCGGGGCTGGACGAGATTCCGCACCCCCGTATCCGTAAAACACAGCGTCGACCGAGCCGAAGCCATTACTTGAATAGTCAATGCTCCAGCTGCCGTCGTCCGCTTTGACGGCGAGGTCGGCTATGTGGTCTCCATCATAATCCCTGGGTACGGCATGCGAGTCCGAACCACCAAATCCGTAGAAAGTGGCGTCCCAGGCGCCAAAGCCGTTCGAAGCATAATCGATCAGCCAAGACCCATCGTCAGCCTTCAGACTTAGGTCGGCCCTTCCGTCGCCGTCATAGTCAGCCGGCACTGGCTGACCGACGGTTTGAGCTTGAACCCGTCCGGAGACGAACAGAGACGAGCTAGCCAGAGTGGCTAGCGTCATCGCGACTAACAGAATCAGAACTCTCTTCATAATGCTTTCTCCTTATTGCTTTCGGTTGGAGTTGAAGAGAGCCTGCCAGGCACAGTGATGTTGAATTCCTTCAGCATGCCATTACGCAAGTCTGAAAAACGCACGTACATCGTGTCGGCCGGCCCCTTTGATCGAGGGCCTCTGCTACGCTTGGCGTCAAGAAGGAGTGCTGTCGGGAATACCTTCTTTACGCCGAGTGAAGCCGAGACAAGTTGCAAGGAACTTCATCGCCGCTATCCGTGGCGATTGGAGGGCAAGGGTTTAGGCATCTATGATGATGCCGGACATTACTAATACCACTCTGCCGCGCACCCTAATTGGAATGCTGAAGTGTAAGCTCGGGACGAATGCGAATTATCCCAAGACCGGAAACCAAACTACCTACCAATTTTTTTGGGGAACTCGAAGCGTGAACCTCAGCTAATATGAACGAAGGGGAAACTACATTATTCGCGCGGCCGAAAAGTTGTGAATTAGTGAAACTTGCATAGCAATTGCACGAACCGAGTTAAGCGGGACAGCAAATCTCCTCTTGCGGCAAGTCCGCGCAAAAATCACTTCCTTCCTAGAGATATGGCGAGGCAGGCAAGGATGCCGTGCGCTCCTAAGGATTCTTCACGACGCCGATATAAGGCAGGTTGCGATAGCGCTCGGCGAAATCCAATCCGTAACCAACGACGAACTTATCGGGAATCTTAAATCCGAGATAGTCGATCGGAACTTCTTTCTCGCGGCGCTCAAATTTGTCGAGCAGCGCTGCCAGCTTCACGCTCGCCGCGCCTCGCGATTTCAAATTAGCCAGCAGATAGTTCAACGTGAGACCGGTATCCACGATGTCTTCAACTACGAGGATGTGCCGGCCTTCGATGGCCACATCAAGATCCTTCAAGATGCGAACCTCGCCTGATGTGCGCATCGCCCCGCCGTAACTCGATATCGCCATGAATTCAATACCCATCAGAATGTCGGCCGCGCGCATCAAGTCACTCAAGAACGTACACGCGCCTTTGAGCACGCCAATCATCAAAGGATTCTTGCCCGCGTAATCGCGCGCGATGTCGGCGCCTATTTCGGCAATACGCTTCTGAATCTCTTCGGTCGTGATGAGGACTTCGATATTCGGATTCGTAAACTCAGACATGATTTTTGCTTCTGATGTTGCCACTGTTTCTTATTCCCTTCAAAGAATGATCTTAGTCGGAGCATTGTAGTGTCAGAAGCCCGACCGTAAGGGAGGGCCCCTTGCAGAGTTGCCCTCCCTTACGGTCGGGCTTCTGACACACCCACTCGTTGCGCGTGCGCTGATGCTGCGAGATACTATTGAAGCTCTCCGGTACAGGTCAATCCGTAAGCTACGTTAAGCTGTTATATTTCGCGTTCGACTATTCTCAGAAAACCCTGGAACAATGAAAAATCTGAACTCCAAGAGTGCCGGATACCGATCGGCCCATTCACTTTTGCTGGCGCTGCCACTTTTGCTGTTGCTGCTGTTCGTGGTAGCTGCCCAGACGCAAGCGCAGCCGGCCGCTAAACCACAAAGTTCGCCGGCGCCAGGCGCCGATGTTCACGCGCGCGTCACTGAGACGCAAATCGATTCGTCGATCTCAGACGATCCCGCGGTCAACCAAATGCTGGCGGTATATGCCCCGAAGGTGCGCGAGCTGGAAACCGTCATCGGAAAACTGAAGGGCGAGTTGCGCAAAGGCGGCGTCGGTGCGGGTTCGCTGGGCAACTTCGTCACGGATGGAATCCTCAGCGAAGCGCGCCTGAAGCTTGGTAATTCGGTTAATCTCGCGGTCACCAATGCCGGCGGCCTGCGCAAGAACACGATCGCCGAAGGCGACCTGCGACAGCGAGACATCTTCGAATTGCTCCCTTTCGAAAACGCCTTGGTTGAGTTCGATATGACCGGCGCGCAAGTGCTGACGCTCTTAAAGCAAGTGGTTTCGCATCGCGATGCTCAGTCGGGCGCGCGCATCAAATACGTCAACGATGCCGACAACCGACCGCAACTCGACAGCGTTCTTCTCTTGATCGATGGTCAGGAAAAAGAGATCGACACGAACGCAATCTACAAAGTTATCTGCATCGATTATCTGTGGAAACGAAACTCAACGACCGTTTCGGAAACCGAAGGAAACTACTCCGTGCTTGGCCAGGCAAAAAAGATCGAGCCACTGGGTCTGACGATCCGCGACGCGATCATCGATTATGTGAAGCGTGAAACCGCGGCGGGTCGCGACATTACGACCAACTTGGACGGGCGCTTCCGGCTCAATCGAGCGGCAATTCCCAATCCTGAGGAGGGCCGTCAATGATTAATCGCCGACGCTTCTTAAAGAGTTCGCTCATCACCGGCGCTGCCTTAGCCGTGCCGAATTTGATTTCGCCGAAGCTCTGGTCAGCCCTGGCCGAGCCGCTGCTCGATGTCACCGCTGATGAAGTGCTCATCACCATTCTGCACACGAACGACACGCATTCACAGATCGATCCCGTCAGCGAGAGTGATAAGACCTGGGGCGGTAAGGGCGGGGTCGCACGTCGCGCGACGCTCGTCAAACGCATTCGCAAAGAAAACCCGAACACGCTGATGATTGACGCGGGCGACGTTTTTCAGGGGACGCCTTACTTTAACTTCTACAAGGGCGAGGTCGAATACAAATCGATGTCGCTGATCGGTTATGACGTGGTCACGCTGGGCAATCACGATTTCGACAACGGGTTGAACGCGCTCGCAGCCGCGATGAAGTTTGCGAACTTTGACTTCGTTTCGACGAACTATGACGTACGCGGCACTGTTCTGGAAGCGCGCGTCAAACCTTATGCAGTGCGAACGCTCGGCGGTGTGCGCGTCGGACTCTTCGGCTTGGGCATCAGTCCCGACAACTTGATCACGCCGGAGAATTTTCAGGGCGTGAAGTACATGGACCCGGTGCAGATGGCGCGCGGCGTCGTGCGCCTGCTGCGCGAACAGGAGAAGTGTCAACTGGTCGTCGGCATGTCGCATCTGGGCTATTACGCGAATCCGAAGAACAACGAGATCGGCGATTCGCAGGTCGCCGCGCAGGTCAACGGCATCGACTTCATCGCCAGCGGCCACACGCACACGTTTATGGAAAAGCCTGTGTTGCAAAAGAATCCCGCAGGCAAAGACACGATCATCTTCCAGGTCGGTAAGAGCGGCATCTATGTCGGTCGCATCGATTTCAAAATGAAGGATGGAAACGTCGTCGCGAGCGCGGGAAGATTGTTGGATTTGCGGGATGAGTCGCTCGTATGACGGTCAGAACCGCGTCTATGAAGCAGGCGTCGGAGTCAAGCGAAAAATGAGTAGGCTGCGCGCTGGTTGCCAGGGCCGTGCGGTCGCAGGCAACAAGGTACGCGATCTCAAGTTTGGTTGGC
>DATLVM010000043.1:0-12627 GCA_035577445.1 Pyrinomonadaceae bacterium
GGCAAATCAAAATCGACCAGCTTTCCGCACTGCGAACAAATCGCGTGATCGTGACGATCCGTCTCGCGATCGTACCGACTGGCGCCGTTTCCGAAAGTGATCTCGTGCACGAATCCCGCATCTTTCAAGTAGCGCAGCGAATTGTAGACGGTTGCAAAGCTGAGGCCTGGCATCTTTGCGCGCGCCGCATCGAAAATCTCGGCCGCGGTCGGATGGTGATCACCCGTCTGGATAGCGTCGAGCACAATCTGCCGCTGTCGAGTCAACTTCACTCCCGGAGTTGAAAGCTTACGCGTCTGTGCCATGCCTGGAATTATAATAATTCTAAATTCATTGTCAACCGGAGCGCTGAACAGTCTTACAGTGTGTTTCCCTCTCCCATTGGGAGTGTATTCACATACTTGACTCACTCGTACCGTCCTGCCGGTCTAATTGAAATACTCGACACTAGAAGTAAACCTTCAACGAGCTGCGAAGCAGCGGTCAGAGTTAAGCCCAAGGCGAGGCTTTGTGAGCCTTGGGTCAACCACCCAAGGTAACGAGCCCCGGAGGGGCGACAGGGATTACTTCGTAGTAAGCGCATCCGGTTAATCAACTCTCTGTCGCCGCTTCGCGGCTGGCCTGAATCCCACGATCCATTACCCAAGGCTCGCAAAGCCTCACCTTGGGCTTAACTCTGCCGCTGCTACGCAGCTGGTTTCCCTCGCTCCTGGCCACTGTCTTGCGGACCGTTGCTTGAATCAATCAGAGCAATCGGGTTAGTCTTAAGCCGTTCAATAAACAATTGATATAAGTGCAAAAGGAGGTTTCGATCCATGCCTGAAGTTGGAGACATGGCTCCGGATTTCGAGCTGAAGAGTCACCTCGAGAAAGACAAGAAGGTGAGGCTCTCGGATTTTCGGGGCAAGAAAAATGTAGTCATCGCATTTTACCCGCTGGCCTGGACCCCAGTCTGAACCGCGCAGATGCCCGCGTACGAGGCCGACCTCGAACGCTTCGCGGGCTATGATGCTCAGGTGCTGGGCATCTCAGTTGACAGCGTTCCCTGCAACACGGCTTGGGCCAAAAGCCTCGGCGGCCTTTCTTACGATCTTCTCAGCGACTTTCATCCCAAGGGCGAAGTCGCCAAGGCGTACGGGGCTTATCGTGCCAACGACGGCATTTCCGAACGCGCGCTCTTCATCGTCGATAAAGAAGGCAAACTCGCTTACGTAGACATTCACGACATTTCCGATCAGCCGGACAACGAGGATTTGTTGGAAGTGCTGCGGAAGTTGTAAGGCCAGAAGTCAGAGAGCAGAAGTCAGATGTCGGACGTGCGTTCGGCATCTGACATTTTTCTTTAACTTCCCATGTTCCCACTGACGAATTCAACTAATTTAGGCCAATTGATTGCACCCGTCTGTTCATCACAATATTGAATCATGAACTCGCGAGTTAGGCGGTTGTATGTATTGTCCTTTTCTTCGTTGAATGCTTTGTCGTGTTTCTCAGCTTCATGACCCAGAGGTTCTATTAAATCAATGTACAGATGCTTATCACCCGAAATTAAATGCCAAAAGCTTTGTCCACCGATGTGCAGATACTCGCCATTATTCACAGTTTTGAATTTGCCGTAGCAGATTCCTAACGTCGGCTGAAGTTGGCCGACATAGCGTCCTTGCTTGATAACTTTGACGGCCCGTTTGAAATTCTGCCGAAGCGCTGCATGCTCAGAAGCATTTCCCCGCTTCCTTCCGAACTGTGAGAGGACGATATTTTGGCAAGTCTTTAGCTGCGAATCGACTCCGTTATTGCGTCGTCAATAATCTCATACCAAGGAATTCGATTTTCGACGACTTGCACAACGGTCTTGACTTCATCCTCAGACAAGTTTCTTCCTAGGGACTCTTTAGCGACATTTTGAATGTCTTCTATCGCAAGTGAATAGATTATGTCTTCATCTTTCATAAGTTTTTCTCACGACACGAATCGATTTTTCCGATGCCATTGAATAGCGTTTTCGTGTGGAAACAGATTCTTGTCGCTCGGCAGATTGATCCGAACCGTTCTCGTTTCAAACATTCGCAGGAGATCAAGACTGCCGATACGAGCAAACTCTGAAGCCAGTTGTTTTGTACGAGTCGATGTTTCTACGACAAACTTGTAGTTCAATGTTAGCCAGCCCACATCGAATGCCCAGTGATGAATACCACAGAGAGCGAGACCGTTCCACACATCGTCTTTGCCGCGCATATTGTTCGGCACAATATGGGCAGCCTGAACTTCCCATCTCAGCGAATCGGGTGAAATCAGTTTGAAGCCACAAAGCGCACAGCGACAATCGTACGCTTCGATGACGGCTTGTCGAAATCCGCGCTGTCGAAGGTAGGACAAACTTGAACGCGTAATAAGTCTTTTGTTGGATTCGACCGGATCGTAATCAGTCGGGCGAGGAGCCGAGATAATTTTCTTGACCTCTTTCTCGACTTCAAACGAACGAACTCCCAATTCCTCTTTGGGTAGTTTCTCTTTGCCTTCGAGTCGTAGGACTTCATCAAACCCTCTTTCAGTTAACATCCATTCGCGTCTGCCGGACAATTGAAGAGTCGCAGTAGGACGCGAGACCAAGCCAGATTTGGCTAAAGAGTCGGCGGCACGAAAAAGCAACCTATGCCAAAGGAGAGAACGAACGGTTCGATTTTCTTTTCGATAGGTGCGTTCGAGCGTAGCAGTTCTTTGTTGTTGGGTTAGAGCGAATTCGTCAGCAATTTCATCGACTATATCAACGCCTGAAGCAAATTCCTTTAAGGTTCCGCGATGCTGAAGCAGAGCTTTAAGAATGTGAGCCTCCACGTCGACCTTTGAAGGCATCCGCAGATCTTCAAGCATTTGTCCTTCATAGCTCATCGGAGTTAGGGAGAAAGGTCGGGAGCCTTGTCGATCTCGCAAAGATGTCTGAGACGCATGAGAAATGCCTTTTATCACAGAAGCCTGTAGGTTCCAACGCTAATTCAACTTCCATGCTGAATTTGCTAACCTACTTCCGATATGACTATCTCACGCAAATGCGTTCCCTTCACTCCTTTCGACCGCGAGCTCTCGAAGAGCACGATCGCGATCGTCACCGCCGGCGGCGTGCACTTGAAAGATCAGGAGCCCTTCAACATTGCCGATGAGCTCGGCGACCTGACCTATCGCGAGATTCCGCCGGAGGTTCAGGCGAAAGATTTGATGGTGACACACCATCACTACGATCACCGCGACGCCGACGAAGACATCAACGTCGTGTTTCCCATCGACGTGCTCCGCGATCTGCAAAGTGAAGGATTCATCGGCGGCATCGCCAAGAAACACGTCGGTTATATGGGCTACACGATGCAACTCAAAGCGATGTACGAAGGCACGGCTCGTGAAATTGCTAACGAAATCGACAAGGGCTCGCGCGCCGACGTGGTGGTTCTCACTGGAGGTTGACCGAACGTCTGTCACCGGACGGTCGTCGCGGTCCAACGGGAAATTGAAATGAAAGGGATTCCGACGGTCCTCATTACCGTTAGTCCTGAGGTGTCCGCCCAGATGCGCCCGCCCCGCGCCCTTTATCCGAAGGGCTTCAAAATCGGCAACAGTTTCGGTCATCCGGGAATGCGGGATTTGCAGAAGAAAGTGCTGTGCGATGCGTTGAATCTAATGACGCAGAACACCCGGCCGGGTGAAGTCATGACCATCGAATATCCCGAATACGGCGAGCAATACGAGCCGCCACACGTCAAGAAGATCGCCTGACGGCATTGTGATCACCGTCACAACCGACGCGGAAGACTACTCAAAGCACTCGACACAATGAAATTGAGAGGCGTAGAATCAGGCCGAGTGATTGCTTCCCTCAAACGACTGCTGACACTTCGTTGCGTTATTGCCACTGCGCTGATGTTCTGGTGCGCGGGCACGGGCTGCATGATGGTCAGCTATGCGCGCGCGACGATGCACGACATGGACGCGTCGGAGCAATCGGCCGAACAGTCGATGGCCATGTCGTCGTCGATGGATGCGCACGCTTGCTGCAAAGCCAAAAACAAGTCTCTCACTAAAGCTCACTCGCCGAAGCGATCGGTCACCAGCGATTTGAATGAATTCACGCTTCCTGCTTCGGCTCCAACTGACGCCATGAGCTGTTGCCCGCTCACCAGCGGCTCGATCGTCGTTGGCTCGCGTTCACAAACAAACGACCACGCGTCAGAACTCGCGCAAACAGATTCTGATTCACTCAAACTCGCAAACTCAAACCAAACACGGGTCGCCATGCCGCTGCGGCTACCTAATCGAGCGCGCTCCTATCTGCTCGATTGTGCCTTCCTAATCTAGAAGTCTGCCCGCAAATAAGTTCGCAGTCCGCGTCAACAGTTGGCGCGGCGATTTTCAGCATCAGTTTATCTCTGATGCAGGCAATTATTTTTCTAACAGGAGAAATTTAGATGAATATTTTACGAAGATGCGTTCCAGCCCTTGTGCTGGGACTGATGATCGCGTTCGCCGGAGCTGCATTCGCGCAAGTGTCGAATCAGGCAAGCGGCGACAAGAAAGCGTCATGTTGCTGCAGTTGTTGTGGCGATTCATGCGACATGAAAAAGAAAGACGGCATGAAGAACCACGCCATGGCGGCCGACAAAGACGGTTGCTGTGGCTGTTGCGGCGATTCATGCGACATGAAGAATCACGCGAAAACCAGTGGCACGACCACGAACATGTCTTCCGAAAAGCATGAAGGCTGCTGTGCCGAGTCATGCGATATGAAAGACATGAAAAACATGAAGGAGATGAAACCAAAACCGTAAGGTCGACGGTTACATTCATCCTTCCAACACGGGCGCGGCGCTGCTTCGGGCCGCGCCAGATTCAAGTTTCAGATGACGCTTAGGCGAATACAACTTGTGCTGGCTTTTGTGTTGCTCGGCGCTGCAGGCGCGCATGCGCAACACCCGCATGCAAAGTCGGCGCCATCGCCGACGCCGCAACCGTCGTCATCACCAACTCCGCGAATCGAGCAGAACATGCCCGGCATGCAGATGCCTAAAGCGCCACCTAACGCGTCACCTAAAGCTTCGCCCACGCCGCAGATGCAAACGAACATGCCGATGCCGGCGGCATCACCAGGCCCGAGCCAAATGCCCGGCGCACAGATGGGCGGAAGTATGAACATGGGGCTGTTGGTGATGAACGGCGATGAGATGGGCATCCGTGTCGGCTCAAGCGAGAAGAACGTAATGTCGATGGCCGCGACGGGATCGGGAACGTCGTGGCAACCATCGTCTGCTCCGATGTACATGCAACATTGGACGAAGAACGATTGGCTGCTGATGTTCCACTACAACGTTTTTGTGGGCGTGAATCATCAGGGCGGCCCGCGCGGCGCAACGAAGTTCGAATCGGCGAATTGGTTCATGCCGATGGCCTATCAGAAGCTGGGCCCCGGCACTGTGCAGTTGCGCGCAATGATGAGCGCCGAACCGTTTACGTTTCCGCGCAGTGGATCGCCTCTGCTGTTTCAAACCGGCGAAACCTACAAAGGTCAGCCGCTGATTGACCGTCAGCATCCTCACGATCTGTTCATGGAGTTATCGGCGCAATACACTCTGCCGCTCGGCGATCGCGGTACGTGGTTCACCTACTTTGGTTATCCCGGCGAGCCGGCCCTTGGCCCAGACGCGTTCATGCACCGTGCTTCCGCGTCTGAGAATCCTTCAGCCACGCTGGCGCATCACCTGCAGGATTCGACGCACATCAGTTTTGGCGTGCTGACGACCGGTTTCACTTATCGCTGGTTCAAGTTGGAAGGATCGATCTTCAACGGTCGCGAGCCGGATCAGAATCGCTACGACTTCGACGCGCACAAATGGAACTCGCGTTCAGCGCGGCTCTGGTTCAAGCCGAATCGAAATTGGGCTTTGCAAGTAAGTCACGGCTTCTTGCGCAGCCCGGAGAACCAGGAACCAAATGTTGATGTGCGTCGCACCACTGCGTCGCTGCAATACAATCGCAAGTTCGATCGCGGCAACTGGGCATCGGCCTTCGTCTGGGGACGCAACCACGTCAGCGGCCAGGACGATGGCCTCGTCAATCTGAACGGCTACACCGCAGAATCAACCGAGCAGTTTCTCGATAAGAATTACCTCTACACGCGGCTCGAGTGGGTCGATAAAGATGATCTGCTGCGGCCGTCGGATCGCGCACTGCTCGGCATCACGCAACATCATCCCGTCTTTCGCATGGGCGCGTACACGCTTGGGGGCGCGCGCGACATCTGGAACACCGACCAGGCTTCGCTGGCGATTGGCGCAGACGTCACCTTCTATTCAACACCGGCGATCCTGGATCGCATCTACGGCGACAATCCTGTGTCGTGGAAAGTTTTTCTGCGGATTCGGCCAGCGAAAATGGATATGAGCTTGCATGGAATGCATGGCAACAAGAAAGACATGCCCTAGCAACGGTGCGTGGTTTTCCGTGCGGCCACGAGAATCCGCGCACCAGAGTTAAATGATATTGGTAAACACGCCAGAGTGCCGGGGCACGGAGGTTGCTGACCGTCAGACGTTTGCGGTCTTGGCCGCAAACGCGAACGAACCAAGAGGTTGACGGCGATTAAGAGTTTCAATACAGTGCTCACACAGTAATGAAAACGCGACTCGCATCCTTATTCCTTCTGCTCGTGCTCTCTGGTGGCGCGTGCGCCGGAGTACCGCTGAGTTTTGGCGAAAGCAATTGCAGCATGGGTGGCCGTATGGACATGGACTGCTGCAAGGCGATGCTGTTGCTGCAAAGCCGAGCGAAGTTCACTCAGGAAGAAGAGTTATTGTGTGCGCTCAACTGCGCGCAGAACGGAACGACGTTGCCGGCGAGCGTTGTGCGCGTTACTCCACCTGCGCAGACAATTCAACAGGTGCATCTCGCGCTGACACAGCCGCTGTCGATTCCGCTTTCAGTTTCGAGAGCTGCTACTCAGGCGCATAGTCCGCCCGGTTCTCCGCCGACGTATCTCCGCAATCTCGCACTTCTTATCTGATTCCACTAAGGCCGTAATGTGTCTTCTGTCAGTCCTGGACGGGCTGCGCAGAGGTTTGCCTATTCGTGTGCTTGCACCAAGCGCTCATTGGAGGATCAGATGAAGAAGTCTTTCGCTATCTCATTATTCTTAACCGCGGCACTGCTCATCGGTGCAGCATGTACGAAAACAATAAATAGTGTCTCGATGGGTAAGCCGATCGCGACGGTTACGGTCAACAACCTGACCGCGACGGTGTCGAACGCCACTGGACAACTCAAGTCGGGTGATCAGGAAGTGACGCTCGCATTCATGGATTCATCCGGTAAGCCGGTTGATGTCGGCGCCGTGTCGTTGAACCTCCATATGCCAGCCATGGGAGGCATGGCCGCGATGAATGAAGCCGTTAACCTGACGACCACGAACACGCCAGGCGTGTATAGCGGCAAAGTCACCGTCCCGATGGCGGGTGAGTGGCAAGGACAACTCGCGTTCGAAGGGCCGGCAGGAAAAGGCAAAGCGACTTTCAGCGTGACCGCCCGATAGAAATTAACTCCCTCTCCTTCTGGGAGAGGGCTGGGGTGAGGGGCGAAGCTGGCGAAGAACCCGGAAAGGGATCTTTTCTCTCTTTTGCCGCTAGACCCTCACCCTAACCCTCTCCCAAGGGGAGAGGGAAAACAACAATGATTCACCGACTGATCGAATTCAGCATGCGCAATCGCGGTCTGGTGATCGCGATCTATCTCGCGCTGGCCGCCTGGGGCTATTGGGCCTTGCTGCGCACTCCCATCGACGCGATTCCCGACCTATCTGAGAACCAGGTGATCGTCTTCACCGATTGGACCGGTCGGTCGCCGCAGGAAGTTGAAGATCAGGTCACTTATCCGCTGGTGACGAATCTGCAAGGTCTGCCCGGAGTGCGCGTCGTGCGCGCGAGTTCGGCGTTCGGCTTTTCGATGGTCAACATCATCTTTGAAGACAACGTCGATCTCTACTGGGCGCGCACGCGGGTGCTTGAACGTTTGAATCTGGTCACCGCGCAACTGCCGCAGGGTGTCGTTCCCACTCTCGGGCCGGACGCGACCGGCGTGGGCCAGATTTTCTGGTACACGCTGGAGAGCGACCAGATGAACCTGCGCGACCTGCGCTCGCTACAGGATTGGTTTGTTCGCTATCAGTTGAATTCCGTACCCGGCGTAGCCGAAGTCGCCAGCGTCGGCGGCTACGTGCAGCAGTATCAAGTCGACGTCGATCCCAACAAGCTGCGCTCGTATGCCTTGCCGCTCTCTATGGTCGTCGAAGCGGTCGAGCGATCAAACAGGAACGTGGGCGGTAACGTCGTCGAGCAGGCAGGCCAATGGTCCGTCGTGCGCGGAGTTGGCTTGATCGAATCCCCCGCCGACGTTGAGAACATCGTGCTCACTTCGCCGAACGGTATTCCGATCTACGTTAAGAACGTCGCCAACGTGAAGCTTGGTAATGCATTTCGCCAAGGCGCGCTCGATAAAAACGGCAAGGAAGCGGTCGGCGGCGTAGTTATCGCGCGCTATGGCGTGAATACTCTGGAAGTAATCGACGCGATCAAGCAGAAGATCGCGGCGATTCAGAGCGGGCTGCCGAAAGGTGTTCAGGTCGTTCCATTCTATGATCGAACGCAATTGATTAATCGCGCAACGCACACGCTCAAGCGCGCACTCATTGAAGAATTGATCCTGGTCACGCTGGCGCACATCCTGTTTCTGGCGCACTTCCGCTCGATTCTGATCGTCACGATCCCGCTGCCGCTCGCGGTGCTGCTGGCCTTTCTTTTCATGTATTACATGGGCATCAGCTCGAATCTGATGTCGCTTTCAGGTATTGCCATAGCGATCGGTGTGCTTGTCGACGCTGGAATTGTAGTAACCGAAAACGCTTTTCGCTTTATGGAAAAGCGGAACGTTGATCCGAAGGATCGACCGCTGGTCTGGCGAACGGTTTTGGAATCGACGCGATTGGTGGGGCGGCCGATCTTCTTTTCGATGGCTATCATCATCCTCGCTTTTGTTCCGGTTTTCGCGCTGACCGGCGAAGAAGGAAAGCTGTTTCATCCGCTGGCTTTCACGAAGACATTTGCGATGGCCGGAGCCACGATTATCGCGGTGACGCTGGTGCCGGTACTGTGCACTTTTCTTTTGCGCGGCAAGTTTCATCCGGAACAAGCGAACCCGGTGATGCGCGCGCTGCACTTCGTTTATCGTCCCGTTCTCCGGTTCGCGCTCAATCATCGGGTGATCACCGTCGCCCTCGCGATTCTGTTATTTGCAGGGGCGATTTTTCTCGCGACCGGCATCGGCAAAGAATTCATGCCGCCGCTGAACGAAGGCGACTTGATGTTTATGCCGGTGACTGATCCGGCGATCTCGATTGACGAGGCTCTCAAGATCACGCAGCGACAGGATGAACTCCTGAAAACTTTTCCCGAAGTCGAATGGGCAGTCGGCAAGGCGGGTCGCGCCGAAACCTCCACCGATCCTTCGCCAATCAACATGACGGAAACGGTCGTTCACCTGAAGCCGCAGGAGCAGTGGCGCGCGGGTCTAACACGCGAATCGTTGATTGCCGAGTTGGACGAGAAGCTACGGATGCCTGGCGTGACCAACATCTGGACACAGCCGATCAAGAACCGCATCGACATGCTCTCGACGGGAATTCGTTCGCAGGTGGGCATCAAGATCTTCGGCAACGATTTGAAGGTGCTTGAGCGTCTATCGCGACAGACGGCTGAAGTCGTGCGCAATGTGCCAGGCGCAAAGGATGTCTATCCCGAACAAATCAGTGGCGCACCTTATGTGGATATCAAAATCAATCGGACCGCGGCGGCACGTTATGGCATTGACGAACAAACAATCAACGAGGCGATTGAAAAAGGAATCGGCGAAACGAACCTCTCCGTGACGATCGAGGGCCGTCGGCGCTTTCCGGTGCGCGTCCGTTTTGCTCCGGAGTTTCGCGGCAACGTGCACGAGCTTGGGCAAATTCCCATCACGTCGCCAACCGGCCAGCCGATTCCGCTGTCGCAGCTTACCGAGATTAGCGAAGTTCAAGGCCCGTCGATGATTTCGAGCGAAAACGGTCTGCTGCGCGGCACGGTCCTACTGAACGTGCGCGGTCGCGATGTCGGCAGCTTTGTTGATGAAGCGAAGACCGCCATTGCCAAACAAGTGCAGATGCCGACCGGCTATTACCTCGAATGGAGCGGCGATTATGAGAACCAACAACGCGCTCGTGGCCGTCTGCTTCTGGTTGTGCCCATCGTTCTAATCGTGATCTTCGCGTTGCTCTACATTACTTATCACTCAGCTCTGGAAGCGGCGCACGTGCTGATGGCCGTACCGTTCGCTTTGACGGGCGGCATCTATCTGCTCTGGGCGCTCGGCTACAACTTTTCAGTTGCGGTTTGGGTCGGCTTCATCGCCCTGTTTGGTACTGCGGTGCAGACAGCCGTCGTGATGGTGATCTATCTCGAAGAAGCAGTTGAACGAAAGAAGGCGGAGGTTGGTCAACTCACGCGCGCGTCTCTGATCGAAGCTGTTACCGAAGGTGCACTGCTGCGTCTGCGGCCCAAGGTGATGACAGTCTCGACGGTCGTCGCCTCGCTCCTGCCGATCATGTGGAGCACAAGCGCCGGCGCAGAAGTAATGAAGCCTTTGGCGACGCCGGTGCTGGGCGGAATGGTTTCGAGTCTGTTGCATGTGCTGGTGGTTACGCCGGTAATCTTTTTCTGGTTGCGAGAACGACGGTTGAAAAAAGAGCAACAATGCGATCAATGAATTTGGAATGAAGCACGAAGCGTAATTGAATTCTTCGATGGTAAGAACTAAATACAAGTCGAGTTGCAGCTCTCAACGAGCCTGCGAAGCAGGCGGCAGAATGATAGCCCAGGGTGCAGCGAGCAAAGCGAGCGGAACCCTGGGAATCGGGCCTTTATTGAGTTTATTAGCCCGCTTTAGCGGGCGACCGATTACACGGCAGAACTTCTGCCGCCCCTTCGGGGCTCAAGACTTTCTTTATGCTGCATACCCCGGGCTTACGCCCGGGGCTACACTCTGCCGCCGACTACGTCGGCTTGTCGTCGCTTTTGTTCTGACAACTTTCTTAGGTCAGAGCATGGTTCACGCTCAGACTACTACTTCGCCGCCGAGCACAGGAGGTGCCTCGATTCAGAGTCCGGTTTTGTCACCTTATCTGGATCAAACCAACGGCATCACGGCTGATGAAGCCGTCGCGTATGCACTCACGCATAACGCCGAACTCGAGGCCGCGCGGAAGGAAATCGACGCAGCCAAAGCAAGGTTCCGGCAGGCGCGCCTGCGCGCGAACCCGATGCTCGATGTCGAAGGCAAACGACAAGTGCCGCCTGGCCGCGATAACACGGTCATGGCCGGTGTGACTCTGCCGCTGGAGTTGAACGGGCGGGTGCCGACGCGGATCGCCGTAGCCGAACGAGAAGTTGAAGTACGCGAACGCGAATTCACTAATCGCGAGCGAATAGTTGCCGGTGAAGTTCGCATGAAGTTCGGCGAGGCGTTGGCGCAGGCCTTGAAGCTTTCGTTCACGGATGAGTCGGTGGAAGCGAATCAGCGCGGTTTCAATCTAATTGCCGCGCGTGTAAACGAAGGCGCCACGCCGCCGCTGGAACAGAACATGGCCCTGGTTGAGCTGAACCGATTGAAATCGATGCGCGAAACTGCCGAAGGCAAAGTTGAAGTAGCTATGCTCGAACTACGGAATTTGATCGGCATGCTGCCCGAACAACCGCTGCGCTTGAGGGGAGATTTCGATCATCTAATCGATCAACTGTCCGCGATAGCTGACGAAACTGTACGCGCGCTCCGCGATCGGCCGGATCTGCAAGCCTTCCGCGCCAATGAAAATCTCGCCGCCGCGCGCATTGAACAAGCTCGGGCGGAGGGACGCTGGGACGCGAGTGTCACCGCCGGCTACGAGAGGATGCATGCTGGATTTCCGCAGTTTGGCGTTGACGACCATGGTGCGTTGCAACCGATCGAGAGTAACTTCCATTACCTGAAGTTTGGCGTCTCGATCTTGCTTCCGGTTCGTAACAAGAACCAAGGCACAATCGAAGCCGCCGTTACAGAATCAGAAGCGGCGAAATCGCGCCGGGAGTTCGCAGAATTGACGGTCCGGCGGGAAGTGGCGGTGGCTTACGCGCAGTACGATCGAGCAGTCAGGGCTGAAGAAATCTTTCGCGTCGGAGCGCGCGATCCCGCGAAGGCGAATCTCGATGTCGTCCGGCAAACCTACGAACTCGGTTCGAAAACTCTGCTGGACTACATCGCTGAGCAACGCCGTTTCATTGAATTGGAAAATGATTTTATCGACGCGCAGCTCGCCGTCTACAACGCCCGAGTTGAGATTCAGCGCAGCACCTCGTCACCGGAGTTGATTAAGCGATGAGTCGAGCCCATGAGATTGCGCGGCTGTGCCGCCCGATGTACGGAAGGTCTATGACCTTCCGTAGTAGTCCACTTAAATTATTTTGGGGCTACGCCCAGGAAGCGGGCGTAGCCCGAATCCGATAGAGCCAATCCGGTGAGGCAAAGCCT
>DATLVM010000044.1:0-2510 GCA_035577445.1 Pyrinomonadaceae bacterium
AATCAGGGGCGTCACTCCTGTGTCAGAACCGAGAGCGGTAGCGACCGGATCAGGAGGAACCTTAGAAACCCAGCGGGACTTCTTGATCCGGTCGCTACCGCTCTCGGTTCTGACACGATGCCGATATTTTTGATTAGTTAAGTATGTTATTGCCCTCGCGGAGCCTCGCCTTGGGCTTAGTTCTGAACGCTGCTGACGCAGCTTCAGCTCTAATTCGAGTGACCGCGACTAGCTCCTTCGATGGCTGAGTCAAATATATCAAAACCGTTGAAAACGGTTCTTCATACTCAAGACCCGCTGCAACCACCGGGCTAAAGCCGCGGTGTGAATGACAGCCTGCGAACAACAAACTGCGCCACTACCATTTCGTGTGAGCCGCTGTGTTACCATGACTCGCCTTCGAACTCAGTAGAACTTCAGGTGATTGAGATGACCCCAGTCCAGGCTCTTTTCCGTAGCGTGATCGCTTCCCTTCTCGTTTTTGCCGGCTCGCTGTCGCTGACTCCTGCGAATGCCCAACCCGCACCGCAGACGTTAACGATTGCAGGTCTTCGCGATCGCGTGACCGTGCGACGCGACGAGCGGGGCATTCCCTACATCGAAGCCGCCAACGATCAGGATCTGTATTTCGCGCAGGGCTACATCACGGCGAGCGATCGAATCTGGCAGATGGATTTGCTGCGGCGCTCGGTGCGCGGCGAGCTGTCTGAGATTTTTGGCCAGGCGACGCTCTCAAGTGACAAGACACATCGGACGTTTGGGCTCGGCGGCGTGGTTGATGAAAGTGCCAAGCGGCTGTCGGGAGATTTGAAATTGGCGATGGATGCTTATGCGAACGGCGTCAATGCCTACATTGATTCGCTCAACGATCAGAATCTCCCGCCTGAGTTTCGCATCCTGCAATACAAGCCTCGGCATTGGGTGCCCGCTGATTCACTGGCCGTCGGCAAGTTGCTGGCGGAGTTTCTCTCTTCGACCTGGCAGCTGGATCCGCTGCGGGCCTCGCTGGCATCGCTTCCAAAGGAAAAGCGTGAAGCGCTGCTGCCTGAAATTTCTCCGCTGGATGTCCTGGTCGTCGGAGCAGACAAGCCAACCAGGACCGCAAGCACGTGGCGATCCTTACAAAAACCTAATCCCCCTTCTTTCGATGGCGAACTCTTCAATCAGCTCGCGAAATCAATGCTCCAGGAGCGCGAGCTAATGCAGAGTATCGGATTCTCCCCGGCGGATTACGAATCGCTGCAAGCGAGCAATAACTGGGTCGTCTCAGGCAAACGCACAGCAACGGGGAAACCTCTGCTGGCGAACGATCCGCACATAACTGCAGCCGCGCCGGGAATCTGGTATCAGACAGAGCTGATCGCGCCGGGCATGCACGTCGCGGGCGTGACCTTTCCGGGCGCGCCGGGAATCGTGCTTGGCCATAACGAGCGGATCGCCTGGGGCGCAACAAATCTCGGACCCGATGTGCAGGACGTCTATCTCGAAAAGTTCGATAAGGAGAATCCCAATCGTTACATGACCCCGTCCGGTTGGCGCGAGGCCCAGATTCGTCACGAGCAAATCAAGGTTCGGAAGAACCTGCTCGATCCCAACAGCGTCGAAACGCAGACGCTCGATGTGACGGTCACGCGTCACGGCCCGATCATTCTTGAGAAAGATGGGAGTCGATACGCTCTGCAATGGACGGCCCTCAATCCGGAGACACTTGAATCGGCCGGTTTGTTTGAAGCGAACCGAGCAGCCAATTGGAAAGAATTTACGACCGCGCTAAGTCACTACTCAGGCCCGACGCAGAATTTTGTTTATGCCGACGTCGACGGTCACATTGGCTATTACGGCGCGGGGCGCATTCCGATCCGGAAGACCGGAGATGGCAGTGTGCCGTATGACGGTTCGACAGATGCAGGAGAATGGACTTCGTTCATTCCCTTCGACAAGCTGCCGCACGTTTACGATCCGCCCTCGGGTGTAATCGTCACCGCGAACCAACGTATCGCCGGCGCCGATTATCCCTACTTCCTAAGTCACGTATGGGCGCAACCGTATCGGGCGCGCCGGATTTTTGATTTGATCTCAGCAAAGCCCAAGCTCACCACCGATGATTTCCGCAAGATTCAAAGCGACGTCTATTCGATCGGGAACGCTTCATTCGCGAAGGGTGCCGCAAAGATCCTCAAAGCGGCAGCTCCCGATGAGAGCACCACGAAGCTCATCGCGGACCTTGAGAGTTGGGACGGAATGATGAACGCCGATTCGCGCATGGCCGTAGTCGTATCTCAACTGCGAACTTCGTTTCGTCAACGCATCATCAACGCGGCGCTCGGTCCGCTGGCCTCGGGATACTACTGGCCTGAGCAGGACGTGCTGATCGATCGCATCATTGCCGAGCAGCCCGGTGAATGGCTACCAAAAGAGTCCACGAGCTACGCAGACTTGCTAAAGGCATCTTATCAAGATACGCGCCTGGCGTTGACGAAGAGTCTCGGTGCGGACGAATCGAAATGGAG
>DATLVM010000045.1:0-17576 GCA_035577445.1 Pyrinomonadaceae bacterium
GCGTCGCGGACTTCGTTCGGCAAATCTCTAAATGGAAGTTTCGCATCAGACTTGAAGTGCGCAATCAATGCGAGCAGAGCGCTACGCAAATACGCTGCGCCGGCTTTGTCGTTCTCACCAATGAATGTGAGCTCTTCAGCCTTCAATTCAGAGTGTGGAATCAATTTCCCCGGATCGATTTCAAGGACTGTTCCCAAACCGTGGCAGTCCTTACACGCGCCGTACGCCGAATTGAACGAGAAGGAACGCGGCTCAAGCGGCGGCACATTAATGCCGCAATTCACGCAAGCCATCTTTTCCGAGTAGAGCTTCTCTTCGCCGTCAATCACCGCCACGAGGACGGTGCCGTTCGTCAGCTTCAAAGCGGTGCGAACCGATTCACCCAGGCGATCCTTAATGCCCGGTTTGATAAGTAGTCGATCGATGACGGCTTCAATTGAATGATTCCGCCGCTTGTCGAGCCTGATGTCTTCATCAAGAGAACGCAGCTCGCCGTCGATGCGCGCGCGAATAAAGCCGTCCCGAGCGAGCTTTGCCAGCTCCTTCTTGAATTCGCCCTTTCGCCCGCGCACGATAGGCGCAAGGATCATCACGCGCTCGCCCTCGGGCAGCGCGAGCACGCTTTGTAGAATTTGATCGACGCTCTGCCGGGTAATCGTCTGGCCGCAGCGCGGGCAGTGAGGTTCCCCGATAGAAGAAAAGAGCAACCGCAGGTAGTCGTAGATCTCGGTCACCGTGCCGATCGTCGATCTCGGGCTGCGGGCAACCGTCTTCTGCTCGATCGAGATTGCCGGCGACAACCCTTCGACTGAATCAACGTCCGGTTTTTCGAGTTGATCGAGAAACTGCCGAGCGTATGCCGACAAGGATTCGACATAGCGCCGCTGGCCCTCCGCGTAGATCGTGTCGAATGCCAGGGAGGATTTGCCAGAGCCGGAAAGACCGGTAATTACCGTAAGTTTCTCGCGCGGAATCTCAACGTCGATGTTCTTGAGGTTGTGCTGGCGAGCGCCGCGAACCGTGATGCGATCAATTGCCATAACGCTTGAAAAGGGTCTGCGGCCACACAGTGAAGAATTTTGGGCGGTGCAGAACCGAGTATCTTAACCGACGCAACGAGGGCGAGCAAGGTGTGCGTCTTGACAGTCAACGAACGCGAAACCTAGACTGCGAAGTGTTCACGAATCACTAGAATTAGATGAACCTGCCCAACGCCTTAACACTTCTCAGAATCTTCATCGTTCCGCTACTTGTCGTAGTGATTCTTACGAACGTGTCTGAAAACTGGCTGGGCACGCCGCGATATCTCGTTGGCTTAGGTTTGTTCGTGATCGCCGCGCTCACTGATTTGTTCGACGGCATGATCGCGCGCCGGTGGAAACAAGTTTCGAAAGTCGGCAAGCTCCTGGATCCGATCGCGGACAAGCTGTTGATTTCGGCGGCGTTGATCTCTTTGGTCGAGCATCAACTCGCGCCCGCCTGGGCGGTCGTGGTGATCGTAGGTCGCGAGTTCGCGGTGACTGGTTTACGTTCGATTGCAGCAACCGACGGCGTGGTTATCTCCGCGTCGGCGATGGGCAAATTCAAAATGGTCGCGCAGGTCGTAACGGTCGGGCTATTGATCCTGTCTATCTCGCCGGGGCAATCACCTCACGTTTCTAATTTCGGCCAACCGTTTCCGGCGATTCAATTTTGGACTGTGCCTGAGTTGCGGACGGCGTGGTCGCATTTGATTGGGCCGATGAACACGACCTGGAATGATTGGCAGATTCTGCTCTACACCGCCGGCCGCGCCATGCTTTGGGTCGTCGTGATTTCGTCGATCTACTCGATGTGGGGATACTTTCGAGCATTCTTTTCTTCAGGCTTTTCCTCAGGCGCACGACGGCAGGAGTCCACTCCAGCGGCAGCGGCTACAACAGCAGCGGCCACCGCGCAATTTCATAAGAACTGAATTTCCTGCCGATGCCTTGGTAAAGCGAAAAGGCCCTTCAGCCTGGCTGAAGAGCCTTTTATTATCTGACCAAAGCTCGCGGCAGTTACGGCTGCGGCGTTGGTGTGGGTTGCGCGTCAGGATTGCGTCTCAGCGTCGGCGCTGCCGGCTTTGTCGAATCCGTCTTCGGGGTCGTGGTGCCATCCGGATTTGTCGTCGTCGAGTCATCCGGAGTCGGCGAACGACGCTTCAGCGTCGGGCGTCCTGGCGTGTCGTCATCGCTTGCGGCGATCGCTCCCGTATTGGTTACGCGCGCGTTCGAAAGACGCAGCAGACGATTCTTAACGCGCTGAAACTCGGATGAGCTAATCACATATTCTTCGCGTTCGGGAAAACGCGCAGCTAAGTTAAGCGCTGCTTGCCGGCGATCAGCGGGCGCCGGGTGATCGGCAAACAGTTTCGAAATCGTGCCCGGCTTCTTTTTGTTCTTGGCCTCGAGCTTTTCAAACATCGTGGCCATTGCGCTGGGATCGTAACCGGCGGCCCACATGTATTGAACGCCAAGCTTGTCCGCTTCTTCCTCGGCGCCCCGGCTGAATTTCAAAAACGCCATGCCTTCAAAGAAGCCCGCTCCGTTGTACAGCACGTTACTGAGGATCGGTCCGCCCAACAAAATTCCGGCGAGCATGCCGTAATCCATCAGCTCCATTTTGCGCTGGTTCTCCATCGCGTGACGGGCGGCGACGTGTGCGATCTCGTGCGCCATCACGCCGGCGAGTTCCGCTTCATTATCCGCCGCGAGAATCAGTCCTTTATTAACGTAGAAGAATCCGCCCGGCAGAGCGAACGCATTGACTTCGTCTGAATCGATGACCTTGATGGTGAACGGGACCTTTGCGTCTGAGTGCAGCACGATGTTCTGTCCCACGCGGTTCACGTATTCCGTGATTATGGGATCATCGATGAACTTTGCCTCTTTATCGACCTGCGCCGCCAACATCCGGCCCATCTTCACTTCCTTTTCAGTACCGGAAGCGAGCTTACCCCACAGGCCGCCATTGATGTTCCGCTTGCCAATCATGTTCGGGTCATCATTGGTCGACAGCTTTCCGTTGGAAGCTGTCTGCTGTGGCTGCTGGGTAGTCGACTTTTGATTCGACTGCGCGGTTTGCGATTGACTGGTCTGCGACTGGGTTGCGGGTGTTTGAGTTTGATCCTTGGACTGCTGCGGAGCGGCGACCGCGGCGATGCTGCCGAACCACAGACTAACTCCCAAGCCGGTAGCTACGACGGCACGAGAGAGGTGAATTTTCATTAGAACCTCCAACTTCACGAGGCCGGGAGAGAAACATCAAGGCTTCTTCTCTCGGTGGGTCACTTAGGCGACCACTTTAATTTCTCCGGGGACAGCACCCGAGGCACCGGCACTGCAACACTAAACGCACCCGCTATGATGCCGCGGTCTCTACAGAAGGTTGCGCAAAGATTGGATTCCCGTGCGCAATTCGTCCAATCGTCCCAGCATCGAATCGCATTATACGGCAGCCGGAGACAAAAACCTATAAATTGCGAAGGCCGAAGTCGCATGCTAGAGTCCGAATCCATCCATCATTGATCATGCCCAAAAGCACAACCGGCTCGTTAAATCGGAAGCAGGGACCTAAGTCCAAGCTGTCCGTCGCCATCATCGGCAGCGGTCGGCTGGGCACGGCGCTGGGATTAGCGCTGACTCGGGCTGGGTATCGAGTGCCGATCGTAGCATCGCTACATTCCGCGCACGCTCGACGCGCGGCAAACCTGATCGGACGAAAGACTAAACACGCTTCCCTCAAGAACCTGGGCCGTGCGGAGAACGTTGACGAATTAGCTCAAGCCGATCTGATCATAATCGCCACCTCTGATGACGCCATCGAGACCGTCACCCAACAACTGGTTACAGCAATCCGAACTCGGTCAAAAGATAATCGCCGCAGGCCGCCGCGTCGCATTGCCTTGCATACCAGTGGCGCACTCGGTGCAAAGGTTCTCGATCCTCTGAAACGGGAGGGTTTCGTAGTAGGTTCGATCCATCCTCTGATCTCGATCAGCGATCCGGCGACGGGTGCGGATTGGCTGGCGCGCGCTTACTTCTCGCTTGCAGGAGACTCAAAAGCCGTAACGGCGGGTCGACGACTTGTCCGCCGGCTCGGCGGGCAGAGCTTCCAGATTAGGCCCGAGATGAAGGCGCTTTACCATGCGGCCGCGCTGATGGCTTCGCCTAACCTGACGGCGCTTTTTGACATTGCGCTGGAGATGCTGACTCGTTGCGGCATCAGCCCGACTCGTGCTCATCACGTGCTGTTGCCGCTGGTGGAAAGCACCCTGGCGAATCTCGCAACACAAGATCCCCGGTCCGCGCTCACGGGCACCTTCAAACGGGGCGACCTCGCGACAACTATCAAACACATCAAAGCGATAAAGGCTGAGAAGCTGATCGAGGCGCTGCAAGCCTACGTGGTGCTGGGAAATCGTTCTTTGACCCTGGCCAATCATCCTCGAAATGAACAAGAAATGCGCCGACTCCTCAGCGACGCGACGGAGAATCGATAATCCCCACTTGTGACCGCTAGCACATATTTAAGGGCAGTCATGTGCAATCCTCTGCCGTCTCCATCTAAATCGTAAAGCATCCATAAGAATGAAAATCTACTATGCCAACCGCCTCGGAAGTCATCGCATCAAATATCGGCGAGGCAAAGTTCACAACTCTTAACAAAATACTTGGAACCCTTTTTCTTCTCACAGCGTCTCAACAATGTACACGCGATGTTAATTCCAACGTCCGTTGGAGCGTCATACAGTTTTGACCAATCATAGAGCCAAGGAAAAATCAAACAATGAGTACTGCAAATTCTGTACTACTGGAGTCAATACCTAAACCGCAATTGCGAGCACTGCCTTCAAGAAAAGCTGTGGGCGCGGAACGTTTGGAAAAAATAAGAGAGCTCGCGAGCGAGCTTTTGGATCAAGCGGAGTCGCTCGATCACGAAAATGCTCTGGCTGAAACGTCCGCGACCGTCGAAAATCTAAATCTTAAGGCCGGCGTGAGCTTCTTCGAGGAGGTTCGCCGTTTTGAAGTTCGCTTGATTACTCGTGCATTAGAATTGACCGGCGGGAATCAGACGCGCGCGGCTAAACTGCTCGGCTTGGGTACCACCACTCTCAACTACAAAATCAAATCCTACGGCATCGCCTGAACTCGATCTTAATTCGATCTTAGTTAACGGCCTCGGATTCCTCTTCCGGGGCCATTAGCTGTTGGTCAGAAACCGTCAGCGTCCGCTCATCGAAGAGGTTCGAGTCGATCAGCGTCTGCACGATGTACTCTCCGGCGACCGGAAACGTCACGTTGACGAAGAAGCTAATGTTGTCAGCCGAGCCGTGTGAAATTTCAAAACGGGCCGGCTGTGAGACTACCAGCGCCTGTTGCCGATCAGGCATGAGGATGCGGACTTCCGACAAGTGCGCGCCCGCACCGCGCCAATGATTCACGACAGCTAACTTTGGCAGCCACACAGGAACTTGCGGCACGATGATGTTCTGAAAAATTCCCATGTAAGAAAGCTTATTACCCACTTCCAGACGAACGTCGTCACAGAAAAGCGTGTATGCCAGCTCGATCTTTTGGTCTTGCTTTTGATCTTGAGTTGATTCCATTGGCGCTATCCTAACATCTTTTTGAATTCAGCTTCATCGATTACCGGGACTCCCAGCTGATTTGCCTTATCGAGCTTCGATCCTGGTTCGGCTCCAGCCAAAACGAAATCAGTTTTCTTGCTCACCGACAACAGCACGCGTCCGCCGTGCGATTCGATCAGACTCTTAGCTTCATCCCTCGTCATGCTGGGCAGCGTCCCGGTCAAGACAAATTGTTTTCCGGCAAATCTCGCGTCGGTGGTCGATTTCGTCGTCTTCTCGAGCTCAGTGCGCACGCCCGTCGCGTGCAGTCGCTCACAAAGCTCTTTGTTTCCGGCATCAGCGAACCAGTCGTGAATGCTCTGGGCCATCGTCAAGCCGATCTCAGGAACATCGTCCAGTTGTTCGACCGTAGCTTGAGTCAATTTTTTGAGAGAGCCAAACTCGCGCGCCAGAATTCCAGCGGTGCGTTCACCAACATGACGAATGCCGAGGCCGTAGACGAGATTGGAAAGGTCGCGCGATTTACTCGCTTCGATCTGCGCCAGGACATTGGAAGCTGACTTCTCAGCCATCCTTTCGAGCGATGCGAGATCATCAAGAGTTAAGCTGTAAAGGTCCGCGACGTCCTTCACTAGTTTTCGATCGAGCACTTGTTCGGCAAGCGCTACGCCCAGCCCTTCAATCCGCATCGCGCGCCGCGAAGCGAAATGTAGCAGCCGACCGATGAGCTGCGCCGGACAGTCGGCGGCAACGCAGCGCGAAACGGCTTCACCTTCCGGACGCGAGACGTTGCCGCCGCACACCGGACACACGCTCGGCATACGGAACTCCTTTTCCTTGCCGGTGCGTTTTGATTCGATGACCTTGACGACCTTTGGGATGACGTCGCCGCCTCGCTCAACCAGAACATGGTCACCGATTTTCAATCCCAGACGTTCAATCTCATCTTCGTTGTGCAGCGTCGAGCGCGAAACCGTCACACCACCGAGCTGTACCGGCTCAAGCATGGCCACCGGAGTTAACGCGCCAGTGCGTCCGACTTGCACCACGATGTCATTGACCTTGGTCGTTGCCTGTCGCGCTGCGTACTTGTAAGCGACGGCCCACCGGGGCGCTTTGCCCGTCGCGCCGAACTCCTCCTGCATGGCGATTGAATTCACCTTCACCACGACACCGTCAATTTCATAATCGAGGTCGTCGCGCTTCGCTTCCATGCGACTACAAAAGTCGATCACTTCGTCGATCGATTTGCAAAGCTTCCGATTTTCATTCACGCGAAAGCCGGCCTTCTCTGCCCAGTTCAGCGCTTCCCAGTGCGTCGCAAACGCTTTGCGCTGCCCGGCAAACACCTCGTAAGCGAACATCTCCAGCCGCCGTCGCGCGGTGATTGAAGGATCGAGTTGGCGAATGGTTCCCGAGGCGGCATTACGAGGATTAGCGAAGCGCGCCTCACCGGCTTCTTCACGTTCCGCGTTAACCCTTTCGAAGATGCGACGTCCGAAATAACATTCGCCACGCACCTCGATCTCGTGCGCGATATCGCCGGCCTTGCCGCGCAGCTTCAAAGGGACGCTGCGAATCGTCCGCACGTTTGGACTGACATCTTCGCCGCGAACACCGTCGCCGCGCGTGACGCCACGGACGAAAACGGCATCCTGGTAATGGACCGAGAGCGACAGGCCATCGATTTTTAATTCGGCAACGTACTCAGGAGATTTACCGCCCGCGAGTTTGCGGCAACGCTCGTCAAACGCGCGCAGCTCGTCGATGCTGTAGCTGTTGTCGAGCGACAGCATTGGCACACGATGAATGAATTCGGGGAAGCCTTCAGCCGCCCGTCCAGCAACGCGCTGCGTGGGACTGTCAGAACTGATTAATTCCGGATGCTTCGACTCGAGGTCGCGAAGCTGCTTCATCAAAGAGTCGTACTCGCGATCGGAGATCTCCGGACTCTCATTTAGATAGTAGAGGTCATCGTGACGACGAATCTCGTCACGAATTTCGTTGACTCTCTTTTCGAATGATGTCGGCTTGCTCAACCGTTTGATAGATTAAAGCGGGCGTTGCCAGGTTAATGATTAGGCAACCCCATTATGAAGAGAGCCGCGATCGCAGGGTCACTCAGCTTTCCTTGGATGCCAGGCTCTTCCCACCACGAACACTCTTCCACGTAGAAGAACGTGTTCTCGAGGATTTTGCCGTTTCTGAGTTTTGCGATTCCGAGGCGCACATGGTTGTTCGGGCGTTCCGAAAAGTCGATTCGCACCACTTGCGCCAAGTCAATGCTGGGGGCGTTGGTGTAGTTGTCCGTATTCAATGACTCAACCTTCGGTGAATAATAAAGCCGGTCCGAATAAAAACAGCGAAATCCGGAGAAACTCTGTTCAGAACCATTCTGGTAGACAATTTTTCCAGTTAGTTTCCTGAAGTACGGTGACCGCGCCACGGGCTGCTGATCAATTCGCCCACGATCGAGCGGTTGGGCTTTCTTGTTATTTGAACTTGCATCAGAAGGTTGCTCTTGACTACGGGGACTACTGGTATTCGCTGATCCAATCGAGAGAGAAGGAGAAGGAACAATAAGCCTAGAGTTAGACACCCCATCAGAATTACTTGCGGGTTTCGAAAACCACTTGTCAATATTACTTACAAACGCCGCGCTTATCACACCTATCAGCGCTATCAGCGCCACGGTAATTGGCACGATAACTTCCGTCTTTTGCTTTCCTTTGGTTTTCTGCCGCTGCCTCACCAGTTCCCGCAATGTTGCCGACTATAGCCGTTGAGTGCTCAGAGTTTCTGGATGGCCGCAATTACAGCCAAACTTCGATTCAAGGGACCAAGCCGGAGCAAATCAACGCCGATACGTAGTGACCACTCACGCCAAGCCAACGCCAGAATAGTATTTGGACATGCCTCCACCCGTGCTATACTGCGCTCGCTTTTAGGGTCTGACAACCCTTTCAAGAGCGGTATCCGCGCCCGAAAGAAACGCGGCCTTTTTGTGTCCGGCGGTTTTGTCGGGTGGCTGTGTCAATACAAGACCCGCAAGGGGAATAACACGGGGCCGCGCTCTTGGCGGTTGTCAACACCCGACAATCTGACAAAACCAAGAGGACACAAAAATGAGCACGACGATTCCGTTGACTTACCGAGTCGATTACGAGATCGGACTCGACGCCAAAGATCTCACGCCAGTTCAAATCCAGGAAATCTCAACGCAGCAATCGATCTTCTACTGCCGCTGTCTTTTTTACCTGATCAGACAGGCAGCGATCAGCGAGCCGCACGATCCCCTTTTCGATTATTCGATGTTTCTGCACATGCTCGAACAGATAACTACCATCGGCGAAGCGTTCAGCAACGCTGCGTACAATCAGGTTGAGCAGTTGGCCAATTTGAAACCAATGTCGACCAAGCGAGGAGAGCGCAAATAGACGCCGCAAACCAGAGCGACCTGAAGCACGGGAAATCTCTCTTTTTCCATGAGTCCATCACCGGTTCCAGCGATCCATGTTCCAGTTGTGGTCTTCGGAAGTGTATTCCCTTTGTCTTTCAAGCAACTCTTGTGACGTCGGCACTTCGTCCGTCAACTGACCGGGAGTGAGTGGAGCGTCTACGTCCTTTAGCATGGCATCGACTTCGGCTTCGTCGGCGGCTATCTGAGCGTCCAACTCGGCGGCACAGCTATCACAGAACAGACTGAGGGAGTCCTCCGTCCACGGGACTTGAATAGGCGCCTTGCAATTAGCACACTCTATTGCGCGAAAACCCTTGCTCATGGGAACCTCCGTTCGCGTACGCGCGCGCGCATTAAACTTCACTCGCGATAGAACAAGTATCGCGGCCGTCGATCATCGCGCGCGAATGCGCGACACACCAAACCATTCTTGAGGGCATCGAGAAATTCTTCGCGCACGCGCCACACTTCACTCTTCGCCGCCGAGGGATCAGTTTTTAAGAGTGACGAAAAGTCCGCGGGGATCTCAATCGACCGCACGGATTCCCCCAGCGGATATTCCTTGCGCTGCGCCAGAGCTTCGACGCGCGGCGAATCCAAATCCCAACGCGCAAACAAGCGATCGCTGTCGAATCCTTCGACGCCGGCAGCTTTCTCAGCCGCGCTCGTGTTGTAGTCAGTGCCGTAGAAATTGACTGCGTATTCGCGAATCACGACGCCCAGCCGATTCAAATTGAAATGCGCATTCCGCGCGCGCATCGGCTCGAAAGTCCATTTAATAAAGGTGCGGCCTTCGGCAAGAGCACGCTCACGCTGCGTCCATTTCAGTTGCGCGCCCACGCCATGATTTTGGTAAGCCGGCTCAACTGCCATCATGTGCGAATAGCCAAAGATTTCATTTTCTTTCACCGCCGCCAAATGATGAACGAACCCGATGAGCCTGCCTTCGACGAACGCGCCCAGGGTCCAACCGCCGGCCATGCGCGATACGATCAAGTGTCGTCGCGGCGAGATTTCCAGGTCCGGCAGGGCAAACGCAGCCCGCTGAAGATCGATGCACGCATCGTACTCTTCGATCGTGTTAACCTCGCGAACGGTTACGATATTTCGTGATGCAGCAGACGGAGATGAATCCATGATTCGCAAATTAACACCGCGCGAAATGATATCACGGAAGCTGCGCCATTGAATTTTGGCGCTCAGGTCTGATTGGAATCAGATGAGGCGATTGCGCGCGCGAGTTCTGACAGTTGATTGAGGCTGCGCTGCAACTGTTGGGCAGAGTTCTGAATCCGTTCGCAGAAGTTCCTCTGCGCATCAGTCAATTCTTCCTGGCTCAACATTATTTCCGCAAAGCCGAGGATCGACGTGAGCGGCGTCCGCAGTTCGTGGGTCAGGTGAGAGATAGAGGCTGAGTGATGTTCCGCGAGACCGCGAAGGTTAAGGTTCTCGCTTTCCAGTGCCGCGATTCGCTCGCCGAGTGCTTCACGACTCGTCGGAGGCGTAAGCTCTGAGGCACTAGCGGCAGGATCAGAAGATGCCATGTCGTAAATAGAAACGCCGGCGCAGCACCCGCCACGCCGGCCAAGTCTAATATCAGTTACCGACCGCGCCGGCAACGGCTCGTGCCTCGTCCTGCAACGCAGCATTGACACTGGCATCGCTCGTGTCTTCTTTTCCGGACGCCGACGACTGAAGCTTCGGCGAAGTGCTGCCAACCGGAACCAGACGATAATCCAGTTTCGCTTCTGCTTTGCCGGCGTCGCCTCCACCGCCAATTCCAGTGGCGCGGCCCAGCATTCCGCCAAATTTCTTCCCCGTCGATGGCGCTTTGAACGTCGAGATGTCGGTGTAGAGGATGTATGTGCATCCCTTCGCCTTCGCTTCGATCGCGGCCTCGCTGGGCGAACTGGCATTGAGCGCGATCGCGTCGATGCCGTCACCGTTCAGGGTCGCGATTAGTTGTTGGCGCAACGAATCAGTTGAGACGGAGGCTTTCGCTTTGTTATTAAATTCAACGACGCCTACTTTCGCTCTGACCATCGCGGTCGATGTGTTTGAAGGCGTTCCGGGGTTTGATTGCGCAGTGTTCTGACTCTCTTGTTGACGCGCCGCGGCCATCATCTCAGCCATCGAAGGCGCCGCGTACATCTCTTGTTGAGTCTGCGCCTGTGTGTACCCAGCCGGCACGTCGAATAGCGCTGCGTCCAAAGGCTGCCGCGAAAGCTCCACGACTTCCTTTGTCATCGTGTTCTGAACACTTCCGTCCGGCCCGTAAATCGTCGTCGTTTCGCTCAGCGGATAACCAAGATTCGTTGGGCCCGTACGTTTGAACTGGTAACGATCGCGACAGCCCTGCGGCGCCGGCATTCTTCCAACTTGCGGTGGCCGATCCGTGCCGCAGTTAAACCCATATTCAAGATTGATGTACCACCCATCACGGTCCATCTTCATGTGCTGCTGATAGCAGGCGTCGGGTGAGGCTTCAATCATCATCGACTGCTTCAGATGTCGGGCGGTGAAGCCGAACATCTCTCGGCGCTCGCCGGTATCGACCGTGTTGACGGTTACTGTGACGACCCCACCGCGACGGGCAGGCCCTCCCGCTTGTCCACTCGGCATCGACGAAGTCGCATCGCCGCTGTCAGTGTCCATCGGCGTGATCAGGTATTTGCGCGCGCGATCATTTATTTGAATGGTCCGCTTCATATCGCACTGCGTGATATTGACCTGGCTCATGTTCATGCCGGCGGGCATGCCCGGCACGTTCATGCTGGTCTCGCTGCGTTCGCGCTGACCCTTGATCATGGTCGTGCTCTGCATTTCCTGGCCACCGAAGCTCTGCTTGAATGTGATTTTGAAGTCGCCGCGAATCGGCTGGTCGGTGTCGCGCGTGCGCTGCGCGAATGAAATCGCGGTGAGCGAAGCGATAAAGAATAGAAAGCTGATTAATAGCGTCAGGCGGATTTTCATTATTGATTCTCCAGTATTCGGATGCGCGGGGAAACTGAGAGGAAGCTACCAAAAAGCTTCGCCTTACTCAAGACGCGTTGCTTTTGACCGCGACGCTCCTAACGTCCCGGCACGGCTGACTCAATGCGAAGATCAAGGAATCCGTATCCCATCGATATTGAGATTATTGAGCGAGTGGACTACTGCGATTGCCAGGATGGCCGCCGTCGCCACGACCGCGACGACGACGATGAGGGCAATTTTGGCTCCCTGCGAGAGACCCGGTTTCTTGACCTCATCAACATCCGCATAGGCGATCGTCGTTGCCTTTCCTGACTTCTTATCGGTGAGCACGAAATCATTTTCGCCGGCGCTGCTGATGTAACCTTTCAGCTTCTCACCACTGCGCAATTTGACTTTCGCCTTGGCCTTCTCACCAGTGCCCATCTTCGCGACCTTGATCTTGATTTTCTCGGCCTGCGGCACGGGATCTTTGCGGGCGGGCTCTGCGTTGAAATCCGTTCTCGTGACGATGACGGTTGGCGGAGCAGGATCTTTCCGAGTGGTTCGAGCATACGTGCTGACGCTCGTCGCAAGAATAACCATCGAAGCAATAACAAGTACGGACAAGAGTTTTCTCATGGTCGCCTCCTGTTCTAACGTTGCGGTTGATTCTCAATCTGCCAATGCCGCAGAAATTGAATCAGATCCTTCTTCATCATTCGGCGCGCGGCTTCGAATTCGCCCTGGCCACTGCTGTAAAGCAAATGACCATCGCTTTCCAGGACTGCCAGCGCGGGCACGCCTTTTTCCAGCGGAATTTTGTAAAGCTTCACGAGGTCGGCATTCTTTTCGCCCTCGCCGATGTCCACATGCACGAGCAGAAAGTTTTCCGACACGATCTTCCCGGCTTCACCTTGATGCAGTGCTTGATCCAGCACGTGACAGTCATAGCACCAGTTCGCACCAAATACGAGCAGGACGCGCTTCTTCGTTGGAGCTGTAGACTTCAGCGCTGCTTCAATTTCTTTCTTTGCGTCGGCGTCATCATGATACAGATTGGGTGTGGGCGTAACACTATCAAGCAGGCCGGCATCGTTCACCGGCTTTTGGGCGACCGCGCCAATAGTGATCGCCGCCAGCAAAAGACCGGTCATTAATACTCTTCTGTTGACAGTCTCTTTCAATAACAGCGCGCCGGCAGTTTTGAGGATGTGATGTGAACTCATCTATGTAGCGGAGCACTATAATCCTGACGCTGCGATACGTCCACAAAACGGGACAAGGCGGATACGCGCTTCACTTCATGTATAATCGCAGCTCGCATCCAGTTTGCTGTCTACCTGATCTCAGATGCCCAAACGCACTGACCTTCGCAAAATTCTGATCATTGGCTCGGGTCCGATCGTCATCGGCCAGGCCTGCGAATTCGATTATTCGGGCACGCAGGCGTGCAAAGCCCTTCGTCAGGAGGGCTACGAAGTCGTCCTCGTCAACTCGAACCCGGCGACGATCATGACCGATCCTGAGATGGCCGATCGCACTTACATCGAACCACTCACCGTTGAGTCGGTCACCGCGATCATCAGAAATGAAAAGCCAGATGCGTTGCTGCCGACAGTCGGCGGACAGACTGCACTGAATCTCGCGATCGCTTTGGATGACGCGGGCGTGCTCGAAGAGTACGGCGTCGAGATGATCGGCGCGAAGCGCGAAGCGATCAAAGTTGCCGAAGATCGCCTGCTCTTCAAACAAGCGATGGATGAAGCGGGCCTGTTGATGCCGCGCGGTGGCTTCGCGAAATCATGGGGCGAAGCTGAAGCGATCGTCGAAGACACCGGTTACCCCGCAATCATCCGACCGTCGTTCACTCTGGGAGGCACCGGTGGCGGCATAGCCTTCAACCCTGAAGAGTTCGAAGAGATTATTCGCAACGGGCTTGCAGCTTCACCCATCGGCGAAGTGCTGATCGAGGAATCGATTCTCGGATGGAAAGAGTTCGAGCTCGAGGTCATGCGCGACGTTGCCGACAACGTCGTCATCATTTGTTCGATCGAGAATTTCGATCCGATGGGGGTGCACACCGGCGATTCGATCACCGTCGCGCCCGCCCAAACGCTGACCGATCGCGAATATCAGACCCTGCGCGACATGGCCATCAAGATCATTCGCAAGGTCGGCGTGGAAACGGGTGGTTCGAATATTCAGTTCGCGGTCAATCCTGAAAACGGCGATGTCCGCATCATTGAGATGAACCCGCGCGTGTCGCGATCTTCGGCGCTGGCTTCAAAGGCGACAGGTTTTCCGATTGCGAAAATCGCGGCGAAGCTCGCCGTCGGTTACACGCTCGACGAAATCCCGAACGACATCACCAAGAAAACCCCAGCTTCATTTGAACCCACCATCGATTACGTCGTCACGAAGATTCCGAAGTGGAACTTTGAGAAGTTTCGCGATGCTGAAGATGTGCTGGGGACGCAGATGAAGTCCGTCGGCGAAGTCATGGCCATCGGACGTACGTTCAAGGAATCCTTGTTCAAAGGTTTGCGCTCCTTGGAAGCCGTGAAACCTCTACGTCTCGAAGATGTGCCCAACGATGAATTACAGCGGAAGTTGGCGCGGCCGAATTCGCAGCGCTTCTCGTACATCACCTACGCGCTGGAGCATGGTTGGTCGATCGATGAAATCTATCGCTTGTCGAAAATCGATCCGTGGTTTCTCGATCAGCTTCAACAGGTAATGGAGATTCAGCGAGAAGTTGAGTCCGTGCCTGGGTACGCTGTCGTCCCGACAGCCGACAATGCTGAGGTTAGCTCTCGGGACGAGAGCGTACCCAGCCTCGAGCAAATTCCGCTCGCTCTGCTCCGCTCGTTCAAAGAAGCCGCGCTCTCTGATCGTCGTCTCGCTTACCTGACCAAACACACCGAGGACGAAGTGCGCGCGTACCGCAAGTCGCTCGGCTTGATTCCAGTTTATAAACGCGTCGACACGTGCGGCGCTGAGTTCGAGTCTTACACGCCTTACCTCTATTCGACCTACGAAGAGGAAGACGAGGCGCAACCAACCGATAAACCGAAGATCATGATTCTCGGGTCAGGTCCGAATCGCATCGGGCAGGGTATCGAGTTCGATTACTGCTGCGTGCACGCATCGTACGCGCTGCATGACGCGGGCTTTGAAACGATCATGGTCAATTGCAATCCGGAAACTGTCTCGACTGACTATGACACCTCTGATCGTTTGTACTTTGAACCGCTAACGTTCGAAGACGTCATGAACATCGTCGATGTCGAGAAGCCTAACGGCGTGATCGTGCAGTTCGGCGGCCAGACGCCTTTGAATCTCGCGATGCGTCTGCACGAAGCTGGCGTCCCGATCATTGGCACGTCACCTGATTCAATCGACCTCGCCGAAGATCGAAAACGCTTCGGCGCGCTCCTTAATGAGCTCGGAATTCCGCAGCCGGAGAACGGCACCGCAGTTTCAATTGAAGGCGCGCGCTTGATTGCCGAACGGATCGGCTATCCGGTGCTCGTGCGCCCAAGTTACGTGCTCGGCGGTCGCGCCATGGCCATTGTTTATGACGAGGAGACGCTCGATGACTACATGCGCAACGCCGTGGATTTCTCCAACGAGCGACCGGTTTTGATCGACAAGTTCCTTGAGCAAGCCGCTGAGTTTGACGTCGACGCGCTCGCTGATGAAACCACATGCGTCATCGCGGGAATTCAAGAGCACATCGAAGAAGCCGGAATCCACTCAGGCGATTCATCATGCGTGCTGCCGCCGGTACGAATCGAGGAGGAACACCTTGAGACGATGCGCCATTACACGCGCAGGCTTGCGTCGGCTTTGAAGGTCCGTGGGCTAATGAACATTCAGTTTGCGATCAAAGACGATCGCGTTTACGTGCTCGAAGTTAATCCGCGCGCATCACGGACTGTGCCATTCGTATCGAAAGCCACGGGTGTTCCCCTCGCGCGCATCGCTGCGGTCGTGATGGCCGGAAAGGAACTGAAGGAGTTCGACTTGCCTGCTGATTTGACGGTCGATCGCTTCTATATCAAGTCGCCGGTCTTTCCGTTTCGAAAGTTTCCCGGCGTCGATCCGGTCCTAAGTCCCGAGATGCATTCGACTGGCGAAGTCATGGGCATCGGAGACACATTCGGCGAGGCGTATGGCAAAGCGATGACTGCGGCGGGATTGCAATTGCCTGAGTCTGGGACGGCCTTCATCAGCGTGAAAGAGGGCGACAAGGGCCAGGCTGTTGTTTTAGCTCGACGCCTGGCGCGCCTGGGATTCAAACTGGTTGCCACTGTGGGCACAGCGGCGCGCCTGCGCGAAGTCGGTCTCGATTGCGGATCCGTTTTCAAAGTGAACGAAGGCCGCCCCAACGTTGCGGATCATATCAAGCAGGGCGAGATCGCTCTCGTCATCAACACGCCACTCGGTCGCGCATCACATTATGACGAACAAGCGATTCGCCGTGCGGCGCTGCAATACAACGTGCCGTGCGTGACGACGATGACTGGCGCGCACGCTTTGGTTGAAGCGCTGGCGTCGCGCGCGGCTGGGAAAGAAATCACCGTGCATGCTTTGCAGGAGCTGCATGCGGTGAGCGCGAGTGCGCGGTGAGGTCAGTACCATCCGCATAAGCGGATGGTGCGTATTTGGTGGCTGACCTTTTCGGTGATGTGCGGTGACTTCGGCGATGTGCGGCGAGTTCTTCGCCCCGCTAGGGGCGAAATATTTATAGATCATCCGACAAGATTTCTTTTTTTCAGCTCCATTAGGAGCGAAATAAGAAAATCACTCCTAACGGAGCTAGGTAGGGGTTTAGGAACAGGGCTATAAACATCCCGCTCCTGACGGAGCGCTAATGTTGTCCGTTGAGTACCGTCGTTCTTGATGTTTAGGCTTTTCCCTTTTGATGTTTCTTTCCTCTGTGTCCTCTGTGGTTAATCTATGGCCTCGATCCACGCAGTCGTAATCACCGCTAGTGACGCCTGCTCGCGCGGCGAGCGTGAAGACGCATCCGGCGAACTTCTGGTTGAGATGCTCACCGAAATCGGCGCCCAGATTATCGCGAAAGAAATTCTCTCCGACGATCTCGAACCGTTAGCGGATAAGCTGCGAGCCTATGCCGATCTCAAACACGTGAACCTCATCGTGACCACCGGCGGCACGGGCTTTGGCCCGCGCGACAACACACCTGAAGCTACCTTGCGAGTGATCGAGCGCGCCGCACCGGGTCTGGCCGAAGCAATGCGCATCGAGACTCTCAAGAATACTCCGATGGCGATGATCTCTCGCGGCGTGAGCGGCATTCGATCAGGCACTCTGATCGTCAATCTTCCCGGCTCACCAAAAGCCGTCCGCGAAAGTTTCGAAGTCATCAAGCCGGTGCTGGGTCATGTTATCGATTTGCTTGCAGGTGAGACGCGTCACGAGGGAGGGTGAGTTACTGATGCTCTATCAATCGGAAGGGATGACATCAATCGTCGCAATGCTAAGTCTGTTCGTGTCGTTTCTATCCTTACCCCAACACTCCAA
>DATLVM010000046.1:0-5043 GCA_035577445.1 Pyrinomonadaceae bacterium
TTCGAAACCGAAATCAACGCCCAGTTCCTTTGCCAATCGCGCGGCGATCATCCAGTCCGGCAGCGAATGATGCACCGGGTCGATCGACTTGCGCACGCGCTGCACGAATCCGTCGTTGTTGGTGAACGTGCCGTTGACTTCGGCGAATGAAGCGGCCGGCAGGATGACGTCGGCTTGGCGGGCGAACTCGCTGATTTCCGAAATGAAAAGCTCCCACAGCACCACGAAGTCGAGATTCGGGCTCACGTTGCCGGAATCGCCGCCGACGCGTGGCAGCATCGGATCACCCGCTACGATCATCGCGCGAACGGCTTCGTCATTGAACACATTGCCGGAATCTTTTGCTTTGTCGCGACTCATGTCGTGCGCGCCGACGCTGTTGTTGAAGAGCGGAAGCGGATGCAGCAAAACGCGCCGCCCACCGGCGCCCAGCGAATATGGAAGTTGCGCGACGATTGCCTGTGATGCGGGACTCAACTCGCCACCGAACATGATCACGACGTCGCCTGACGCCTGATTGATCGCCTCGCGCAGGGATACAAGTTCGCTCGCATCAATTCCCATCTTCCGCGCGGCTAATGAATCGTTCGCGCGATCGGCGAGCGCCAGCACCGCTGCATCTTCTGCGCCGCGATTGATGTGAATGAACTGTGCCGCTTGTTCACGCAGGCGAATCGGAACGCTATTGACGATAATTAGCTTAGCGCCACCGTTGCGCACAGCCTGACGAATTTGCTTGCCGGTCAATGGCTGAAGCTCTTCCGGCTCACCACCGATCAGGACAATTGTCTTTGCGTGGCGAATATCTTTATGCGTGGCAAGTGGACCACCGAGGTTATCGAAGAAAGGCTTGAGACTAAACGCGTCGCTGATGGCGAAGTTCTCAGTCTCGATGACTTCGGCCGCCAGCTTCTTCAAGGCGTAAACCGATTCGTTCGTGAGCCGCGGACTGGCCAGCACGCCGACGGCATTATTGCCATGCTCGCTCACGGTCTTATCGATGTTCTGAGCGATGAAGCGAATCGCTTCGTCCCAGGTTGCGGGGACCATGCGCCCGCCTTTCTTGTAACGAATCAGCGGCGTGCGAATTCGATCTTCGTGATTGACGAAGGGATGACCGAAGCGGCCCTTGACGCAAAGAAACTCACCGTTATGCCCGTTCACATAGCGATCGCGCGCCACGATGCGCACCAAATCATTTCCGCGCGAACCCAGAGACATCTGACATCCGTCCGAACAATAAGCGCACGTGGAAATTGTCTGCGTTAGTTCCCAAGGACGATGTTGATGACGATAAGTTCCATCCAGCAGCGTTCCGGTCGGACAAACCTCGATGCAGTTGCCGCATTGCGAACAGTTCAGCCAGCCGCCGAACGTGCCGATGACTGTATTCGCGCCGCGATTGCCGGCTTCGATCGCTTCCTCGCCCATCCACTCGTCGCAGACGCGCGTGCAGCGTTTACACAAGATGCAGCGCTGCGGATCGTTCGCGACCATCGGCGACAGATAGCGCTCGGGCTTCGCGTTCTTCCGTTCAATGAATCGTTCTTCGAGATTGCCCCAGTCGAAGGTTAGTTCCTGTAACTCGCATTCACCGCCACGATCGCACACCGGACAATCGAGCGGATGATTCGCCAGCAGAAACTCGAGCATCGAGCGCTGCGCCTTTTCGATCTCTTCGCTTTGCGTGGTGACGACCATGCCGTCGGTGCAGGTGATGGTGCAGGAGGTTTGCAGCTTCGGCATCTTCTCGATGCGCACCAGACACATGCGACAAGACGCCTGCAGCGCCAGATCGGCGTAATAGCAAAAGGACGGAATCGCGAAACCATTGTCGCGACACACGTCGATGAGGCGCGCGCCTTTCGCTACCTGAAAGTCCGCGCCGTTGATGGTTACTTTGACTAAGTCTGATTGATCCATTGGTTCATTGCGTCATTGATTCAATGAATCAATGAACAAATAAATCAATTCTTCAGATGCTTCTCAAAATCTTCCGGGAACCGTTTCACTGCCGATTGAATTGGCCATGCGGCCGCATCACCCAGCGGACAAAAGGATTTGCCTTCGATGTTGTCGCACAGATCGAGCAGCAACCTCGCATCTTCGGGACGGCCGCCACCGCCTTCGATGCGTTTGAAAATCTTCACCAACCAATCTGTGCCCTCGCGACAAGGCGTACACCAGCCGCACGATTCGTGTTTATAGAATTCAGTCAGGTTCTTGGTCGACTCGAATACGTCGACGGTTTCGTCCATCACGATGAAACCGCCAGAGCCCACCATCGAACCGCCGGCGACCAGACCTTCGTAATCCATGCGCACGTCTTTGCCGATAATTTGGTCGGCGCGCATGATGTAAACAGACGAGCCGCCGGGAATGACTGCTTTCAACTTCTTGCCGTTCGCAATCCCGCCGCAGTCTTCCATGATGAACTTTTCCATGTCGTCATAGCCCATCGGCAACTCATACACGCCGGGGCGATTGACGTGACCTGACACGGACCAAAGCTTAGTGCCGCCGCTCTTTTCCGTTCCCAGTTTCTGATAAGCCTCGCCGCCCATCTTGATGATGTCGGGTACGGCGGTCAGCGTCTCGACGTTATTGACGACGGTCGGCGACTGATACAAGCCCGACACGGCGGGGAAGGGAGGCTTCATCTTTGGATGACCGCGAAAGCCTTCGAGCGAACTCAGCAACGCAGTCTCTTCGCCGCAGATGTAAGCGCCCGCGCCCGTGTGCGTATAAATCTCGCACGAGAAATTAGTGCCGAGAATCTGGTTGCCGAGCAGGCCGGCCGCGCGCGCTGCGTCCAGCGCGACGTCCATGATGTCGATCAGGTATTTGTATTCGCCGCGCGTGTAGATGTAGTTTCGCTTCGCTCCCAACGCGTATGCAGCGATCAGCATGCCTTCGATCACCATATGCGGATCGCGCTCCATCAGGTAGCGATCCTTGAACGTGCCGGGTTCGGATTCGTCGGCGTTACAGACGACGTACTTTTCTTTCGGCGAATCTTTCGGAACGAAACTCCATTTCATTCCCGTCGGGAAACCTGCGCCGCCGCGTCCACGCAGAGCGGACTTCTTGACTTCATTGATGACATCGTCCGGCGACATCGAATCAAGAACTTTCTTGATCGCTTCGTAACCGCCGTTGCGTCGATAGACGTCGAGCGACCGCGAATTCTCCAAATGAATTCGCCGCAACTGAAGCGGTTCACATCCGATGGCGCCGATGAACATGTGTTGGTGGCACAGACTCCAGTCTGTGTTTCTTCTCCGAATTTAATCACAGACTAAAGTCTGTGCCACTAAGGTAACGAATCCAAAATCTGATCGACCTTTTCAGGCGTCAGGTTCTCGTGATAATCAAAGTTGACTTGGAACATCGGGGCCGTGCCGCACGAGCCCAGACACTCAACCAATGACAAACTGAACTTTCCGTCGGGCGTCGTCTCGCCCGGCTTAATTCCCAGCTTGTTACAAACGTGCTCGGTAATCTTTCCCTCACCCATAATCTTGCACGACAGCGTCTTGCAAATCTGGATGTGATATCGACCCGTCGCCTGCATGTGCAGCATCGAGTAGAACGTCGCGACTTCCCAAATGTCGGTCACGCGCAACTGCAAACGGTTCGCGAGATATTGCACGCCCGGCGCATCGAGATAGCCGCGCTCGCGCTGCACGATGAACATCAAAGGGATGATCGCGGAGCGCTTGATCGGATACTTGGCGATGTGACGATCGATTTCAGCTTCGATTTCGGGAGAAAACGTGGCCGCCTCCGGCATATGCACCGGATGATCGGGTGGCTGAATTTTGACGAGAACTTCACCCATTGCTATCGATCGATCTCTCCCAAAACAATGTCCAGCGATCCAATGATCGCGACGACGTCCGCGATCATTTCGCCCTGCGCGATGTGCGGCAGCGCTGACAGATTTACAAAGCTTGGCCCGCGGAAATGAACGCGCGCAGGCTTCGGTCCGCCCGTCGATTTCACATAAACGCCGAGTTCGCCCTTCGAAGCCTCAATCGGGTGGTAGACCTCGCCCGGTGGCACATCGAATCCTTCGGCGACGATCAGGAAATGATGAATCAAAGCGTCCATATGCGTCTTCATCGCTTCGCGATCGGGCAGCACCACCTTGGGCGCATCTGCTTTTACCGAACCAGGACGTAGTCGCGCCAGGGCCTGCGTCACAATCTTGTGCGATTCAACCATTTCGCGCATGCGCACCATGTACCTGGCCCAAACATCACAATCTGCTTCCGTCGGAATCTCGAAATCGTAATTCTCGTAGCCGCAATAAGGATTCGTGCGGCGCACGTCTACGTTGACGCCGCTGCCGCGCAAGCATGGTCCCGACAAGCCCCAATCGATCGCATCTTCCGCCGAGATGTAACCGACGCCCTGCGTGCGTTTCTGAAAGATTCGATTGCCGGTAATCAGCTTATGAAACTCTCCGACAGCGTGCGGAAAGTCATCCTGGAACTGCTTTACGCGACGTTCGAAGCCCGCTGGAATATCCATCATCAATCCGCCGATGCGAAAGTACGACGGAGTAAGTCGCCCCCCTGACGCTCCTTCAATCAGATTCAAAATCTTTTCGCGCTCACGAAACGCGTAGAAGAAAACCGTCATCGCGCCGAGGTCGAGCGCGTGCGTGCCTAGCCAGACGAGGTGCGAAGCAATGCGCTGCAATTCGCACGTGAGCACGCGAATGACTTGCGCGCGTTCGGGGATTTCGATTTGCAGGAGCTTCTCAACCGCCATCACGTAAGCGAGGTTGTTGCCGAGCGGATTGAGGTAATCCATTCGGTCCGTGATGACGATGCCTTGCTGATACTTCCGATACTCGAAGAGCTTCTCCATGCCGGTGTGGAGATAGCCGATGTCCGGCGTCGCCTTCACCACGGACTCGCCGTCAAGCACCAGTTCAAGACGCAGCACACCATGCGTCGAAGGGTGCTGTGGCCCCATCGAGATCGTCATCTGCGTGTCGAGCGGCTGATCGACACGCAGATGACGATCTCGATG
>DATLVM010000047.1:0-33302 GCA_035577445.1 Pyrinomonadaceae bacterium
TGGCGTGTACACTGATACCCCTTGGAGCCAAACCAACTTCCTCAAGAACGTTCCTACAGCTTAGTTCCGATGATACTTTCAGATGCTCAATCCCCGTTCATCTGACGGCTGGACCCAATGCTGGTCTCACAAATACAGTATTCAGGGTTGGCGAACCAAGACTGGCTTCACCAGCAGACGTTCCTGGTTGGCGAATGAATTGGGTGAACGCTCCGACAAGTACATTCAGCTTTACGGATAGTTCTGAGATTTATGGGTGGGCAGCGGGTACAACAAGCGTAGCTTCGGCTTATGGTCAGGGGAACGGTTCGTTTGTTACCGTCACAACGAATATGCCGTGGACTACCGGGACATTCTTGGTAGAAGCAACTCCAAGTCAATGGTCTTCATTCGGCATTGAAGACGTTCCTAACACTCCGATTTCTCTTACGACAGTCGTACCCGACATAGGCGGTGATTTAGTAAAGGCCGTTGTCGTACCCGTCTCTGTTGGTGGCGCGTTAATCGGCAGTTCCTTCTATCGGCTACAACACTTCCTTGCGCGGTTAGACATTTCGAGCGGTTATCGGAAGCCGCCTCAGTACACGTGCATTCTTTTTCTCGTCGTGGTTCTCTTCTTTACCACGCTTCATTTACCTAGGGCTCTTAATCCTAGCGGTTCAGCTACAGGCACGAACGCCTGCGGCGGAACGCCAGGGACAGGACCTTTCACGGTAAAAAGGAGTGTGAAAAATGAAGGAGTATCCGAGGGACCCGTTCGATATTTGGCTATATCGCATCTTCAAGTTCGCGCTTTTCCTCGTCGGCTTATGGGCGATATGGCAGTTTATTAATCTACACGTTCCTATCAGACGACTAATCTATCGACTCTTCGGAATCTAGTTTCGGGAAGGGCTTTCGTTTAGTTGAAGCTAGAAACGGCGGGAAGTATTATTTCCGCCAAGGTTGAATTTCCCAGTCAAGTTATCGACTGGAAACTGCGTTATCATGCATAGCAGAATCAGGTGCCAGACACACTATGTTTGACTCTTTACTTGCGATAAGTTCTTAGAGTGCCTTGGGTGTTAATATTTAGGGGCGCCGGCAAGGGCCCAGACTTTGACGTAATCATCAAGTTGCGGCCCTTTTCGCTGTCGTACTCGAAAAACACGTTAACCAGGTTATCACCGGGAGCCACTTTGAAGGTTGCCAAAAGCTCGTTATCTAGCACTACCCCGATCAGGTGACCAGCATTATTGACGGCCCAAGCATCGATCGCTTCCGATGCCTCAGGATTTAGCGAGCAACTAGTAACGGTTGGGTGTCCAATGTGACATTCGCGCCACCCCGTACTGGCGACGATTTCATGAGATCGCGCGACAGCCCATTGCACCGTTCCTGACCCTCTACTACTGCGGGAAACTTGTAGTACGCGGCGACTCTCGGCGAAGCTGTTTGACGCTTGAAGCGCGTCCAGTTCGGTTGAATACAGCGCTGGAGAACTTGGATCTGTGGGATTACTAAACACGTCGAACACCTCAAAACGCGCGGTAGTGGTTATTAAGCGTTTCGTGCGCTCCGGGTTCGCGTCTGGCGGCAATTTGACGACGATACCGTCAGTACTGTTAGGTTCGCGTTCAACTTTATAAGCCGAATAGCCGCCAAGTTCGAGTCTTTTTCGAATTACGGAGATTGTTTCCTGAATAGCCCGCTCGGTTACTTCAGACTTGTTCCGCAACGACAAAACGACGTACGTCGCGAGCCTTGTATCACCATCGGAACGCGTGTGATTGACTTCGCGAGAACTATTCTCGATGGCGCTCGACCGAGGTGCGGAGATAAGGCCCCACTCGGCCAGTTGATTGCAACTCAGCGGCTTTAACGCAGTTTGATTCCACTTTCCTTTGATTCTTGAAATCTCCGTGCCGAATTCGCAATGCTGTTCCGTCCATTTACCCCAGCCATGCCAGTATGTTTGACCATAGCCGTAGGCGGCGTCATTCATGCGGCAGACCGCAAAGCTTACCTTCGTACCACCTGCCCATTCCACCGGTAACGGATCAACGCCGTTAAGTTTCTCGACTCTTGTCAGCACGCGGGGTTTTTGGGCTTCTCCCTGAAATTCAAAATGAGGTGTGTCCCTAAACTCAAAAAGCCGAACGTCTGAATACAAGAAGTATGACTTTCCGCATTTGGTGAGCGCTGTCCAAAAGCGATCCGCGATTCGATGCGCTTCGCGATCCATGGCTGGGGCATTAGCCGCGGCACCCGTACCACGCGCGTCCGCTCTCCGTTTCGAAGGTGATTGACCCGCGGCACTTAGCAGACAGGCGGATATGCTCAAAGCTATGACGGCGAGAATCACAACCTTCATTCGATCTCCTTCTCGTCATATTGCATGACGTGTGACTGTCTCTATGATTCGTGTCGGGGCGTTTCGCTCCTCAAATTGAAACAATTTGTATTTCACCCGGTCAGAGATCACAACGCATGACATTATCTGTTCGGCAAAGCAGAATTGCCCAGGGCAGAAGATAAGTTAAATCGCGGTTAGGTTGTCATCTGACAACGCGGCCGAGAATACTCCGACTCGACGCTCACCACAACCAAATTCGGCTAATCACTAGATGAGGACTTGTCTGATGGGCAATTGCGTTGAGCGCCCGAGGGTCAGATCTAGTGTGGGCCAAGAGGGCCACTCGTCTTGTTGGATATGGTATTGGCCGATTCTCCGAACACTATCTTGGCGGCGCGCAGTTCTTGACTGTGTTAGCGTGCGCGAGAACTCAGCGTGATTCTCTGAAAAGTCGAGACTTAGTTTCGCTCTACGTATTCAGCGCCTCTTAGTGAGCTCGAAGGAAGATCGAGTCAAGCGGTTCGGGACACAAAACAGCCCTTTATCCGATTGAGGAACCTCTAGAGGTCGCGAACGATCGGAATAAGGATGTCACTAACTATGAGAAAAGATATCACTAACTATGGTGCGGATATCACTAACTATGAGAACCGAGATTACAACCGCGAGTACGTCAATCCAGTCTGGCCCTGATATTTGCCGCCGCGATCTTCGTATGAAGTGGCGCAGTCTTCGTCCGATTCAAAGAAGAGAACTTGCCCGATGCCTTCGTTGACGTAAACGCGCAGCGGCAGATCGGCGAGGTTGCCCAGTTCGATCACGAGCCGGCCAATCCACCCCGCTTCGAGTGGCGTCGTGTTCACCGCCAAGCCCGCGCGCGCGTAGGTGCTCTTGCCCATGCAGATGCCGGTCACGTTGCGCGGCATCTTGAAAGTCTCGACTGAAACACCAAGCGCGTACGAATGCGGCGGCATCAGGTAATACTTCGATCCATCATCGCTGGTGCGCAGCGGGGGCTCGACCAAAGATTCGTCGTCGAAATGTTTTGGATCGATCTCTCGTGCATGAATCGGCGAAAAAACTCGAAAGCCATCGTCGGCTAAACGCATGTCGTATCCGTAGCTCGACGCGCCGGCTGAGATGATGCGCGTGCCGGCGACTTCGCGCACTAAACGCGCCTCGAAAGGATGAATGAGTTGCGCTTCTTCGCACATGCGGCGAATCCAGCGATCAGATTTGACAGTCATAAAGAGTAGTCTCGAGTCTGGAGTCTATGAGTCTGCAGTAAAGAGCGCGCCAGAATACGCGATCACAAATGCAACAACAAGAAAGCCCGCGACATAAAACACCGACGGAGCGCCGTTAGTCGCGAAATATTTGTAGTTGCGTTGCTGCGCTTGTCCCTAAACTCGTTTAGGAGCGCAACCAATCATGTCGCTCCTAAAGGAGCTTCAAGACAGTTGTTTGGCGGGTTATAAATATCTCGCTGCTACGTAGCTTCACTCTAATGGTGACATTGCAGACCCACAGATATCTCGCCACTCCGCAGCGAAGAGGTTCTGGGCTGTCAAGATCGATTTTCAATTTGCACTTTTCAATTTTCAATTTTCAATCTAGCCTCTTGTCATGCATCTCGTGGTGCTCGGCTCCGGCACTTCCGTCTTCCACGCTCAGCGCGCGGCGGGGGCGTTCTGGTTGCAGACTGAATCGGGTTCGCTGCTGCTTGATTGCAGCGCCGACGCGCCGCATCGGATGGCCCAAGAGAATCTCGATTGGCCGAACCTTGAGGCAATCTGGATTAGCCATCTGCACTTGGATCATTGCGGCGGGCTCGCGCCGTTCTTGTTTGGCGTGAAGCATGCACCGCAGACACAATCGAGAACCAAGCCGCTAAAGATTTTTTCGTGCGCGGGTGTCGAGAAGCTTTTGAGATCTGCTGATGAAGCGCTGGGCGGTAAGTTGCTAAAGCTTCAGTTTCCGCTCGAATTGTCAGAGATAGCCGGCGACAAAGCAGACGAAACGGTTGAGACTCTGCCGGGCATCACGGCCAATTTTCTAAAGACTCCTCATCGGCCGGAGAGTTTGGCAATCAAGCTCACGGACCGAAGCGGCACAACCCTTGTCTACACTTCCGACACGGGTTTTGCGGAAGAGCTTGCGGAGTTCGCGCGCGGTGCTGACCTTCTGATTCTCGAATGTTCGTTCTATCGGAACAAACCAGTCGCGACTCACCTGGAATTGAAGGATGCAATGCGCATCGCAGAACTCGCCGAGCCACGCCGCGTTTTGCTCACGCATCTTTATCCCGAATGGGACGGAATCGATTTAGAAGCGGAAGCGAAGAAGCTGTGGCCCGGCGAGACGATTGCAGCGCGCGACGGATTGCGAGTGGAAATAGCAAGAGCATGAGGCCCCGAAGGACTGCAGCACGTGCGCGTAAGAGATACAGATTATGTTTAGCCTGAGCTTAACTCCCTTTTTGCTTTTGCTCCTGGTGAGCGTTGCGTTTGCTCAACCTAAATCGTCCGTGGACGATCCGCTGCTTGAGGTTGGGAAATCGCCTCGGACTAACGCTCCGACAACGGTCATCAAGGAACTCAGGATCGTCACCTACAACATTCGCTGGCGCGCGGGCGATCAACTCAAACAAATCGCGAATTGGTTGAAGGAAAAGCAGCCGGCGGTCATCGCGCTGCAGGAAGTTGACCGCGCGCGCAAACGCACCGACAAAACAAACACGGCCCGCGCTCTCGCCGAGCAACTCGGCATGTTCTACGCGTGGGCCGCGCCACCTCCGGTAAAAGCGACGGACGAAGAAGAGACAGGCGTCGAATTACTCAGCCCTTATCCAATCAGCGACGTCGCGCGCATCGTCTTGCCGAATCAAGGCCCGGGCGGGCGCTCGCGGGTGGCGCTGGGCGCGACGATCAAGGTGGGGAAGATGGATGTGCGCGTCTATTCAGTTCATGCGGAAAACCGGCTGTCTGAATCCAAGAAGGTCGAGCAGCTTAACGCTGTGCTTGCTGATTTGGCACGCCTGCCGAAATCAACACCGGCGATCGTGATGGGCGACTTCAACACGTGGGAGCCGGCAATGGTTGATCGAGCGCGCGAGCTGTTCACTAAGGCGGGTTTCACTACGCCGTTCCCTGACGGCCGCGCAACTTTTCAGAGAAAGATTGTTTTCTATAATCTAGAATTGAAGCTCGACTGGATTTGGCTGCGCGGCTTCGAGAGCAAAAGCTTCGACATCGATCGCTCGTTCACGGTCTCTGATCACTTTCCGCTATCAACCACAGTGATGCTAAAACAAAACGGTGAGCCATCGAAAGACGGCTCACCGAAATAAATTATCCGCCGGGGGACCGGATTACGATCCGAAGCGGTGCCTGTATTCATCCGAAGCCAGGAATGCTTTCACCATTTCCGCGGCGATGAAGTTGCCATTGAAACTGTTCAGCTTGTTCAGCCAGAACGTGTAGCCGGAGTAGTCCGCGGGTGTTTGCGCGTCGGGGTCTCTCTGCAAATATCCAAAGTACTGCATCAGCACGAATGCTTCGTTGCGAAGCGCGCCTGTTACTGACGCGCTGTCGCACACGCTGCGCAGTGCGGCCGCGCGACCGGCATTCCCTCCGCCTGCGGCATTGAAGGCGTTGATGGCGGCATTGGTTTCCGCCGTGGTTGGAGTTACACCCGCATTCGCAAACAAATTACCAACGAAACTGGCCGCATCTGATTGCGATGGGAAACCTGCGCGTTGCACGAATGACAACGCGAAGGCTTGCTTGTTCGCTTCCAGATTCGCTTGCCAGTTCCCTTGGCCCACGATGATCTGGTTTGGAGTGCTCTGAGCTGTCTGCATATCTCGGATGAAGTTCACTCGACGAACAGGTACAGGTACCGTAGGCGGATTGATGTCACGGAATCCAGCCTTCCACATCTTGTAGACGAGATTGCCTGTGTCCTGAAATTCAATTGACAGGAAAAAAGCCGCTGAACCGTTGATGCGATGCACCTCGACACATTGCTGATCGAGGCCGCAGTTGAAGATGTTGTTCGTCCAGAACGCGAAGCCCGAGGAGTCAGGCTGTCGATTCAGAAAATCAAGATACTGCTGCCGCACAAAGAACGGGTTGTCACCGATGGGATTCGCCGGCCAGCCAACGTCGCGTAATTGCGCGACGGTCAAGTCCAATGGTTGAGCGACGCTGTGCGTCAGGTCTCCGCTGATGTTTGGTTCCATCAGTTGATTGGGAAACTCCGAAGTATCCCAATGCGACACTGAAGAGCCGGGCGCGAGTGTCGTAGGAGCGTACATCAAAGGCCGACTGCCGCCATCCGCGCCGCCTGGCGCCGTCGTATCGACCAGGAGTGTACCGTTTAATCCGCCACTCAGTTGTGCCTTTAGAGTGTTGCCATCATTCAAGCTAATCATGACGGTCGTGATTGCAATCGTCACGTCGATTGATGTCGTTGCGCCTCCCATCTGAATCACGGCAGTGGGGTTGGTCGTATCATTGTTCACAACAATCACCCCGACGGCGCCAGCGTTCTGAGCGTTTTGCACCTTGACATCAAAGTTGCAGGCGCCGCGATCGATCAACGCCAGCCGTCCGGAAATCGCGCTGCCATTCGTAAGGGCCGTGCATGCGTTGGCCGGGCTTGCAGAAACTATGTTGCCAGTAGTGCCACCAGAATTAAGCGCTGGTCCAAAATCGGCAGTGCCGACGGTGTAATTACCGGCGACTGCGGGCGGCGAATTGACTCTGAGCCTGGGCGTTCCTAAGGTGCTGCTGACCAATCCAGTCACCATCGCCCCGTTCCAGGTTAAGTGGCCGTTGTTAACGGCGGAGGCCTGCCGCTCGGCATCGGTCATCTGGCTCCAGGTTTTGCCCGTGCTGTTATCAAAAAGAAAGTTATCGAAAATCGAAGGCCGTTTTGTAGTACTGCCTGCCTGAGTTCCATTGCTGGGATCAGTGAAAGTCTGAAATCCAAGTCCGTGGCTGAATTCGTGAAGCAGCACGGTCACCAAATCGGTTCCGCTGCCATGGTTATTATCAAGCCCGAGATAGAAGGGCGAGTTGGGCAGGCAGTTCGCTGTTCCCAAGTTGATGTTGAAGCGAGCACGAATGTCTGCGTTGTTGGGATCTAGATCAGTGCCGGCGAAAGCGTTTGCCAGCACGACGGGATACCACGTACCGGCTTGTGGGGCATTGGGAAAACCCGCCAAGATGGAGATAGTTCCCGCCGATCCCAAGGTAGCGCTATTTGCACTGCAAGGAAGCGGTCGGTTCAGAGGATCAGGGTCATTCGGCGTATTTGGCCACCGCGCATCTATCACGATGGTCACGCTACTATTGAGTGTCGCTCCCCAAATGTTCGCGGCAAACTGAAATGCATTCAGTCTCTGCTGTCCCAATGTCGTCCCAGTGTTATTGCCAACTGGTGACGCCTGAGTTGGATCATTAAAGCCTTCATTCGGTTTATCGCTGTTCTGAATCACGATCGTCGTTGCTTTCGCAGACTGCGACGCCAAAGCGAAAAGAGCGATCGCGAAGAACGCAGCGACGAACTTCGATAGGATGAGCTTTTTAATCATTCCTTTATCGCCGCCTTTCTGCCACCTGTCGTTGGCGACGTCGTTTGATCATTCTGAAGGAACGCGCGCGCAGCATCGGCATTATCGACACAAGCTGTCGAGACGCTGCCGTCATCATTCATCTTCGCGAGCATTACGTTCTGAAAGCGACCTTGCAGATCCATCTCGACGGTCCCGTCCGCGTGCTTAACTTCGACAAGGCCCGCGCTGGATTTATTATTCGTGAGCGCATCCGCAATCTGCTGTGATTGTTCCTGCGTCAGCGGGCCTTGCTGCATCGTGCGTGCGTTCACGCGAATCTTCTTGCCGCCGACATTCACCGTGACGAACCCGTCGTCCGACGCGGACGCGTTCGGTGACGCGGTGACTTCTTTCCGTGGCGACGAGTATTTGGCGATTACTGTCGCCGCTCCCAACGCCAGTAAAACACCAGCAAATATGCCTATGCGGAACAAACTTTTATGCTTCCCGGCGGACGCATGGCTATCGCCTTTATTCTGCTTTTTCATGAATGTTTCCTCAGTAAAGATCTAACGGTGAAGAATGGTCGAGGCGGTTCGAGGCAAAACCCTTAATTCATTCTACGTGCCAGTCTATCAGACTACAATAATTTCTTTTGTCGAGGCGGTGACGTACGGCACATGTGATGATTTGAGCAGGAATTTGGCTGCCTGGTAGACCTGAAGATCTCCAGCCGGCGCGACGTGGGAGAAAGAGATTCTTGCGCGAAAGCCCACCTACGGACGGATTGGTGTTTCTGCGATCACACGGTGCCACAAGCCTTGGTTACTGCCGCGGGCGAAGACTTCGCTATAACCGGTTGCGCTTGATCCAGCCGCCAATTGATCGATCCATCCGCTAAGCCAAAGCCAATCATTCCAGACATCGGAATTCGGATTGAATTGCGATCTACAGTAAAGCGCGCCATCACTGCCGCTGACGAAGACCTGAAGTCGACCGTCGGAGCTGTTACTAATCGCCAGGTTATCAATCCAGCCGCCTAGCCACGACCAAGCACCCCAAGTGTCGGCGTTAACCACGGTTTGCGTCCGGTAATCGAGCGCTCCGTCGGCGCCGCGAACAAACACCTCCAGGCGTCCATCCTGATTTCGCCCCACTGCTAACCGGTCAAACCAGCCACCCAGAGAAGACCACGAACCCCAGGATGCGGATCCTGCGGTGGCTTGGGCTCGATGCCAAAGACCTCCGTTGCTTCCGCGCACATAGACGTCCAACCTGCCATCCGCATTCCGTGCCACGGCCAATCGATCGATCCAACCTCCGAGTGGTGACCATCCAGCCCATGACGCCGACCCGGCTGAAGCCTGCGCGCGATGCCACAAGGAATTGTCGCTACCGCTGACAAATACTTCCAAGCGACCGTCGGTGTTGATTTCGGCCGAAAGGTTATCAATCCAGCCGCCCAGCCACGACCAATTCGACCAGCTGGAAGAATTCGCCGCGCTTTGGGTGATCGTATCCAGAGCGCCATCGGCGCCCCTGACAAAGACCTGAAGTCTGCCATCGGCATTTCGCGCTACCGCCAGCCGATCAAACCAGCCGCCAAGAGATGACCACGATCCCCATGTGACCGATCCTGGACTTGTCTGAGCCCGATGCCAGAGCGCACCGTCGGTACCGCGGACGAACACTTCTAACCGTCCATCGGAATTCTTTCCCACCGCCAGTTTGTCGAAGCGGCCATCAAGATAAGACCATTGAAACTGATCGATTTGGGAGTCGTTGTCGAGAATCGTCAACGTTGCCGTACTGGGACTTCCGATCGTGAAGCTTCCGGATTGATTTCGCAGCGACAGAGTGATTGTCTCGTTGCCTTCAACAGCACTGTCGTCGATTATCGGCACAGAGAAAGTCTTGCTCATCTCGTTCGTGCCAAATATTAGAGTCCCGCTGGTTCCTGTGTAATCGGAACCGACAGTGGCAGTTCCGTCGGACGTAGCATATTGAACGCTGCCACTCTCAGTTCCCCCGGTTCGAGTTACTGTTATTGTTATGCTAGAGCCGTTTTCGTTGATCGAGTAAGTCGCCGAACTGAATTGAACGCTGCCGGCGCCGCCAAGACCAAGCTGAGTCACGGTGTGAACCTGACCACCAGCCGTGATGTGACCGATCCGCGTGCTGGTGCTGTTGTTTTTGGTGAAATTGTAATCGATACGTCCGTTGCCTGAACCACTGCTCGAGGTAGTGAGCCACGAAGTGGCATCGCTAACAGCCGACCAAGAGCAACCACTGGGCGCGTTGATGAAAATACTCGCGGTACCCGGGTCAGGGCCGAGTGTGAGATTTGCGGCTGACAGTGAATACGTACACCCGATGGCCGTGAAGTTCGCAACCAGTGTGCGATTGCTATTGAGCGTGAACGTGTAGCTCGACGATGCACTTACAACTGTGCCGCCTTCCTTCCAGTTCGCGAACGTATAACCGCTGTTCGCGCTCGCCGTGACGGTACGCGATGTACCTGCGGAGAACGTTCCACTACCGCTGACAGTCCCCGCGCCAGAAGGCGAAACACTTAAGCTTATTGTGTAGTTGGTCTGATTTTGTGAGAAGTTCGCGACGAGCGTGCGATTGCTGTTCAAGGTGAACGTATAGCTCGCAGATGTGCTTACAACGCCGCCATTTTCTGTCCAGTTGACAAACGTGTAGCCGCTATTAGCCGTCGCAGTGACCGTTCGTGAACTTCCGGCGGCGAATGTCCCGTTTCCGCTGACGGTCCCGCCAACGCTCGGTGAGGCGCTCACAGTGATAGTGTAGTTTTGCGCAGGTAAGCTCACATAGAAATAGTTACGACTAACGTTCGGCGTTCCGTATCCAGCGCTATTGTGCGAACTCATATTCCAACGGTATTGGTTGCCATCCTGCAACCTGCCAGCAGGCAGGACGTACGACGTGCCGGTGAGTGGGTGCCCTACATCCGTTTCCGAGTTAAAGATCAAATCGTAGGTCGAACCATTGAATCTGCTGACATATAACCCGTAACCGTCAGCCCCCGTGACTTGCTGCCAATTAAACGTAGGAGTTAGCGTTGCTATTGAGGAGCCTGGCGCCGTTGTCGTTCCCGGAGAGACAAGAGTAGGCGGATTTAGCAACGACGGCGCCGACACTTGAATACGGGTACGACTAAAAGCGTAGTTGTTGCTAAATGGGAAGCTGGACTGGGACGCTCCGCTATCGTTCCGTATGAACGCACTCAGATAATAGGATCCGGATGGTACAGTCGAGGGCACAGTGAACGTCACCGGGACAGTACTTGGTGTAAAGGAAGTAAACGGCGCCAGCGACGAATAAGTCGCCTGCCCCAGATAGTAATACGAGGAGTTAAAGTTACGAGCCGCCGTGAGATACCATTCGATTGTTGGCGTGGAAATGGTGTTTGTTCCGACATTCTCGACATGATAGTTGGTAGCAGTTAGGCTCCCTCCCGCGACTACGCTACTTGGATAAGTCGCATCCGAGACGCTCTGGAACCCAGTCTCATAGTAAAGATAGACTCCCAAATCTGTTCGGTTGACGGCATTGGAAGGGTATTCGGCGCGGATTCCTTGAGCGTCATCCATGTACGGCAATCCAAAGAACCGGTAGAAGGCCGGAAAGTAATTCATCACTGCCAGGTAGTTGAACTGGTGATTCAACCCATGCATGTGACCCAATTCATGCAGCAATGTTAGTCGGAAGCTTTGCACGTTACCGGAGCCGTTGAACACCCACTCGTCATCCAGCGTGAAGCCAAATGCTGGATTAATGGCGATATCAGCTTCAACGATCGTGCTCCCCAGGTTAAAAAGGTTGTAGCGGAGAAAGGTGACCGCAATCGTATTGCTATCCCAAGTGCTGCCATAGACACTTTGCAAGTCAGCTGAACTTGGAAAGCCAGCCAGATCGAAGACTCCATCCGTCCACGAATACGTACCCGTGGGTGACGTATAAACATGGAAGACGTCGGACGCGTAATAATTCCATTTCGACATCTGATATTGATCTTCAGGCGACCAGGGCGTGAAGCTGGCTGGAAAATTGTTAACCACAATTGGCAGGTTCGCCGTTTTGCCCGAAGTTACATAGTTTGGGACTATGGCGTTGCCATAGGGTGCCGTTCTGTCTGGACCCGACAGCACCTCCCCGGAAGGTGAGGGAACGCCGGCCGAAAATTCGGCGTCAGGCGATTCGAGCGGAGCGCGGGCCGCAACCGTAGAGCGGTCATCTGGCGATTTCGTCAAAAGGGACGGTGCCTTAGCAAAGGGCCTCATCACCCGAGGGTCATTCTGATCGAAGGCGAGTGAACGTTCGCTTGGCGATGCCTTAATCGAGTTGATGTTCACGCGCAACCAATTAATGAATGTCTCGATGGAAACAGCGGGTGCGTCCGCGGGCCCATCGACGCGGCGAACAACGTCGCCACTAGCGGCCAGCCCTACCGGCTCACCGAAGGCGTCGCGAACCAAAGCCTCTCCACCAGCCACGTCAGGCGTCACGGTGAAGAGTCCCTCATTGAACCCGACCACGGGAGTGAAGCTGACCTCTCGATCCCAATTAGGACGTAGGAACAGTAGAAGACGCTCACCGACCACGGGTAAGCGTACATCGGCAATAGCCTGCGTCTCACTACCAATAGTGCCACCCCAATAAGTGAGCATGACAGTTGTGCCGAGGGGTTTCTCTTTCTCAGGGGAGTAGACTACGTTTTCGATTGCCAATGCGTAGTCCGTAACCATCCAACGCCGGGAGGAGTCTCCCCATCGCGACTGCTTCGCAGTAATTGTTCCTAACACGACAGCATCCGCCTGTCGCGCAGTTTCACTTAGAGATAGTGGCACTCCTTGGGCGGCGACTGAAGAAGGTCCGCAAAGAATAATTCCTGGCAGTACGCACCAGAGAAGGGCTTTTACTAGATAAGGCAAGAAAGCCGGTTTGTCGCCAACCGTTTCGGCGTGGAAGGGCCATGGTCGAATTTTCATCATTTCCTCCAGATAGTGACTTGATCAAATTAGCATCGGACCAAAGAAATCTAAGCGGATAAGTCCGCGCAACTCGGGCGAACCCGCGTGCCAGACAGAGAACTGTTTTGGTCAGTTATGCTCCGTTACCTGTCACTTACGCATAACGACTCGTTCGGTGCGGGTTTGCTAACATCAACGCGGGCGCTTTACCCCAAAATCAAAAATCTTCGCGACGGTCGCGCCACCGCTGACGCCGCCGCCGTTATAAAACCCGTATTCGCCGTCCACCAGATCCTGCTCAGGCGTGACGCGATAAACGCCGGGCCCGAGCTTCTCAACTTTGAATGCACGCGACGCTTTGTCCATCGTGCCGCTTTGCGCGCCAAAAGCATTCGCCTGCGAAACAATCACTTCCCGAGTGCTGCTCCTGGCGTCCAGAGCAACGAGTACGAATTCGTCGGACTGGTGGCGTAATAACTGTTGCTACTTAGGCCTGAGTTCTTCACTTCGAAATAGAAATAAAACACCGGGCGCAGCGAACCTATCTGTAAGGCAGCGCTGCTACCGGCCAAAGCAGCTTTGAATTTTATTTTGGTCAGGCCGCCAGTCATGGCTGAAGTGAAGACGCCGCCCGTCTTGGTCTGTTTCGAAACCGAAGGCTCAAGTTGAGTCATTCGCTTCCGGCCCTCGATCTCTTCGTACAAGTAAATCCCCGCTTCGTGAGCCGCGAGTGGGTCATCGCTATCAATTCGGGACGAATCGCCCGCTCCGGTAGTGGCTTTCGCCGTCGATACGGTGCTCGTCGCTTCCACCATTGCGTTAATGATTTCTGGCGGCACCTTTGCCTGCTGCAATCGAATCAATTCATCTGTAGAAGTGTTGAAGTTAGTCTGAGACACACGGATCTTGCTGATCACGATTGCCGGGGGCAGTCCGGCGCGGACCAGCGCCAGCACCTTTTCATTCGTTAGCAACTCAGCGGCAGGCTGTTCCTGGCACAAAGTGATGGGAGCCAGGAAAACGACCAACAAGAGGACAGTGAGACACTTGCGCTTCGGCATTGGGGGAACTCCTCATTTGAACTGAACATCGATCGCAGCTAAAAGGCTGGTTCGGATGTGTCGGGATGGCCTGATTGTAAACCGCAAGCCTGCGCGATCCTGTGCGATTTGAAGCACAACCAGAAAATTTTTTGCGAGCGTAGGCTATCCTTTTGAAAAATCGACTTACGAGCAAAGACACGGGAAGGAATTCTCTTTACAAGACTGGCCAAATGACCTATAGATGCGCTGCCGTCGATCCTTACAATCGCCGGCGTCTCAACTTGGAGCTCAATATGTCGAAACCCTCCCGCTTCTTCACCATTGAAACCAGTCAAATCAGCGAGATTGCGAACCGAATTGAGAGACGAATGCGCAAGCTGCATCTGAGCGTGTCGAAACTTTCCGCCAAGTGCAGCATCGTTAGCGAAGCCCTCGGCCACGAACAGCAACCAGCGCTGAGTCGATCGCGAATTGCCAAGATCTTAATGAATCGCGGTCCTGGCAGCTCACGGTCCGCGGCGCGCGTTATCGCCCGATCCGAACTCATCGTATTAGCGCGGGCACTCGAAGTCTCTGTTGAATGGTTGAGCGGCCAGGGCAACCATGAAGATCCAATCGTCTGGAACGTGCTGGCCGAACCGGAGCGAGCAGATCACCTACTTCACTTGATGCAAGAACACGAAGATCGAGTATCGGAAGTAGTTGTTTGGAGTGAATATCCGCTTTGCTCTTTTGTGACGCAGGAATTCATGTATGCTTTCCACCGCATTCACTTCAGGGAAATCGACGATCTGGAAAATGGCCAAGGGCGTGAGAGATTAGTTGAGTTCTTTAACCGGATGGGAAACAGCCGCAGAAGTCGCGTACTCCAACCAAATCGATCGTTCGGATTTAGTCACATAATAAACGAGTCGGAAATTCAAGGCATCGCCGCCGGTGCAGGAATTTATCGACTGATCACGAAGTCAGTTCGCCGGCGTTGCCTTGAACACTTCGTCGAAGTCTTGAGTGATTTTGAACTGAAGTTGAAGCTGGTTATCGCTAACGATAAAGCAACCGCCGCAGTACGATCATTGTTTCGTGACTTTGAAACTCTGGGTGTAATGGGAGATCTGTTCTCAGTCTGGAATTACCATTCAGGCAGCATTGGGTGGTCCGAAAATCCGAAGTACGTATCCCGCCATAGAAAATACTTGCAGCAGATGCGCCAAGCCACCATCTGTAATAGTCCGAAGGAGACTTGCGATTACCTTAAGCGGTTACTGAGAAAAGCCTGAGCATTCGTCCTGACCATCGCGTTGAATCCCACTAAGGCCCGCGTTTGAACGGTTACAAGGCGAAGGGCGATCTCAGCTTGATCGGGCTTAATCGCCGTCCGCGACCGCCATTATCTCAGTTGTTTCCGGAACTGCCATGAACTGATCGCCACCATGACGAACGCGATCGCCGCCAGCGCCAGCAACTGCGGATAAAGAACGTCCACGCCGCTTCCCTTCAGCAGAATGCTGCGCGAAATGATCGCAAAGTGCTTGACCGGATTGATTGCCGTAATGGGCTGGAGCCAGTTCGGCATAGCTTCGATCGGAGTGGTCGCCCCAGAGAGCAAGGCCAGAGGCGGGTTGGTAAAGAAACTCATCAGCTGCGCTTGCTGCTGCGTCCGGGTGAAGGTCGCAATCATCATCCCAAGTCCGATGCCCGCCAGGACGCAGAGTGACGCCGAAAGAAAGAACAGCAGCAGACTGCCGCGCACCGGCACGCCGAACGCGAGCTTCGCGACGAATAACGCCAGCCCGATGTCGAACGAGAGCAAGAGAAAGATCGGCGCGACCTTGGCGATGATGATTTCCGAGTTACCTGCCGGCGTCATTAGCAGTTGTTCGACCGTGCCGACTTCTTTCTCGCGGACGAGCGACGCCGAAGATACAACCGAACCTTGCAACACCAGGAGCAACCCGATCATGCCAGTGGTAATAAACCACGCGCTCTTCAGTCCCGGGTTGTAGAGCAGAGTGAGGCGCGGTGTGACGCTCGCGCGCAACATTGGATTAGTAACTAGCGCAACATTGCCCGCTACGGATGCATTGGGTTGCGCCGGGTTCTGTGCTTGCGCGAGTTTCTGATTGAAGCTGGCAATGATCCGCGCCGCGTAACCGCCGGCTATAGTTGCCGTGTTGGCGTTAACCGCGTCGACCAAAAGTTGCACATCAACAGTCTCGTGCCTCGCGCGCTTTTCGGCGAAGTCATTTGGCAGAACCAGACCGGCGTCCAATTCGCCACGGCTGATCGCTTCGCCGAGGTCGTCGCTGGATGCATAGTAGCCTTCCGTCTTGAACACACGACCTTCATTGAACGCAGAAATCAGATCGCGACTCTCCGCGCTGCGGCTGTAATCGACGATGCCCAATCGCAGATTCTCGAACGTTGGATTCAGCGCGATCCCGAAAAGAATGATGTTGAGCGTCGGCGGAATAATCAGCAGGATCACCAAGCGACGGTTGCGGCGAATCTGGTGGAACTCTTTGATGAAGAGCGACCAAACCCGCAGATTGAAGAGACCATGCAATGGCGAACGTCGATTGTTCATCGCTTCACCCTGGCGACATCAGTACCACCTGCGTCAGCAGGCGGGATAAAGTAAACCGTTGTTCAAACATATCCTCATTAATCCATCCGCTCACGTGGATGGTACTGACTTCGTCACGCTTTAACCTGCATCTCGCGCATCACTCGCCACGCCTGAAAGAAGAAAAATCCTCCCAGCAATGCGAGCGCGAGCGGCGCCGGCCACAATCCTGCCCAACCACCACCGCGCAAAAATGCATCGCGAATCACTTCGAGGTAGTAACGCATTGGCACAATGTACGAGAGCGATTGCAGCGGCTGGGGAATGTTTGTGACCGGAAAGATGTAGCCCGACAACAGGAACGACGTGAGAAAGCCTCCAAGTTGCGTCGCCTGAATGGCGGCCGCTTGATTCGGAATCGCCGCGCCCAGCATCGTCCCGAAACAAACATTGCACAGCAGGTAGAAAAATGTCGTCACCAGCAGCGGCGTTGGATCGCCGGTGAGACTCAATCCAAAGACAAAGAGCAACACCAGCATGCCGCAGATCCATTCGGCCCAGGCAACGATCGTGTACGCGATCACTTTGCCCAGCAGGTACTCGAAAGCCGTGATGCTCGAGACATAGACTTGCAGAATCGTCTTGAGTTCGCCTTCGCGCGAGAGCGCCAGTGCCGCTAACAACGGGGGGAACATCGCCATGCCAAACGCGAGCACGCCCGGCCCGAAGTACTTCAAATCTTCGCGGCCCGGATTAAACCAGTAGCGGACCTGAGGCCTGATCGCCGGCTGCATCGTGGCCGGGCGAATCTGCGTCGTGAACGCTTGCGTGATCGCCGCAGCTTTGCCGCGCATGATGTTGGCCGTGTTCGCGTCGGTAGCGTCGATCAGCCATTGCACTTCGGCGTTCTGCCCGCGTCGCAAATCGCGTTCAAAGTTCGGCGGAATGATGAGCGCGCCACGCGCCTGGTTCGTCAGCAGCAGTTGTTCGGGTGAATTGTCAGTCGGCAAGGCGCTCAGCTTGAAGGAAAGCGAAGCTGATACTGACTCGAGGTACAGTCGCGACATTGGCGTCTTGTCCAGATCCTGAACGACGACGGGAATGTCCCTGACCGAGAGCGACGTGGCCTTGCTTAGTAACAAAAGAAGGAGCACCGGCAGCACGAGCGCCAACGCCAGCGTCAGCCGATCGCGCCAAAGCTGCAAGAGTTCCTTTTTGACCTGAGCGAAGATGCGTTTCATCAGATCACGTCCATCGGATGGGAAGTGATCCAGACGTCCAACTGATCAAACCGGACTTTCAGTTTTTCTTTGAGATCAATGAAGAACCTTCGATGTTCTGAATCATCCGATACGTCGACAAAGAAGCGGGTGAAGTTTTCTTCGTAGGTGCTTCCCTCATGCTCCCACGAACCTCTCAGCACCTGGGTTTCCCATGAAGCCGCGCCAAACCGCTCGCGCAATTCGGCGAAGGTTTGTGCTAAAAGCTCTTCCGGCACCGCACTGCCGTCATTGAAGACTAGCGGGACTAGTATCTCGTAGCGGCGTAACATACTCATAAGGAGCTGGACCGATTACGGTAAACTGGATTCCCTGGTCAGCGAGGAAAGCCAAGGCCTGCGCGGGCACTGCCGTTTCGCCTGTGCGCCAACTCTTTCCTGAAAATCGCGGGATCAGCTTTCCCAACGCACGACGCTCGGTTTCAGCATCTGGGAATTTGATGAGTATCTGCATGTTTCAATCGTAGGCCAGGAACCCTATTTCAGCAAGCTATTCATTTAATCCCGCCGTCTTCCCTTCTCGCCGCATCTTTTCAACGATCGCGATGAACACATCCTCGAGCGAGTAAGGCATCGTCTCAGCTCGCGTCACGCTAATCTTCTCGCGACCTAGTCTTTCGCTGATGTGCGTAATCGCTGCGGCCGTGTCTTCATCGACCACCACGTGCAGACGGTCGCCGAACAAAGACACGCGCCAGCTTTCCATGTCCTGTTTCAGCAGATTGTTCGCGCGCTGCGGCGCATCAGTGGCGAATTCGATCACCTGACCTTTCTGCGCGGCTTTCAATTCCGACGGCGCACCCTGTGCGACCAGTTCACCCGCGACCATCAGCCCGAGTCGATTGCACTGCTCAGCTTCTTCGAGGTAATGCGTCGTCACGAGAATTCCCATCCCGCGATCGGCGAAGCTATTGATCATTTTCCAGAAGGCGCGGCGCGCGAGCGGATCGACCCCGGACGTCGGCTCATCGAGAAACAGCACGCTCGGTTCGTGCATGACCGCGGCACCAAACGCCACGCGCTGCTTCCAACCACCGGGCAAGCTGCCGGTCATCTGTTTCTCACGCCCTTTCAAGCCCGAGAACGACAGCACCCAACGCTTTTTCTCGGGACGCTCAGACAGCGGCACACGATAGACGCCGGCAAAGAAATCGAGGTTCTCTTCGATCGTCAAATCGTCATACAGCGAAAACTTCTGCGACATGTAACCAACACGCTGACGCACGTCGCTCGATCGCAGCGATCCCGTTTCGCCCGCCAACTCGGCTTCCCCGTCACTTGCTTCGAGCAAGCCACACAGCATCTTGATCGTAGTTGTCTTGCCGGCGCCGTTTGCCCCCAACAATCCATAAATCTCGCCGTACTTCACTTCGAGGCTGATGCGCTTAACGGCTTCGAAATCGCCGAACGTCTTGCTCAAGTCGCGCGCGCCGATTGCAATCGCTTCATCAGGCCGATCTTTGAATTTGCGTTTGACGGGAAACGGACTGGCCCTGACTTCATCTTCGACGTGACGCAACATCGCGACAAATGAATTTTCGAGCGTGGGCGTTGCGACCTTGATTTCGGCAATGGGAATGCTCGCTGACTGCAAAGTCTCGCGCGTCAATTTCTCGCCCGCGGTCGCATCCTTAACCATCACATCAAGGTGATCGCCGAAGCGTTGCGCATCATCGATGCCTTTCGTTTCATCCAATAGATCTTCCGCGCGACCAAGATCGTCGACTCGCACAATCAAACGTTGCAATCCCACATGATCGCGCAGCTCGCGCGGCGTTCCGGTCTGGTGAATCAAACCTTCATGCATGAATCCCACGCGCGTGCAGCGTTCAGCTTCATCGAGGTACGGCGTCGCAATCATGATCGTGATTCCCTGGCTCGATAGATCCGCGAGCGCGTCCCAGAACTCGCGCCGCGAAACCGGATCGACACCGGTCGTGGGTTCGTCGAGCAGCAGAATCTTCGGCTCGATAATCAGCGCGCACGCGAGCGAAAGCTTCTGCTTCATGCCGCCGCTAAGTTTTCCGGCGAGACGATCGGTGAACTGGTCCATCCCAAACATGCGCAGGTAGCGCAGGCTGCGTTCTTCGATCTGGGCGTCGGATAGTCGTCGCAACTCACCGATATAACGAAGATTCTCGTCGACTGTCAGATCGTGATAGAGACTGAAGACCTGGGTGAGATAGCCGACGTATGACCGGGCGTCACGCGCTGAACGGCCGAGCATGATCGCTTCGCCTGAAGTTGCCGGCATTACGCCGCCAAGAATCTGAAACGTAGAAGTCTTTCCCGCGCCGTCCGGGCCAATCAGTCCAAAGATTTCACCTTGCTGAATGTCGAGATCGATTCCGCGCACGGCTTCGATCGCCCCGTAAGATTTGCGGAGACCGCGAATGCTGATCGCGGCGTCTGACGACTGACTGGAAACAGAAAGATGCGGAGCACTGGCAGGAAAAGATGCGAGGGTGTTCTGGTTCGTGCTCATCTCTTCATTTGGGGCTCGCCACCACAAATACCAAATCTCAAATGCCAAATATCAAATGATTCAGCGCCTGCCGGTATCCTTCGGCCAGGCTCCTTCAACCAGGACCTCGCCGTCCGCCGGCATACCGGGCTTGGCGGCGCCGTTCGGAGTCTTGATCGAGAGCTTTACACCCACGACCTGCTTCACCCGCTCGTCCCGAAAATAAGTATTCTCAGGAGTGAACGAGGCTTCGGGATCGATCCGCGAAACGTACGCGTCAATCGCGACCTTTGGATTCGAATCGAGATAGACGTGCGCCGATTGATCCAGCTTCACGCGTCCGATGTCGCCTTCAGGCACAAAGCCGCGCAGATAAATCTTGCTCATGTCGAACATCGTGACGATGGCTGCTCCCGGCGCCACGACCTCACCGGGTTCGGCGACCCGCGTAGCGACCACGCCGTCGAAAGGCGCCACGACAGTCAGATCGCTGCGGTTGGCTTGCGTCTCTTTCAACTGCGCACGCGCGCGATCGGCGTCAGCCTGAGCCGCCGCGACATCCGTCTGCGCCTGATTGATTTGCTTTTGAATTGCTGCAGCTTGCGACGAGCGGATCGAAGGGTTCTTGAGATTGGCCCGCGCAGCCGTCAGGTTTCCCCGCGCGGCGTTGACTTGTTTCTTTGCTGATTCGACGACCGCCGCCTGAGCTTCGGCGTTCGTCTTTGCCTGTTCGCGCTGCCGATCAGAAACATCCCCGGTGCGCGCAAGTCGCGTGAATTTTTCAAAGTCGTATCGTGCTTGTTCGTACGTGGCCTGCGCCTGTGAAAGATTTGCTTCGGCCGTAGCGACTTGTCCCTCTGCCTGCCGCACGCGGCCTTCCGCATCCTGACGTGCTTGATCGACGGTGATGTTCGCCTGCTTGAGCTGCTCGCTCAAGACTCCAATCTGTTCCTGCGATCGAGTCACGCGCGTGTCGGCTTGCTGAGCCGCCGAGCGCGACTGCTCTTCGCGCGCCGCAGCTTGCTCCTCATCAAGCAGCGCGATCACGTCGCCCGCCTTTACCGTGTCGCCTTCGCGGACGCGAATGTCGCGGATGCGGCCTGAGACTTTAGTCGCCACGGTTGAATCGTCAGCTTCGATCCTCCCGCTGAGCACGATGACGTTTCGCGGCACCGGCGGCTGGCGAATCAGGAACCACCAAAGCAAAAACCCGGCGATGATCACAATCGCGAGGATCGCGACGATAGTCAGGGCCTTCGAGAGTTTTCTGCGCGGCATATTTTAGTCAGGTCGGCGGAACTATCGAACCGTAACGGTCACGTTGTTCGCCGTCAAAGAGTTGCCGGTAACGCGCTGCAACTCAGCAATCGCTTTATTGACATCGGTCTGTGCGCGCAATTCATTTCCGCGCGCGGTGGCCAACACCGTCTGTCGCTCGAGCACGAGAAACACCGTCGACTGTCCGGCATCGAGCTTTCGCTTTTCACTCTCGTATTGCTGTTCAGCAGTTGAGCGCGCCACCGCAGCCGATCGCAGACGCGCCTCAGCGGTCGTCAATGACTGCAGAGCGTTGCGCACTTCAACCTGAATCAACTGTTCCAGCTGTTCACGCTGCGTCGCGATCCGTTTGCCTTCGACGAGCGAGTGCCCAAGCTGTCCCTCCGCTGTGCGATTGTGCAGCGGCAGACTGACTGCGACGCCGACGCGGAAATTATTGAACTGGTTCGAGCCGAGGTTTGCGAGCGATTGCCCGTAGCCGCCAAATAAATTCGGCAGGATATTGACCGTCGGCGGCGTGGGCAAAGCTTGTAGACCCTCGATCGCCGAGAGTTGATTCACGCGCGCGCGCAGTTGATCGTTGCTGGCCGTCAAGGGGTTGGTGCTAGTGACCTGCGTGCCGGCGTTGCCCACCACTCCATAGCTTCCCACCAGATCGATTTCAGGTTTGGTTAGATCCCGATAGAGTCTTTGATCGAGCAGATTGATTTCGCGCGCGAGATCCGACTGCCGTAATTCCTGACGATTTGCCATCGCCGCCTTCATCGCCTCGGGCAAAGGCACTTGCGGCACGGTTAGATCAACTTGATCGGTCGGAATGATCGAAACGCTCCAGAGCTTTGAGTCTTTGTTTTCCGCGATCATGTTTTTCAGGTTGTTCTCTGTCCGTGTCACATCTTCCAGGGCTGCGAATTCCGTCTGCTCGAAATTCGCGACCTGCGTTTCTGCCGCAACCACGTCGATCGGCGCCAGTGCGCCTTCGTCGACCATGCGCCGATTGTGTGCAAGTTGCGCGCGCGCGTCAGTGAGCGAATCGCGCTGAATCTGTAGATTGCGCAGCGCGAAAACCAAATCCCAGTACGAGCGCTGCACGCTGGTGATAACTTCGATCGCACGCTGGCGAAACTGAGCATCCGTCAGCGAGAGGTTCTTCCTGGCAACTTCGATCTGCCGGCGCGGCAGGTCGAATCGCAAGCCGCGCACCAACGGCTGTGCATAGGTGAACGTCAGCGCGGTCGGATATGACGGGTTCAAAACATTAAACGCGCTGTTCGTGTTCAGCCTGATCGATGAGAAGTCGACGTGATAGCTGCCGCCGTATTTTGAGGTCAGGCCCTCCAAGCGAGCCGTCGCGGTCAAATCGTCAGTTTCGAGTTTCGAGGCGCCATTCAAAACACTGGTCGCCGGCGTCTTGATCTTTTCAAAGTAGCTTTGCGCAGTGAATTTCGGATCGTAGGCCCCGTGCGCCGTCAACAGATCGAACTCAGCGATCTTCACGTTGTCGCGCGCGACTTCGATGTCTTTGTTGTTCTGCAGCGCCATCGCGATCGCTTCGCGCAAAGTCAACGGCTGCTGCTCTGCCGAGTCCACGCCGACACGCGTTAACGGCGGCATTGGACGCGTGGTGTCCGCGCGATAATCGACCGCGATCGGCGGGACGGTTACCTGTTGCTGGGGTGAAACGCCAGGCGTAGAACTCGGCGAAGGTGTCTGAGCTAGCGCGGTCGAGTTCGTGAGAGCGAGACAGAAAGCAATCGATGCGAGGCTCATTAAGATCGTCCGCGAAGCGGACGCTTGAAAATAGCCCAGCGATTTATCGCCGGGGAAAATGCGCCTCTCTCCCGCTTCAGTCCGCGAAGCGGACAGCTGAACTTGGCGAACGAGTTTTCTGACGATATCTTCTGTCGCCCGTTTCACGGGCTCACCAAAATTCGTTCTGCCACGGAACCAGCACTGAAGTGCTGGGCTATTTTCATCAAGTCCGCTTCGCGGACTCAGTCTCATTCCTCTAGTTTCGCGATGAATCATGACTCTTCCTCAAAAGATCAACCGATCGAACCTCTAAATTCTTCTTACTGCTTGCCCGTAATCCCCAACAAAGAAGCAGTTGCGGTTGCGGCCCGGCGCCGCGCGCGGCCGAAGGCGCCGCCGAACAACGACGCCATGCGCGACCAGATGCGGCTGCGGCTGAGATCGTCGAACAGCGAATAGAAAACAGGGACCGCGAGCAGTGTGAGCAGTAAGCAAAGCGACTGCCCGCCGACGACCAGGACGCCGATCGATCGATTCGTGCCGGCGCCAGGACCACTCGAAAGCGTCAGCGGCAGCATGCCGGCGACCAGCGCAATCGTTGTCATCAGAATCGGTCGCAGACGATCGCGGTTCGCCTGGACGATTGCATCGGCGCGTTCCATTCCTTGCCGTCGCAAACCGTTCGTGTGATCGATTTGCAGAATCGCGTTCTTCTTCACGACCCCGAACAACAGCAGCAGGCCGAGACCGGAAAAGATGTTCACTGTCTGCCCTGTTACCAGCAGCGAGACGATGCCGAAAGGAATTGCCAGCGGCAGCGTCAGCAAAATCGTGATCGGGTGAATGAACGATTCGAACTGCGCCGCGAGCACCATGTACATAAAGACAAACGACAGAACGATTGCCAGCAGAAAGTAAGTTGCCGTGCGCCCCAATTCTTTCGAGCGACCGGCAAGCGAACTGCGATAAGCAGCTCCCATATTCTCTTCTTTCACGAATTGGTTCAGCTTAGTGATCACCGCTGCCTGCGAACCGCCGGGCTTCACGTTCGCCGTCAACATTACTTGCCGTTGGCGGTTGTAGCGATCGATCGCGGCCGGCCCGGTGCCTTCCTCAATGCGAACCAGGTTGTCGAGGCTGACCCATCCGACTTTCTGCGACGCTACCAGCATTCGCTTCAAGCCTTCAGCATTCGCGCGAAACTGACCAATCGCGCGCACGCGCACGTCGTATTGATCGATGCCCGCATTGAACGTCGAGACCTTCTCACCCGCGACAAGCGTGTTCAGCGATTGCGCCACGTCGCCGACGCGCACACCGAGATCGGCCGCGCGCGCACGATCGATGACTACGCGCAATTCAGGTTTGCCGGTGACCAGCGTCGAATCCGCATCGACGACATCAGGAACAGTCTTCAGTTTCGCCAGCATGCCTTCCGAATACTTCGTCAGCTTGTCTAGGTCCGGGCCACCAATCACGAACTGAATATCGGCGTTGCGGAATCCGCCGCCGGAAATTGCCGCGACCGGGTTTACGCTAGTGCGCAACGCAGGCATCTCTTTCAGGTACTTCGCGATGATTTCTGAACGCGCGCGCGACATGAGATCGAACTGAGTCACTGAGCGCTCTTCTATCGGGGTCATCTTGATATAAATGTTTGCGAGGTTAACGACCTGTTGCTGACCGCTGCCAACCGTCACCAGCGTGTCGGTCACGCCGGGCAGCTTGCGCACATCCGCGGCCATGCGTTCAGCCAACGCCGAAGTCGCCGACAACGTGTAGCCTTCCGGCGCGCGTACGTTGAGTTCGAATTGCGATTGATCGTCGAGCGGCAGGAAGTTTTTGCCGACGAACATGAACAGCGGCACGATGCTGACAATCACGAACAGCGATAGCAACACGATGGCCCAGCGATGCCCCATGGCCCACCGCAGCATCCATGTGTAAGTGCGATCGATTGGCCGATAGAAGCGACCTTGCTTGGAACTCGCCTGCTCGTATTTATCTTTGAATTCGGCTAACGAGCTGCGCTTTTCACCGTCAGGTGATTCGCTGACATGTTTGGGATGCGCCCTGGCTGGGCCGGTTTGCTTTCGCTTGATTAATCGCGCAGCCAGCATCGGCGTCAGCGTGAACGACACCAGCAGAGATACGGCAATCGCAAACGATGCAGTGAAGCCGAACGATGACATGAATCGCCCGACGATGCCGGCCATGAAACCGACCGGCAGGAACACCGCGAGCAGCGACAAGGTCGTCGCGGTAACTGCGAGACCGATTTCCTTCGTGCCTTCGATGGCTGCCTGAAACGGCGGCACGCCTTTCTCTTCAATAAAGCGAAAGATATTTTCCAGCACAACGACCGCGTCGTCGATCACAATGCCGACCATCAGCGTCAGCGCCAGCATCGTGATCGAATTCATCGTGAAGCCCATTGCGGCCATCAAGCCAAACGTCGCAATGATCGAAGTTGGAATTGCGATTGCCGCGATGAAGGTCGAGCGAATGCTCCACAAAAATACAAAAACTACAATCGCGGCGAGGATGCTGCCTTCGATCAGGTGCAGGTTGATCGAATGGAGCGATGCTTTAATGAAAACGGTCTGATCGCCGACGATTTGGGTTTTGACGTCGGGCGGCAAAGTCGTCTTCAACTCTTCAAGTCGCTCTTTCACGGCATCGGCAACTGCCACGGTGTTCTGACCTGATTGCTTCGAAACAACGAGCGTCACCGCCGGCGAACCATTGAGGCGCGCTTCGGTGCGCTGCTCTTCGGCGCCGTCTTCGACGTAACCGATGTCGCTGACTTTAACTGCGTAAGGACCTCGATTCGCGACTACGAGATTGTTGAACTGCGCGGGATCGGGAATGCGTCCCATCGTGCGCACAGTCATCTCGCGCTGGCCGGATTCGACGCGCCCGCCCGGCAGCTCCATGTTCTGCAAACGCACCGCGTTGCCCACGTCCGCGGCCGACACGTTGAACGCGCGCATCTTGTCGGGGTCCACCCAGACTTCAACTTCGCGCTGACGTCCGCCGACGATCTCGACGTTGCCTACGCCGCTGATCGGTTCAATCTGTCGTTTGATTTGCTTGTCGGCGATGTCCGTGACTTCGCGCAAGGAACGCGGAGCAGAAACGGCAATGCGCAAAACCGGAGTCGCGTCTGTATCGAGTTTTTGGACGATCGGAGTTTCAGCCGTCTCTGGCAGATCGTTGACGATCAGATCGACCTTGTTGCGCACTTCCTGGGCGGCAACGTCGGCGTTCTTCTCGAGCAGGAACGTGATGAAAACCTGCGAGACTCCTTCAACTGAAGTCGATCGGAGCTCATCGATGCTGCTGATCGTATTCACGGCGCCTTCGACCTTGTCCGTGATCTCAGTTTCGACTTCCTGCGGCGATGCGCCGGGATTGACCACTGTCACCGTGATCGTCGGAAGATCGATCTTGGGAAAAAGATCGACGCCGAGCGATCGATAAGAAAAGATTCCCACGACCGTGATGCTCAAAATGAGCATGGTCGCGAACACCGGCCGGCGAACACAAATTTCAGCAAGTTTTTGCATTTGGAAAACCCCGTCAGTCGTCCGTCGTCAATTGTCCGTTGTCTTTCTTCTGCCACTGACTACTGACCACTGACGACTGACTATTCACTGTCTAACGGCTGCGCCGTCAGAGAGTTGATCCACATTACTCGTCGCCACGACTTCATCGACGGTCACACCACTCCTGATCTCGATCAGATCACCTTCGGTCTGGCCAGTTTGCACAAGCCGCTGTTGCGCGAAACCGTTCTTGAGCACGTACACGTAAGTCGATCCCGAGATCGTGCGCAGGGCGCGCTGCGGGACGAGCACCGCCGCTTCGCTCTGCGGCAACAGAACGCGCACGGTTGCGAATTGGCCCGGCTTCAGTTCGGCGTTTGGATTCTGGACGTCAGCTTCCACGGTCAAGGTTCGCGAGGTGCTATTGACGCTCGGCGAAACGCGCGCCACATGACCTGAGAAATTTCGATCCGGATACGCGGCTACGCTGACGGAAACGCTCTCGCCGACGCGAATTTGCGGAATCGCCTGCTCAGGCACATCGATGCGGACGCGCAACGGATTCAGATTCACAATCGTCGCGACCTTTTGTTGCGGCGAAATGTACTCACCAACATCAGCAGGCCGATCTAAAACATATCCCGCCATCGGCGCCGTCACCGTCGTGTAAGTCAGGTTACGTTTGACCAAAGAAAGATTCGTCTGCGCAGCATCGACTGCCGCCTGCGAGTTGGCGACGGCGGCGTAATTCTGCTGCGCCTGGTGAATGAGAGCTTGATATTGCTCGGCCGCCTGATCGCGCTGTGACTTCTGCTGATCGTAAATCGCGCGTGAAACGTCACCGCTCTCGACGAGCTTTTCATATCGCTTCAGATTCTTCTCTGCCAGATCGAGCGCAGCCTTTGCCGCGCGAACTTCGGGAACATTCTCGGCAACGAACCTCTGACCCGGTCGCATGCCGATCTTTGCGAGATTCTGCGCCAGCGTCGCCTTCGACTGATCAAGTTGCGCTTGCGCCTGCGCTACCCGATCTTTGAAGTCTGCGTCCTCGAGCCTCACGAGCATTTGACCACGTCTGACCGAACTACCGATATCCACGCCGACCGCGGCAACTTTGCCAGAGGTTTCCGCGGCTACATCGGTCTGCTCATTGGCGGCGAGACTGCCCGTGCCTTCGAAGTAACGTGGAAGCTGTCGTGAAATCGCCGCGCTGGTGCTGACTTGCACCACCGCCGGAGTCGGACTGGCGGTGGCGGTCACATTCGTCTGCCCGTTCGATCGCTTGCACGCGGTCACGCCGGCGCCCACGGCCATCACCGCGAGCATGAGCAAAAGGAGTTGGAGGAGTCCTGAACGATTCATTTCTTCGATTTCTTTCCCTTTGAATTTAACGGCTGAGAAGTCTTTCCGTTACGTTGCGCCTTGGCCTTTTCCAATGACACACCGTGCAGCAATATGTCTGTGAACGAGCGCGCAGCCGCCTGATTTGAGATCCGCAATAACCGCCGCTCGCGATCCCAAAGATTGTTGTTGAGCGAGTGGTGAATGATCATTCCGATAAAAGCCCGAACGATCACGAACGGCTCGACGTTCTTGAAAGCTCCTTCGCGTTGTCGTTGCCTGATGTACATCCGCAACGACTGATAGACCCGGCGCACAAACTTCTCCCAGAACATGTGCGCCAGTTCATGCTGCTCCAGCGCGGAATGGAGCAGCAGCCTTTGAAATTCAGGATCGCGATCATGTTGATTGAGCGCTTCGAGGGCCATGCCTTCGAATACCGCGCGGTCGTCCTTGCGACGGATGGCCTCAGCGACCTTTTGCAGAGGATCCAAATCGTCATGCAGGCATGCCTTGTGATCGAGGATCGCGCTGTACAGCTCTTCCTTCGTCGCAAAGTGGCGAAAGACCATGGCCTCAGACACGCCCGCCGCTTTCGCGATCTCCTTCGTCGTCGTGCCGCGAAAGCCACGTTGTGAAAACAGCCGCATCGCGACCTTCAGGATCTGCAATCGCCGCTCATCACCGGCCATCCGAGTGACGGCGCCGTTCGTACTGATTCTTTTTTGAGTTTCCAAGATCTTTGAACCCGGGGCCTACTGAAGTAAGTGCTTACTTACCACTCGACCGCGTAGCAAGTCAAGCTGCGCGCGATGCGTCAGACGGGTCAACAATGAGTCGAACCGCGACAGCGCACGTTGTCTGGAATTCTGCGGTCGGCTAGAATCCGGCTTCGCCAAAGTCAGCGCGCGATGTCATCGCCGCACGTCATCAAACAAGGAGAGTCTAATGAGGAGCCCCTGCACGCTATCACCGCGCAATCTTTCCCTGCTGCTGTCGATCGCATTCTGCGTCGTTACGCCACTCGCTCAGGCACAAGAGCCGCAACCGTCACCGTCGCCGGCCGCGCCGCAGGCTTCGCCGCAGCCCAGTCGACCACCCGGAGAAGAAGAAGGTCGCCCGCGCGATCCGATGTCGCCGCCGACATTCAACGGCTTGCGCTTTCGTTCGATCGGGCCGGCGTTCACTTCGGGGCGCGTGATTGGTTTCGCGGTTGAGCCGAACAATCCTTCGCATTATTTCGTGGCGAGCGCTTCGGGCGGTGTTTGGAAAACCATCAACGATGGAAACACGTGGACGCCGGTTTTCGATCGCGAGGGTTCGTATTCGATTGGCTGTATCGCGCTCGATCCGAAGAATCCCCTGACGGTTTGGGTCGGCACCGGCGAGAACAACAGTCAGCGCAGCGTCTCGTACGGCAGCGGAGTTTATCGTTCAGATGATGGCGGAAAAACCTGGCGCAATGTTGGATTGAAAAATTCGGAACACATCGGCCGCATCGCGATCGATCCGAAAGACTCGAACATCGTTTATGTCGCGGCGCAGGGACCTTTGTGGGGACCCGGCGGCGATCGAGGTCTCTACAAAACAACAGATGGCGGCAAGACCTGGAAGAACATCCTCAACATCAGCGAGAACACCGGCGTCTCTGACATAGAGATCGATCTTAACAATCCGGAAACGTTGTACGCCGCTGCGTATCAACGCCGGCGTCACATGTGGACGTTGATCGATGGCGGGCCGGAGAGCGCAATCTACAAATCGACAGATGCAGGCGCGACGTGGAACAAGTCCCGCGCCGGCCTGCCGACTAACGATATGGGCCGAATTGGTTTGGCGATCTCGCCGGTTGATTCGAATGTGATCTACGCGACGATTGAATCAGGCGATCGCAAAGGCGGCATCTTTCGTTCGAACGATCGCGGCGGGAGCTGGGAAAAGCGAAACGATTTCGACGCGGGCGCGATGTACTATGGTCACGTGGTGACCGATCCAAAAGATGTGGATCGTATCTACATCATGAACGTGTTTTTGATGGTTTCCGACGACGGCGGACGAACGTTGCGACGGCTCGGCGAAAAATCAAAGCACGTCGACAACCACGAAATCTGGATCGATCCGAACAACAACGATCATTACCTGGTTGGTTGTGACGGTGGCGTTTACGAGAGTTGGGATCGCGGCGCGAACTGGTACTTCAAAAGTAATTTGCCGGTCACGCAGCTTTACGACGTGACGACCGACAACGCGACGCCTTTCTACAACGTGTTCGCCGGCGCGCAAGACAACTTCGCGTTTGGTGGACCATCGCGCACGCGCAACGCCTCGGGCATCGTCAACAGCGATTGGTGGGTCACGCAGGGCGGCGACGGTTTTCGCACGCAGGTCGATCCGGAAGATCCGAACACCATCTACGCTGAACTTCAGAACGGCAATCTCGTGCGCGACGACAAACGCAGCGGCGAACGCCACGGCATCACGCCGGAGGTCGGCCGCAACGAAGATCCGCTTCGCTGGAATTGGGACTCGCCTTTCATCATCAGCCCGCATTCGCACACCCGGCTTTACTTCGCCGCGGACAAACTTTTCCGCAGCGACGATCGCGGCGATTCATGGAAAGTGATCAGCGGTCAGCTCTCGCGCAATCTCGATCGCGACAAGCTGCCGGTGATGGGCAAAGTCTGGAGCATGGACGCGGTGGCGAAGAACCAATCGACCGCGTTCTTCGGCAACGCTTCGGCGCTGGCCGAATCTCCGAAGAAGGACGGATTAATTTACGTCGGCACGGACGACGGATTGATTCAGATTACCGAGGACGGCGGCAAGAACTGGCGCAAGGTTGAAAAGATCGGCGACGTTCCCGAACTCGCTTACGTCAGCCGCATCGTTGCTTCGGTAAACGATCCGAACACGGTTTACGTCGCTTTCGAGAATCATCAGAACGCCGACTTCAAGCCTTATCTTTTCAAGAGCACAGACGCGGGTCGCACCTGGACTTCGATCAAGAGCAACCTGCCCGCGAACCAACCTGTGTGGGGCATCGCCGAAGATCAAGTGAATCCGAATCTGCTGTTCGTCGGAACTGAATATGGATTGTTCTTCACGGTCGATGGCGGTCAGAAATGGATTCAGATGCGCGGTGGATTGCCGACGATTCAGGTGCGCGACATCGTCATTCAGCGACGCGAAAACGATCTTGTGTTGGGAACATTTGGTCGCGGCTTCTACATTCTCGACAACTATACGCCGCTGCGCGCGGTGACGCCGGAGATGCTGAAGCAAGACGCCGCGCTCTTCCCCGTGAAGGACGCGCTCATGTACATCCAGGCGCAGCCCATCGGCGGTCGCGGCAAATCCTTCCAGGGCGAATCGTTCTTCACTGCTGAGAATCCGCCGTTCGGCGCGACGTTTACTTACTACCTGAAAGAAGAATTGAAGACGAAGAAGGCGAGACGGCAGGACGCAGAGCGCGCTGCGCAAAGAAGCGGCGCCGCGGTTCGGTTGCCGAGCGGCGCAGAACTTAGCGCCGAAGAACAGGAAGAAGCACCGGCGATAATCTTCGTCATCAGCGATTCACAAGGTCGCGTCATTCGACGTCTGACTGGGCCAGTCACCGCGGGTTTTCAGCGTATCAGTTGGGACTTGCGATATCCGGCGTCATCGCTTCCGCCGCCGCCGAATCCGGATGGTGAAGATCCTTTTGCCGAACCGCCCGGTGGTCCACTCGTCATGCCCGGCACTTACAAAGTTTCGATGATGAAGCGGACGGACGGCGTGACGACTCCCATCGCTCAGTCGCAGGAGTTCCAAGTCACAGTCGAAGGACTCGATCGCATGTCGCCGGCCGATCGTATAGCGTTGGTTGAATTTCAGCAGAAGGCCGCGCGACTTCAGCGAGCCGTGCAGGGCGCCACGCAAGCGGCGAATGCTTTGACGCCACGATTTGCGGCGATCCGGCGCGCGTTGATCGAGACGCCGAATGCGCCGGAATCGCTGCTGAACGATGCGGCCGCGCTGGAGAAACGGAAGAATGAAATCCTCCGGGCATTGAGCGGAGATCAGGCCCTGCGTCAGCGCAACTTCAATCTGCCACCCTCAATCAATGAACGGGTCGGTTCGATCGTGGGTGCGCAACGTATGTCTACAGCTCGACCGACTCAGACGCAGATGGATCAGTACACACACGCTGCCGCGGAATTCGAAGGCGTGCTCTCGCAGCTTCGTCAACTGATCGAAGTCGATCTGCAAAAGTTGGAGAAGCAGATGGAAGCTGCCGGCGCGCCGTGGACGCCGGGCCGGATTCCGGAGTGGAAAGACCAGTAGGCGATCGCGTAACTGGTAACGACTTCGGGAAGATGATGTCTGTCCGCGGCGTCGCACCCGCGTGCGACCTAAGCCTCATTGATCTCTCGGAAGTCGCCGACAAGATTCAGACGGTTGAAGTGGAACGCTATTACGATACCAGTCGCTATCATCTGAAGAATATTGGCAGGTAACGCGCGGCTACAAGATCGCCGCATCGTACGCCGCGAAATCGTCATCTTTTACGCTTCAGAATTGAGTCAATGGATCGATCGGAGCGAATCGCACGCCTGTCCCGGTCCTCTCAGGTCTTGATTCGCATCAAGTCCGCGCACCTTTTTGCCTTGTCCGACGCGTTTGCCAAAAGCAGAATCCGCAGAAAAGCGTCGTGTCGGCTTTGCCTAAAAAGTAATTCACGCCAGCGGCTCTGCCGCCTGATGTGCGGAAGCGCTCCGCGCTTCCGCACCGGCTCACAATGAATTCGGGGCTCTGCCCCCGAAGAATTGGGCGTAGCCCAAAATCGAGAAGACAGTCTTGCCGGAAGGCCAAAGGCCTTCCGCACATCAGCCGGCATAGCCGGAGACTTTTTAGGCAAAGCTCGTCGTGTCGAAGAAAAAGTTCAACTACCTGGATCCAAGGGCGCCAAGCCTTACTTTTGATTTCTGGAATCTCTTCTGGATTGGCAATATCTGAACCTTTACAAATCTATTTCTTGCAGGGTCGTTTCAGAGTTAGCATTTGCCCCGCTGCTCCGGACAAGTCTTCAACGAGAGAGTTCTATCTACAAGCTGGAGGAGCACATGATCAAGTTTAGCGTCGCCCGGATTCTGAAATCACTTT
>DATLVM010000048.1:0-5001 GCA_035577445.1 Pyrinomonadaceae bacterium
CATCAATTGATCGGACGATTCGGCGCGGGCCGCGTCATGATGAAACCGGCCTCGGAAGGAACCGGAGTAATCGCCGGGGGCGCGGTGCGCGCGGTGATGCAAGCGGCCGGCGTGCGTGACGTGCGCACCAAGGTTTTGGGATCGACAAATCCGCACAACGTGGTGCGCGCAACTTTCGATGGTCTATTGAAGATGAAGGATCCGTTTGAAGTAGCGCGTCTTCGAGGTAAGCAGGTCGAAGAACTGTAAGCTGGTCCCAGAGTTTCAAGTTTAAGGTTTCAGGTATGGCTACGAAGAAACAGAGCAAGAAAGAAGCCGGCGCGGCTAAGATCAAAATCCAGTATTACCGCAGCACGATTGCGTTCCCGAAAACGCAGAAAGAGATTGTGCGCAGCCTCGGCTTGCGCAAACTGAATCAAGTCGTCGAGCGGCCGGACACGCCTTCGATGCGTGGCGCGGTGGCGAAGGTTCCGCATCTGATAAGGATTATTGAGTAGATTCCGGGCCAGCCTTAAGGAGGAGGCGATGAGGGAAGAGGAAGTAGTCGGCGAAAAACGAACGATCCGCGCTGAGTATTATCACGACGACTCGGGGGCGCCGGCGGCTCAACAGGAGATTGTGCGGAACCTCGGTTTCACGCACGTGGGCGAGGTTCGCGAGTTTCCCCGAACTCGGACCACTTTCGTGCAGTTGGAGAAGGTCCCGCATCTGATAAGGATTATCGAATAGTCGGCCGGAAGATTATTTGCCATCGGTCATTTGAGATTTGTCATTGATGAATTTGATCGACGTGCGATTACTTCACAAATGACCGAATGGGCAATTGACAAATGAGAAATGGTATTAAGATGACGCTTACGCTAAACAATCTCCGTCCCGCCAAAGGATCGACGCACAAAAAGAAGCGTCTCGGTCGCGGACCCGGCACGGGTCTCGGCAAAACTGCCGGCCGGGGTCACAAAGGTCAGAAGTCTCGCTCAGGATACTCATCGAAGACCGGATTCGAAGGCGGGCAAATGCCTCTGCATCGCCGACTGCCGAAACGCGGCTTCACGAACATTTTCAAGAAGCATTGGATCGAAGTTAGTTTAGAAGCGCTCGATCGCAGTTTTGATGCGAACACTGAGATCACGCCGGAAGTGATGCACAAGCGCGGGATCATCAAGAAGGCCAAACACGACATCGTAGTGCTCGGCAACGGCGATGTCTCGAAGGCGCTGAAGATTTCCGCGCATCGCTTTACCAAGAGCGCGCGCGAGAAGATCGAGAAAGCCGGCGGCGCGATCACCGTTATAGAGTAGTGGCACAGACTTCAGTCTGTGGGCCTACGTTTGGAAAATCTCAGACTTAAAGTCTGAGCCACTCTTATGGAGAAATTCCTAGCAGCCGTACGCAACATGTTCCAGGTGCCGGACCTGCGCCGGCGGATTTTTTTTACGCTGGGCATTCTGGCGGTCTACCGGCTCGGCGCGCACGTTTCTGCTCCCGGAATCAATAAAGCTCGGCTGGACCAGGTTTGGCATGACGTCAGCGGAACGCTGCTCGGCGTGCTCGATCTTTTCTCTGGCGGCAACTTTCGTCTGATTTCGATCTTTGCGCTCGGCGTCACTCCCTACATTACCGCTTCGATCATTTTGCAGTTGATGACGGTCGTCTCGCCGCAACTCAAGAAGTTGCAGGAAGAAGGCGAGATGGGCCGGCAGAAGATTAACCAGTGGACCCGCTATCTGACTGTCGGTCTTGCAGGCCTGCAAACGACGTTCGTCGCGCACTGGCTGCAAATCAACAGCGTCGGCGCGAACACCTGGGGATTCCTGCTGACAACCGTTCTAACGCTGACAACCGGCACGATTTTCGTGATGTGGCTCGGCGAGCAGATCACTGAACGCGGCGTCGGGAACGGAATCTCGCTACTGATTTTCGCGGGCATCGTGATCGGTCTTCCGCGTGGCGTGCAGCAGGTGATGACGCGCGTCAGCGGTGGCGATACGATGGAGATCGTCGGGGTATTCGGGATGGTGGTGGCGCTGGTTGCGATCATTGCGTTCATAGTTTTTGTCGAAGCAGCGCGGCGAAAGATTCCCGTCAGCTATGCCAAGCGTCACGTGGGAAGACAGATGGTCGGTGGGCAGCAAACGACGATGCCGCTGAAGCTCAACATGGGCGGCGTAATTCCAGTGATCTTTGCTTCGTCGGTGCTGTCGATGCCGCAGAGCTTGTTCTCAGCTTTGCCGCCCAAGAATCCGGGCAATTGGTACGGAAAGATCTTCAGCTTCTTTCAGATCTTCCACGCGGGCGATCCGTATTACGAGTTGATCTTTCTGTCGTTGATTATCTTCTTCACGTTCTTCTATGTGTCGATCGTCTTCAACGTCGAAGAGGTTTCGGACAATTTGCGCAAACACGGTGGGTTCATGCCGGGCATTCGTCCGGGTCGGGCGACGGCGGAATACCTGAATACAATCCTGACGCGGCTGACTTTCGTGGGTGCGATTTACCTGGCGCTGGTCGCTTTCCTTCCGCAATTCATGTTAAGCGGCTTCAAAGTTGGTCGCTTGCCTTTCATCGGCACCTGGCTGGAATCGTTTGTCAGCACGACGCCAGGCTTGGGGTGGATTCCCACGGGAATGGGCTATCAGTTTTATTTTGGCGGCACCTCGTTGCTGATTCTCGTCGGCGTCGCGATGGATACTGTCGCGCAGATCGAAGCGCAACTCGTCATGCGCAATTATGAAGGGTTCCTCGGTAGTGGAGGAAGACTGCGCGGTAGACGAGCCTAAAATCAGTGACAAGTGAATAGTGACAAGTGACGAGTGGATAAGCGCTGTCGCCGGTCACTTGTCACTCATCACTTGTCACTATGTCGAAAATCATCGTTCTGATGGGCGCGCCCGGTGCCGGTAAAGGCACGCAGGCGCGTTTGCTGCAGGGGCGTCTGGGCTGGCCGCAGATTTCGACGGGCGACATCTTCCGGGCACTCGCCCAGACCAGTACGCCGCTGGCGGAAGAGGTTCGCGCGATTCAGCAGGCGGGACGTTTGATTCCCGACGATGTGGTCATTCGCGTCGTTGAGGATCGCACCGAGTTGGATGATTGTCGCGGCGGTTACGTGCTCGACGGATTTCCGCGCACGGCGGCGCAAGCAGAGATGCTCGAAGGTCTCGCGGCGCGCCAGGGCAAAACGTTAGAAGCGATCTTCATCGATGTGTCGCAAGAGTTACTTGAAAAGCGGATGACGGGCCGTCGTAGTTGTCCGGTGTGCGGCGAGATTTACAATATCTTTTTCAAGCCGCCGAAGATCGACAATGTTTGCGATCGTCATCCGGAAGCGCAGCTGATTCATCGCGCCGATGACCATCCGGACAAAGTGCGCGTCCGTTTAGAAACGTACGCGCGCGAAACGGCGCCGCTCCTTGAATACTATGAACGTAGTGGACGTCTTCACCGCCTGGATGGAATGCGGGCGCCGGAGGAAATCTATTCAGCGATCGAGAGAATCGCAAATGACGGCTCAGTCGTGGTTGCTTAGTTCATGATCATCGGTAAGTCGCAAAAAGAGATCGAGAAGATGCGCGCCGCTGGCCGGCTCGTCGGGAGTGTGCTTCAGTCACTGCGCGCGATGGTTGAGCCTGGTATCCCAACGATCGAAGTCGACCGTGCGGCAGAGAAGATGATTTGTGACGCGGGGGCTAAGCCAACGTTCAAGGGATATAACGGCTTTCCCTATTCGATTTGCGCGTCCGTTAACGAACAAGTGGTGCATGGCTTTCCTTCCGATTACAAATTGAAGGATGGCGACATCTTTTCGATTGACGTGGGCGTAACACTCGAGGGCTTTGTGGGCGACACCGCAGCGACGGCGCCGGTGGGAAAAGTGAGCGACGATCGGCTGAAACTGATTCGCGTAACTGAAGAATGTTTGCAACTGGCGATTGAACAGTGCTGGCCCGGTAGGCATCTGGGTGATATCGGGTACGCGGTCCAATCGCATGCGGAAGCTCATGGCTATTCGGTCGTACGTGACTACGTTGGGCATGGTATTGGCCGGCGCATGCACGAAGACCCGCAGATTCCAAACTACGGCAACCCGGGCAAGGGAGTGAAAATTAAGAGAGGGTACGTTTTTGCGATCGAGCCGATGATCAATATGGGCTCAGTGCACACGAAGACGCTCAAGGATGGATGGACGGTCGTGACTGTCGACGGGCAGCCGAGTGCGCACGTCGAGCACACGATCGCGATCACGGACGACGGCCCGGAAGTGCTCACATTGGTGAAAAAGAGTTTAGCCACAGATCACACAGATTCAGTAAAGGCATCTGTGTAATGAGGCTGGGCCTCGTCTCAACTTGGCAAGGTAAAAAGGTGCGTGCTATTATTCGCAGTTTGTCGGCAGCGTCAGACCTTCATTCTGTGAGGATATGGCGAAGGAAGAAGCGATAGAGGTTATGGCAAAGGTCCTGGAGACTTTGCCTAACGCTATGTTTCGGGTCGAATTGGAAGATAGTCAGCATCAGGTGCTCGCACACATTTCGGGAAAGATGCGCAAGCACTTCATCAGGATTTTGCCGGGAGACAGGGTTTTGGTTGAGCTTTCGCCGTACGATCTGAATCGCGGCCGAATCACATATCGGTATAAATAGTTAACGAGGTTAGTTATGAAAGTCCGTGCGTCAGTAAAGAAGATGTGCGACAAGTGCAAAGTCATCCATCGCAAGGGCGTGGTCCGGGTGATTTGCGCCAATCCCAAGCATAAACAGAGACAAGGATAGCGAGAAATAAAGATGGCACGTGTAGCTGGAGTAGATCTGCCACCGAACAAGAGAGCCGAGATTGGCCTCACTTACATTTACGGGATTGGCCGTTCGCGCTCGAACGCAGTGCTCAAGGAAGCGGGTGTCAATCTCGACACGCGCGTGAAGGACTTGAGTGAAGACGAGTTGAGCCGCATTCGCGGCATTCTGGAAGTGCAGGGCGAGATCGAAGGCGACCTGCGCAAGC
>DATLVM010000049.1:0-9409 GCA_035577445.1 Pyrinomonadaceae bacterium
TACTGTTCGCGCGCATGCGCTCGTTCGATTGGGTCCAGGAATACAAGCGGATGCTGCGTCACACTCCGGGATGGAGTCTCCCCTGGGACGACGCGCACCACATGATTTTCTATACCCTCATCCAGGAGCGCGCTACGCAGATAACCTACCTCAATACGGCGACCATCGCGGCCGGCAAGAGCGGCCGTGCGGAGTTCGCCAACGATGCCGATCCTGTCCTTGAGCAAGTGTGCCTCACAATCGCGATGGACGAGGCCGCGCATTACAACTTCTTCCTCGAAGTGGCGCGCCTAATGATCTATTACTACCCCGCGCAGTCCCTCGAAGCCCTCCTCGATGTGATCAAACACTTCGCTATGCCTGCCGGCGACATCATCCCGGACTTCGAGCACTTTGAAGCAGTTGTCGCACGCGCAAATATCTTCCACCCTCAGATCTACGTGCGGGACGTTCTCCGTCCCGTGCTGCGCAACCTCAGCGTAAGCCCGGCCATGGCGTTCGCGCACGGTGGCAGGCGCCCTCGCATGGAACCCGATCCGGACGGCAATGCGCGTGAAGACCGGCTCTTCGATCTCATTGCTTATGACGAACTTGAGAAAGCGTTGAAGCGCCTTTACGGCAAAATCGAGAAGTACGAGCAGGAGGTCGGATTCGCGGATCTCGACGCGACGGCGTTCGTACCCAGCGGGCTTGCCGACGGCTTCGCCGCCAACTAATCTGCCCACGGTGTACCCGTGATGTGTACCCGGAGCCAGTCCGACACCGGCGGCATCCGCCGAGCGAACCAAAGACTAATGTCACCCTCTTTCATCGAAGAAATAGAAAAGGCGGCGGGATCCTTTCCTGATAATGTCGCGCTCCAGATGTTCAATGACGCCCGAGACGTTCGATATACCTACGCTCAGGCGATTCGTTACGCCAAAAACGTGGGCCGACATTTGAGTAAGATGGGAGTGAAGAAAGGTGATCGCGTTGCTCTATGGTCTCGTCTGGAACCGCGGTGGGTAGTCTCGTGTCTAGGCATACTCTACAGCGGCGCAATAGCGGTCCCGTTGGACGCTGAATATGGTAAGGTAGAGGCTGAATCCATCCTCCGCGACACTGATTGCCGGATCATCTTCACCACACAGGAGAAGCTCACGATCATTCGGGAAATCGCTCCTGAACTTTCGCAGACTCTTACAATCGTGGTTATGGATTCTGCCAACGCGGTCGGCGACGTGGTAACACTGGAAAACTTGTTCGCGGACTGCCTCGACCCCGTCACTCTGCCATCTATCTCCCCCGCGGACGTCGGCCTCATTTTTTTTACGTCCGGCACGACCGGCACTCCCAAGGGCGTCGTCATTCAACACCGGGCGATTACGAACAGCGTCTTGGGGCTTCTGCAATATCTTCGGCTATCTTCTGAAGACCGCGTTCTCGCGATCATTCCATCCCATCACGTTTTTGCATCTCTGGCGAATGTCTTTGTCCCCCTTGCGCGGGGGGCCACTGTGACCTACGCCGGCACGGTGAAGAGCAGCGACTTATTAAAGACGATTCGGGAAGTCGGTATCACGACCTTCCCCGGCGTGCCACAGATTTTCTACGTGATCCACAAGAAGATCTTTGATGAGATGCAACGAAAACCTCTTCCGATCCGACTCATCCTGCGGCTACTAGTGCGCGTCTGCTACTGGCTCAGGCGTGGAACTGGCATCAACGCCGGTTTATATGTGTTCGCTAAAGTGCACCAGGCTTTCGGCGGCCATCTGCGCCTCCTGATTAGCACGGCCTCTTACTTTGATCCGGTCGTTGTTCGGGACTTCTACAGTCTGGGTTTCACTGTCCAACAGGGCTACGGCATGACTGAGACCTTCGGCGGAGGAACACTGACCCCGTTTGATCGCAACGTCATCGGATCGGTGGGCGTCCCTATTCCGGGTGTCAAGCTCGACGTTATTGCCCCAAATGAAGCGGGCGTGGGGGAGATAGTCATCAGCGGCCGGTCGTTGATGCAGGGTTATTTCAAGGATCAAGAATCGACAAAAAAAAGCTTGAAGGATGGTTGGTTCCACACAGGTGACCTGGGCTACAGAGACGCCAAAGACAATTACTACGTCACAGGCCGCAAAAAAGAGATGGTGGTGCTGAGTTCCGGCAAGAACGTCTATCCCGAAGAAGTGGAGAATCACTACCTTCAGAGCCCTTACATCCAGGAGATGTGCGTTCTCGGTGTGGCCGACCTCTCAAACTACGCCTGCTCAGAGCGCCTACACGCGATCATCGTGCCTGAATTCGATCACTTTAAGCACGCGAGAATCGTCAATTCTGAGGCCGTCATACGTTGGGAGATCGAGAAGCTGTCGCTGAAGCTGCCGGCCTACAAGAGAATCATGACGTACGAAGTGCGAGCGGAGCCTTTACCTCGTACCCGGACCAGAAAGCTCCGGAGATGGGTCATACAACAGCAGTATGCTGATAGCAGGGAGCAAGCGGTAACTCCGGCGCAGACCAAGCGCGCCTTGGACGCAGATGACGCTCTCCTAATGGGCACGACGAGGTCTGCCGCCGTCCTTGGCGTAATTTGTAAAGAATCATCAGTTAAGCACGATTTGCAACCAGACATGAACCTCGAACTCGACTTGGGTTTCGATTCGCTACGGCGAATCGAACTCATTGCCAATATCGAGCAGTTGCTGAATCTTCGCCTGGGGGACGACTCCATCAGCCAACTCTTAACAATCCGCGATCTGCTCAGCGCTGTAGATCAAAGTCAATCCGGTACGGGCATCTCGACGCCCGAGTCGGCGACCGACGCGCCCGTCACCTGGAGAGAGATATTATTTGCGCCGGACAGCGAAGCCATCGACGTAGAGCACCTCCTCAAGGCTTCCACTCCGGCGACGTGGTTCTATTTGCTCCTGCTAAAATCTTTCTTCATTTTGTCCAAAGTCCTGTTCAGGCTTGAGGTGCGGGGCATCGCCAACATCCCGCACGAAAAACCTTTCTTAATTTGTCCGAACCATCAGAGTTATCTTGACGGAATATTGGTAAGCTCAGTCTTTCCCTACTCCATCATTAAGGATCTTTTTAGCGTCGGGTATTCGACCTACTTTCGCGGGAGACTGAAGGGGGCGATTGCGCGTTTGACCAGGATCGTGCCTATTGACCCCGACACAAATCTCGTCCGTGCCATGCAGGCAAGCGCCACCTGCCTTCGGGCTAAAAAGGTTCTCCTCATATTTCCCGAAGGGGATCGGACCTATGACGGCGAGTTACTGACCTTCAAGAAGGGGGCGGCAATTCTTGCGCAGGAACTGCGGGTACCTGTTCTACCCGTAGCCGTTGACGGATCGTTTGACGTGTGGTCAAAGGTGGGTGGCATCCGCTTGGCCCGGATCAAGATTAGCATCGGCGAGGCTTTGCATTTCTCTCCTCATGATGAGCCTTCCCAACGCCATCAGGAAGATTACGACTATGTCGCGCAAAGAATGCGTGACGAAGTAAAGAGTCTTTTGGACCTCTCCGCAAAAAACGGCGCTTGATGGCCTGCCCAGAACCATATGCTCGCGGAGAGGTGCTTGAATAATGCTTGACCGACTTCTGGACCAACAAGTCATGAAGACTCTATTCGGAGAGAACATCTGTTACCAACAGCTGCCGAACAGAATTAACTGGGCCCAGAAATCCTGATGCGACTCGCCGATCCAAAACCTGACGCTCGGGCTCACCGAAGAAGGGTGCGTTAATCACGTCCCCCCGGTTTGCTATACAAGGTACGACGCTTTCAAGGCCCAGCCTAAAACATTCTTCGCGCAACTAGTCATAAGAGAAGGTAGAGTTAGAAACATAACTTCTAGCAATCTACGGCTCGCAGTGGCGAGCCTCCCAAACGTGTTTCGCCACTACTGGACCAAGTTATGGTCAAGCAATCTACCGCGTTATAAGCTCACCATCCTGGGTTCCGGTCCGAGATTCTGAGCCTCCGGAACAATATTCAGAACAATCAAAGACGTTACGTCGGGACTTGATCCCTTAGAAAGAATGGGACCGACTGATGATGCAGAGATTGCAGATTCTTCCTCAGTATCTAAGTTGGGTAGGCGATTAATTAACCTCCAGTTTTTGCAGATCCCAAGTTGCCATCTCCATGAGAGGCCGACCACGAACCCGCTCGTGATCGCGACGGACCTCTGACAGCGTCTGAGACTACGGAGATTCCTATTTTCGCGGCGAAGTCTAAGGCCGGTTTCCCAGCTTTCTTCAAGTGGTTGACTGCTCTTGTCTGATTCCCCGCCCTTGCTTCCCGTTCGGCGAACGCCAGGTTTATGAGTGCCTTGCACTGCCCGCACTCGCTAGCTTCCATTCTTTCCATCTTAAGTCGAAGTCGCCTTACTCCGGTTGCAAGAACTTCCAGATCAATTCCGCTCGCTTGGGCTCCCAATTCGGCTTGCCGTGGTTTGAAGCTGGCGACGATCGCCTCACCTGTTTCGATTTCTAAGCTTTGCTCATCCTTCACCGCTTTCCCCTCCGTTTCGTGGCGTCTCATTTTGGCACGGCCTTGATTCTGTCACGGATTCTGTCACAACGGGATCATATCTACGAATTCTTTCTATTTCCTCGAAAACAACCCCTGCGTTCAGTACTCCAACTGTTTGTTTTCGCCTTGAAGTCGAAGCTGTTCGATGTTCGCGGTCAGATTTGCCGGCTGAACACCGCTGACGTCCCAAGTCATCCTGGGGCCCGAACCGCGGTTATCACGCCAATCGATCCAGAAATCGTCACGAGAGAGAACTACCCAGAAATGATCGAAATTCGCATCCTTCAGTTCAAATCTTTGAGCACCGCTACTCTTGACGCGTTCATTAACGACGACTGCATCCGAACCACCGAGCGTTAGCTGAGTACCTTCACAGCGATCTCCCTCCAGCACAACGGTAACAGCATCAGCTTCTGTTTCAACGGCGCGAATCCACGCTTCGGGATGAGCTGCTCTAATAACAACGAAATCCTGCGGCATGGGTTTACCTGGTCCGTATGGAAGATTCAGCATAAAGCGATAAAACGCTGTTTCATAATTTGGAAACGAAGGCAATCCCGACTTCACCAGTGGTGTGAAGGGATCACGTCGCCGCCCTTCATTTCGGGCTCTGGAGAGCGTGTATAACGTGAACGGATACGGCAACCCGTAAAAGTGATTGTTTGCCAGACCGGTGGAGTAGCGTTCTCGTTGAATTTGAGCGTGAGGCTCCGGCAGGTGAAAATTCAGGCTTCGTAGCGTGCCCTTTAAGTCATTGATCCACGCGCAAAACTCTTCAGTCGTAACGATGTCCTGAATAAACGTCACGTCCGGATGGGAATAAATGTGCGAAGCCGATGGACTTTGAGTTGGAGTGTTTAGGTCGGCAATGATTTGCCCTACTTTCCAGTCTTCGCCATCCCTTTCGAGACAAATCCTGCACACGAGATTGTCGAACTCCGACAGATTCTTGATGAGTCCAACTTTGTCAATTTGATCTCTATCCATATTTTTCCCCATCGCCGTTCGTCGCCATTCCAACACTCGCGAGTTGATTGGGTGTCAGTTCAGCAAGGGCCTTAACACACGCGGTACTCAAAAGCATTGACTTTTCGTGGTGCTTCGCATATTTTCCGGCTTATTCTGGATCGTTGAATTCTCATGAGCTTGCGTCCGAATCTTGCGAATGGTTCGAGCATTCAACTTTTTGGGTGGATCAAGGTCCCACGGTTAACACGCACAGCGGGTAGTCCACACTAATGGCCTAGAATCAACTCTCAGTAAGCAATCCCATGCGACACACGGAATTCAACCAGGAGGGTCGTTGATTCGCTGAAGAGCATCCGGGAGTTCAGCAAGGGCCTGTAGAACCCAATATGAACAGAGCGACCAACGTCGAAATGAGAGATTATCTCCAGCGGATCTTTGCGGCCAACTCCGGCCTGCCGGTTTCAGCTTTTTCGGATAACCTCACGCTCGCTGAAGTCGTTGCGCAGTCGGAGCAGATGCACAACAGTGTCGACCTAATTGAAGCGTTTGCCCGCACCGCAAACGTTTTAGAGCGTGACAAAGGCGTAAGGGTACGTTTGCCGGCGTTTAGTCTCGACACCCGCGTTTCCACGGTCCTGGAGACAATTCAAGTTGAGATTGATCGCCAGAGGACAGAAACCGCGGGAGAAGATTTCTAATCGGACGGAGGTATTTATATGAGCCTGGATGTTGCCGTGTCGATCGCCGTTGAGCCACCATCCGCCGCGCCTTACGGATCGCGGCTGCCAGACGTATTCAGCGGACTATATGATTTTTTCTCACAAGAGGGTGGAAAGTTGGTCGAGATGACCTGGGCGCAACATTCGTTTCATGAATCGCGTCGATGGAGCGCCACGAAGATGATTGACGCGATTGACCTCGATAAGCTTTCAGAAGCCGACAAGCAGTTTATCTGGAACGCAGGACGCGCCGAACTAACAACTAAACCGGGCGCCGATCGACTAACGCGGCTCGCTGACAAAGAATGTCGCGATTGGCAGGACCGCGATCCGGACCTCGCAGCCGTCATGCAATCGTGTGGCACATGGAGTCGTTACTGGAACGAAGAAGAGGCGCACCATGAAGCAGTCTTTAACCGCCTTTCCAATTTGCTGGGCCTGGATCAGATAAGCAATGACACTTTCATAGAGTTCCGGAAAGTGTTCCCGGACGACGACATGCTTCGCACATTATTCCTCCTGGCTGTCTCTGAAATCACGGCTGCAGTGAACTATGGCTCGTGCGCGAGGCGGGCAGAAGATCCGGGGCTTAGCGCTCTCTTCAAACAGGTGGCGGCCGATGAAATTCAACACATGCGCTATTTTCTCGCGTTTGCTCGCGGACTCGTGGATAGCAAACAATATAAGGCCAAAGATGCTTTTGCGGTTGCTTACTTCTTTCTGCGTGAAAACGGTGATCTCGTGGGCAGCCTGCGCGAGAAAATTGAACAGCGCGACAGCCATGTTAATTGGTGGGATCATCTGGAAGTCAGCGGCATCGAAGATCTGGAAAATCTAAATCGTAAGCAGCAATTAATCTTTAGCGCGCTTTATCACGTGACGGATATCAAAGTAGATTCAAGCGAACAGGTGGAGCGCAAATGGATGGAGTTGGTTGGGTGCTAATCGGTCTCGGTCACGATATCCAGCAAGTCACGGAAATGGAGAACGCTGAGGCGTTGCGTCAGCCGGACCTGTTCTTCACCCGACGCGAAATTGACAACTGTCGACTTCAGACAGATTTCGTTCAGTCACTTGCGGCCTCCTTCTCAGCCAAGGAAGCGTTTTTCAAGGCATCACCCCCCCTCGTTGATTTCTTCTGGACAGACGTCGAAGTAATGCGCGATCGGCACGGCAAGCCACTTTATTGCCTGGGCGGCCTGGTGGGCCGAATATTCTCAGAAGCAGGTTGGCGCGCCACTCTTTCTATTTCCCACAGCGGAGATTACGTCTCCGTCGTAGCCTTGATAACCGACTCTGGTTCGATATGAACGGCGCTCCTCATGATTGGACTGTTTGCAGATCACCATAGGTTCGAGGAACAGGTCGGCATCGAACTGACCGTTCGCCCCAATGATCTCGATAGCCTGGGACATGTGAATAACGCCGTGGTCCTGGAATATCTTGAAACCGGGCGATGGGAATGGTTGGCGCGCAATGGACTTCCCAGCACCGGAAGTATTGTCCCGGTTGTAGCTCGAATTGAGATTGACTATCGGCTTGAGATTCGTCCGCCCAAAGTGGAGATCGGGACGACCCTGGAGAATGCCGCTGCATTACTTGGCTCGGCTGCTGATCGTTACCAATGCATTTTTCGACAGGTAGTGACGCGGCAGCGTGATAATCAGTCGCTCACGGCAGTCGAAGCGCGCGTGCAGGTGGCGTTTATCGATACGATTGATCGGCGCATCCGAAATCTTCAGGACTACCTGGCCCAACCCAGAGAAAAAGATATTTGACAGTGTCTCTTGGATAACGTAAAGCGCGAGGCAACTTCAAATCGCAGCGCCGCTCACCGGCGAACTTTCGCATCTCATTCCATATCTAGCCAGGGATGAGCCTCCTCCGCTGGCCGTTGAGGAACTTTTTGACTGATCAAACGGAATTCAAAACAACCACATTTCAATGTCTGTCGAATCGCCCAACATGGATACCTTCAATCAAGTTCTTGCCAATTTACGAAGCCGGAAGGCTTTTATTCGGTTGTTAGATCCCGATGAAGCGACCCATATCAATCTAGGGGATCTGGGTGATCTGATAGCCGGAAATGCCAAGCACTTCAGGGCGCAAGGCGTTAATCCAGGCGACAGTGTCGCGATCTCATTGAAGAACGATCTTGAGCACATAGTTAGTTTCCTCGCTCTGGTTGCCCTCGGGGCGATACCTGTCTCGATTAAGCCAGCAAGGACGATGACGCCATCGTACATCGAGGAAACGTCGCGCTTATGCAATCTGTATGAAATCAATCATTGCTACCACACCTTGGCGCTGAACTCTCGAACTCGTCTAATCCACTGGCAAGCAAAACCCATCAACCAGAATCGGTCAGTAATCATCGAAACACAACCCGATGATGTCGCCTTTGTGCAGTTCAGCAGCGGATCAACCGGGACTCCCAAGCCGATCCCTATTACTCACGGAAATTTGATGGCGAACTTGTTGACAATACTTTGCGTTGAGACGAGAAAACCAGAAGAAACAGCATTCAATTTTCTTCCTTTGAGCCATGATATGGGGTTGATCGGAGGGTTGTTGAGCAACCTTGTCCTACAAAACTCATTACTACTGACTGGCCCGAGCCAGTTTTTGCGACACCCAATCGAAGTTCTCAAAATCGGACAGCAATACAATATTGGCGGATTGGCGATGCCGGATTTTTCTCTTAGGCATCTTGGCCGAATGTTGGAGCTGACGCGGACCGACCGTGTTCCCACGAGGCTTTTCGCGGGCATCAGATTCATCTACTGCGGCGCCGAAACCATAAGATTTGAAACGATCGATCGTTTTATCGCCGCCGCGCTGCCTTTGGGATTAAATCCGCGGGCGCTGTTCCTTTGTTACGGGTTGGCAGAAGCCACTCTTCTTGTGGCCGGCGGGCACTTCGATTCGATGCAAACCAGTTTCGATCATCGCGCTACAGGCCAGCCGTTGGCTTGCGTTGGTCGGGCCCTGGGAAATTTCGAGATTCGTATCGGCGAACCCGACGAGCACAATGGCGACGTGTCGCACGTTGAAGGACGAGAAGGCCCTATTCATCTGAGAGGTCCGAGTGTTTTTCCCGGCTACTGGAAGGAACGCCCACGGCCGAAAGACGGATGGTTCAGGACGGGCGATATCGGACGCTTCCGCGCGGGAAACCTGTATATCTCGGGGCGTG
>DATLVM010000050.1:0-3284 GCA_035577445.1 Pyrinomonadaceae bacterium
GGCAAAACGTGGGAGCACATCGGTCTCGAGAATACGAAACAGATTGGCCGCATCATTGTCGATCCGAAAAATCCGAACATTGTTTTCGTGGCGGTGCTCGGCAATGTGTATGCGTCTAGTCCCGATCGCGGCGTCTATCGATCGAAAGATGGAGGCGCGACGTGGCAGAAAGTTCTCTTCAAGAACGACGACGTTGGTGGAATCGATCTGAATTTCGATCCGACTAACTCGCAGATTGTTTATGCCGCGCTGTGGAATGTACGTCGGCCGCCCTGGTTCATTTACACCCCGGCGAACGGTCCCGGCGGCGGCATTTTCAAATCGACTGACGGCGGCAGCACGTGGAAAGAGATTGATGAAGGCATCCCCGCCGACGGTCGCGGCCGCATCGGCATCTCGGTCTCGCCCACCAATCACAATCGCATCTATGCAGTGGTCGATGCGTTCGTAAACGATAAGGATCATCCCGAAGATGCAACCAAGACCAAGAAATCCGGCGGCGTGTTTCGCTCTGATGACGCTGGAGCAACCTGGACGAGGCTTTCGAGCGACGAGCGTCTCTGGGGCCGAGGTTGGTACTTCGAAAAGATCACCGCCGATCCCAAGAACGCCGATCAAGTCTATGTGATGAACACGTCGACGTATCGCTCGACCGACGCAGGCAAAACGTGGAAAGCGATCAAGGGTGACCCGACCGGCGATGACTTTCATCAGCTTTGGATCAATCCTGACGATCCGAAGCGCATGGTGCTTGGCAGCGATCAAGGGACGGTCGTGAGTGTCGATGCCGCCGAGACCTGGAGTTCCTGGTACAACCAGGCGACCGCCCAGGTTTATCACGCCGCCGCCGATTATCGTTTTCCGTATTGGGTGACCGGCGCGCAGCAGGACAGCGGCGCGGTCGGCTCGCCGTCACGCAGCCGCCATAGCGAAATCTCGCAACGCGATTGGGAGGGCCTTTGCGCGGGCGGCGAGTCGGGCTACACGGCGCCCGATCCTCTGCATCCGGAGATTCTCTTCGGCGGGACAGTCTCACGCTGCAACGTGATCACCGGCGAGACAAAGAACGTCACTCCTGAGCGCGGCGGTGGCGGTGGGTTCGGCCAGCCGTCTCCTTATCGTCATGCGTGGACACAGCCGCTCGTCTTTTCGCAAGCCGATCCGCACGCGCTCTACTACGCCAATCAGTTTCTTTACAAGACGACGAACGGTGGCGAGAGCTGGACGCAGATTGGCCAGGACATGACGCGCGAGGATCCCGGCGTGCCAGCGAACTTGAATGCGGAAGCCGCCGCCGACGCGCCGACCGACAAACGTCGCGGCGTGATTTACACGATTGCGCCTTCGCCTCTGCGCGCGTCGCTCATTTGGATTGGCACCGACGATGGTTTGATTCAAATGACGAACGATGACGGCAAAACCTGGCAGAATGTGACGCCGCCTGAGTTAACTGCCTGGAGCAAGGTCACGATGATTGACGCATCGCGCTTTGACGTGAACAAAGCCTTCGCTGCGGTCGAGCGACATCAACTTAGCGACTATGATCCGCACATCTTCCGCACGAAAGACAGCGGCAAGACCTGGACTGAGATTACGCGCGGCTTGCCAAAAGGGATCTACGCGCAAACTGTGAAGGAAGATCCTGAGCGCGCCGGGATGCTGTTCGCCGGAACCGAGCGTGCGGTGTTCGTTTCCTTCGATGACGGCGATCATTGGCAGTCTCTGCAACAGAATCTGCCGCCCGCATCGATGCGTGACCTCGCGTTTCACAAGAATGATTTGATCGTGGCCACTCATGGTCGCGGGTTTTGGGTGCTCGATAACATCAGCGCGCTGCGGCAACTTAGCGCTACCATCGCGAATAGTTCCGTGCATCTCTTCGAGCCCGCCGAAGTCATTCAGCTCATTCCCGGCGCTGATTTTACCGGCACGCCGCTGCCGCGCGACGAACCCATCGCCGAGAATCCGCCCACTGGAGCGATCATCGACTACTACCTGAAATCAAACGCGTCTGGTCCCGTGACGCTGGAGATAATCGATCCTTCCGGCGAAGTCATTCGCAAGTACTCAAGCGAAGACAAGTTTCCGCCCATCGATCCTGACAAGTTGAACTACCCGCCGTTTTGGGCGCGCACTCAAGAGCCGCTGCCGGCGACGGCCGGATTTCACCGGTGGATTTGGGACTTTCGTCCGACACCGCCGGCCCAGTCCGGACGAGGAGGTGGCGGTGGCGGACGCGGACGCGGCGGAGAACTCGCGCTGCCGGGAGAGTACAAGGTGAGATTGACTGCCGGAGGCAAGAGTCAAACGCAGCCACTGATCGTCAAACCCGATCCGCGAGCTAAGTAGCCGGAGGTTTCCGTTCGGGACGACGCTAGCCCTTTCCGGTGCAAGCGGAGCTGCGGAGCGGCGGTAGGAGCTAAGCCCAAGGCGAAGGCTCTGCGAGCCTTGGGTGGTGGTCGTTGGTTATCTCAGAGCCGCGAAGCGGCGACAGAGAGTTAACGGGCAGGCTGAACTATCGATGCTTTCGCCCCTTGCGGGGCTCAATCGCTCTACTTGGTTCGTTAACCCCAAGGCTCGCGGAGCCTCCGCCTTGGGCTTAGTTCTGAACGCTGCTGACGCAGCTTCAACTCTAATTCGGGGGCAAGTATTCCTTTAGGATCTAATCTTACAGCCCCCATCCAATTCAGCAGAAGCAGAAGACTGGGGTTTTCAACGGGGGTCTTAATCCACACTCCGCGTAATAAATTACGCTCCGCCGCTCGCCTCCGACGCTTCGTTCGATCGCGACCGTAAAGCGATGAAGATGCATCGACAGACCGAGAACATTCTTCAAATTTCAGCGACTTCTTCGGCGTATTGCTCCTTGACGCTCGGTCTCGGCGCGAAGTAGCTTTACGCCCCATGCAATTCAGCTTCATGGTCGGCGTGCAAGAGAAGCATCAGGTCGATTTTTCGTTCGATCAATTCATTGGCAATCTGGAAATTCGTGTTGATGGCCAGCCGGCTGTCAAAGACTTTCGCATGTTGTCGCTTAGTCTCACCAAGCGTTACGAATTGACGGTCGGCGTCAATGAAAAGCACCACATTGCCATCGAGAAGAAACGCAAGCTCTTCCTGGCAGGCTTGCGCCCGATGCAATACCGCATCTTCATCGATGGACACCTGGTGGAGACGTATGAAGGCTCATAACCGTGTAGGAAGCAGATAAGCTGCGGATTCTGCGCGTCGCGGAGAAAACAGTTTGGAGATGGCCCCGCCCATCTTCCGCGTGCCTTCTCTGA
>DATLVM010000051.1:0-2344 GCA_035577445.1 Pyrinomonadaceae bacterium
GTAAACACCCCAATCCGGCGAAGAGCGCTCGTTGTCGGTTCCCCAGAAAGTGCAGGTGTTAAGCCGAGCACAATTCGACGCGGCGGGACGCTTCATACCAAATTCTTCTTCGAAGTCGCGCTCGTAACCAACATCGAGCCCAAGTCCAAAAGACGTTTGCCGATGAAAATTTCCCTGGATCTGCGTCTCGTTGTTGTAATTCTGCATGCGGCCCTGCCAATCGAAATTCGTGCCGAATGCATTGTAGACGCGCCACGAAACCAGAGTTTTCTTTGGGTGCGGATCGGAATTGTAGCGCACGAACAAGTTGTGATTGTTGGTGTTGATGCGGCGATTGAATCCCACGTCCGAACGGTAAAAACGCGTGCGGCCTACGCTTGAATAATCGTAGCCCCAGTGGCGCGCGCTCATGTTGTAATCAGTGGCGTAAATGAAGCCGTTCTGCACTCGATCGAGCGATTGGCCCAAATCCGGATAGAAGAAGTTCCGACGCGAATGCGTCACGAGCGCCTGAGCGCTGGCGGTTGTCTGCTTATTAATGCGGAACTTCGAATCGAACCCTGCCAGTTCGTTGTATTGATCGACGAAGCGGCGATAGGTCGCGAGGAACCCGATGAAAGAGTCCTTCGAGCCCAGATCGTGTTTCAGACGCAACACGCCGACTGAAGCATTTTTCCCGATTAATCTGGGATTCGCAATCAGCTTTTCATCTTCGTTGAAATTCCCGGGCGCGTTGTCGGATGCTGCCAGCAAACCAAAAGTGTTGCGGCCGACTTTGCCGGTGAGCTTCACCGCATAATCGGGATCGACAATCGTGCGCGTGTGTACGGCGGCAATCGCCGTATTGAAAATATCGATGCCTTCGAGGAAGAAGGGGCGCTTCTCAGGAAAGAAGATCGGGAAGCGCTGGTTCGCCGTGACGACGAGCTGGTCGGCTTCGACCTGGGCAAAGTCAGGGTTGATGGCAAAGTCGAGTATGACGTTCGGCGTGATGGTGTACTTGCCGGTCAATCCGGGATCGAACTTGATCGGCTCGTTCACCATGCGACCGGGGTCGAGCATGCCCGCCGCGAGTTGCGCTGGAGTCAGAGCTGATTTGCGCCTTCCGGTCTCAGAGAGGGTCAAACTTGGAATTAGTTCAAGCGTGCGTTCCGCCGAGATCCCTTCGAGTCCCGAGATGTGTCCTTCCTGTGCGAGCCAGCTGGAATTGTCTCGGCTGATCGGCATCCACATATCGAGCTCGTTGTTGAAGCGCTTGATGCGTCGCCAGAAATGCACGCCCCACAGCTTGTCTTTGCCCGCGACGTAACGCAGCGATTTGAAGGGGATCGCGATTTCGACGGCCCACCCGTCGCCGGTGACAGAGCCCTTCGACTCAAACACATAGTCGGGATTGAAATCTTCGTTGTTGTCGGTCCAGGTGCCGTCGGCCTGAATCCCAAGCGGGTTGAGATCGAATTCGTATGCCTTGCGTTTGTCGTTGAAGGTATCGAAGAGAATACCGACATAGTCGTCGTTCCAAACGTTGTCGCGCTTGGAAATTGCCGAGCGGACTTTGTCAGGTTCGTCGTAGCAATGAAAAGCAATGTAGAGGAATTTTGCATCGTAGCCGAGCAATACCTCGGTCGGCTTTGATGGTGCGATGTTGTCGCCGGGCTGAACTTGAATAAAGTCTTTGAGAACAGTCGCTGATTTCCAGACTTCGTCATCGAGCTTGCCGTCGATGACCGGCGCCTTTTCGAACTTCGGCATCTTCACCGGGTTTGCTTTTTCGGGCGGGAGCGCGATCGATCGCTTCGCCGCTCCATCACCCGGATTGGAAGTTCCGGTCTGAGCTTTAGGAGCCGGCGTGGGACTCGGAATCGGCAGAGGCTGCCCTGTTCCCTCTCCCCCTGGGAGAGGGTTAGGGTGAGGGTCTGAAGGATAGCGAAGAAAACGTGACGGTCCCTTTCCTCTCGCGCTAGCTTCGCCCCTCACCCCAGCCCTCTCCCAGGGGGAGAGGGAGTTTTTCAGCAGCCTTCTAGTTTGATCGATCTCTCGGCCGTGGACACAGAGCGGCGAGCAGGCAAATGCGATCACAAAACAGCAGTTGACGAGGCAATTAATCCGCATGATGCTTTGAATACTTTCCCAGCGGCTGAAGCCGAGAGTTATCGTTAATTACTTTCTGTGCACCTGCGGCCCTAAAGCTTCATCAGCCAAAGCTCTTGCGCAGCAGGTAAGACATCTTGACGAAGAAGGTTCGGCCGTTGCGCCGGAAACCTGGTTCAAGATCTCCGGTGAACGGATTGAAACCGTTGCGATTCAAATCGTCGTTGTATCCGACGTAGAACGCCGTGCCGGG
>DATLVM010000052.1:0-20191 GCA_035577445.1 Pyrinomonadaceae bacterium
CGAGATAATTTCCCAAGTGAACATTGCCGGTTGGTTGGGCGCCACTGAAGATTCGTTTCATGCTTTTTGATTATGCCCCGATGAAAAGGATTCGAATAACGACTGGCATCACCACGCCGAAGATTGCACCAAAGACCCCAGTGAACATGGCGAGAATCAGCAGGACAAAACCAAACCGCTCCAGGGCTTCAAAACCGGGTTCGAAACTGGCGGGCAGAAGGCTTTGCAGCACCTTGCTCCCATCGAGTGGGGGTATAGGAACCAAATTAAAGATCCCCAGAATCACGTTCAGCGAAAAGAATCCCCACAACAACTCGACAGCGCCGACTGCGATTAGCGAATCCGTACCGGCGGGCACCAGACCCCCACTGCTGATTACGAGGACGCCGGTAGAATAGAGAACCCTGATAATAATTCCGGCGACGATCGCGATTATGAAGTTGCAGATTACGCCCGCAATCGATACCCAAAAGTTCGCTACGCGCTTGTCTCGCCAACGCAGCGGGTTGACCGGGGTAGGCTTGGCCCAGCCAAACACTGGCCCGTGCGTAAAGAACGCCAGCGCCGGCAAGAGCAACGTGCCGATAGGATCTATATGAACCGCGGGATTAAGAGAGATCCTGCCTTGAAGTCGCGCCAAGTCATCACCAAAGTAATTCGATGTCCAGGCGTGCGCTGATTCGTGCACCGATAAGGAAAAAAGGAGCACGACCATGTGCAAAACGAAATGTCCGACGATACTGCTATCCAGGATCTATCTCCGTCCGAACGCGTGCGAATTCATACCAGCGTTCCATGAATTCCGAGCGGCAAACTATACACAGCTTCATTAGTCGCGACAACCATCTCTCGATTCGGACCAAACGCGAGTCCAACCACGTTCATTCCTGCCACGACGAGCTCCGCATCCGATCCATCAGGCGAAATCTTTACGACACCAAGCCGGCCACGCAACGACGCTGCCACGTAAAGATTTCCGTCGCGATCGAAGGCCAGACCTTGCGGCCGACCGAGCCCCCGGTAGAACGTGCTGGCATTTCCGTCTTCATCAAAACGTGTAATTGCGTCAAAGCTCGATACAGTCGGGCCCGTCACATATAGCGAATCGTCTGCGCCGAACGCTAGATGATACGCGGAAACCGACGGCTCATGTTCCGCCCACTTCTCTGCTCCGCCAATCTCATTAACCCGATAGATAGTTCCGCTACGATCTCCGACAAACATCTGGCCCTGACTGTTGAAAGCCAACCCGGTGGCTATCCCAAGATCTTCCGCAAACGCTACGACCTCGCGCACCGGTGATACGCGATAGACCGATCCATCGAAACGGCTGGTCACATACATTCGTCCTAACTGGTCGAACGCAATGCCGGTTGGATTTAGAATATCGCCGGAGAATTCTTCAACCGTGTCATCGGAATCGACCCGGAAGATGGAAACGGGCACGTGCTCGCCGCGCGAACCTGACCTCGTCACATAGAGCGAGCGATCCGTTGGATGAAACGCCGGATTCGCCACCGGATGAACGTCAGTGATGATGCTTCTGCCGGCGATTAGCGTGACGCCAGACGCAGACGTCTCTACACCGTTAATTGTCGTGGTGACATGAACGGGTTGTTCGGAGCTGATTAAAGGCACGCGGACGAGCGCGCGACTGCGACCGGCGGCGCTTAACTGCGCCGGATGGCCGTCAAAGTTAAAGCCAATCGCCGAAGCCACCTTCGCCGAAACGGTTCTGTACTCGATGGCGACTTCCGCACCTGGGATAGCCGCCGCAGGAATTACCCTGAGGACTTCGCTACTGTTAGTCATCGCTGCGCGTGAAAATCGCTACATGGTAACGAGCGCGTCACGCATTGTCTAACTCGTCAGCGAAACAGTCCTGTCGATTCCAGTGATATAATCCTCGGGTTCACGAATGAGAAGTCTTCACGGCAATACGCATGGCCTAAAACCAAATCAGCTCCGGCGCATCGAAAAGCTCTACCAGCGTCGCATCCCGCCGCATCAAATCGTCACTCAGGAGTTCGCACGTCAATTGGCGGAGCTGTCGCACGAGACTAATCGTCAGATCGGCGCGCTCATCGATCGAAAGGGTTACGTCGAATACGTAATGGTCGGTGATGCGAAGCGCATTGAGATGCCGGACTTTCGCCGGGTGCGCGTAGCCGGAGAACGATTTCGCGGACTCAGATGCGTACACACGCACTTGCGGGGAGAAGACCTAACGCGAGACGACCTGACTGACCTGGCTTTGCTGCGCCTGGATCTAATGGCCTCAATCGACGTCGATGAACAGAGCGGCTTGCCTGGCATCGTTCGTGCTGCACACTTGCTTCCTTCGACGGCGCTGGAACTTCACGGCAACGGAAATTCGAAGAGCTTTGGCTTTTTAGACCCCGCCCTCCCTTCGCAATTGACGATGGACTTTCTGGCGCTGGTTGAGGCGCTGGAAAGCGAGATGGCGCGCAATCGGCGCACGGCCCGCCGCGCTTCAAATGCTGATCGCTCGATCCTGGTTAACGTATCAACCGGCGCGATTAGCGACGCGGAAGACTCAATGGCTGAGTTGCGAGAGCTCGCAGAATCTGCGGGCGTGGTGGTGGTCGATGAGTTGATTCAGCGACGATCTTCAGTTGATCCGCGGACGGTGCTGGGTAAAGGAAAACTCGACGAGGTTTTGATCCGCGCGATGCAACTCGGCGCGGATGCGATCATCTTCGATCGAGAGCTACAACCGGCCCAGGTGCGCTCAATTTCCGAAGCAACCGATCTGAAAGTAATTGATCGATCGCAACTGATCCTGGACATCTTTGCGCAACGCGCTCAATCGCATGAGGGCAAGATTCAAGTTGAGCTGGCACAACTCAAGTACATGCTGCCGCGGCTGGTGATGGGACAAAACTCGGCCTTTTCACGTTTAGCCGGAGGCATCGGTGGACGAGGGCCCGGCGAAACAAAGCTGGAGACTGATCGACGTCGCGTTCGCGATCGAATTCATCGATTGGAGAAAGAACTGGCCTCGCAAGTGAAGCGTCGCGAGCAACGGCGCAAAGAACGGCTGCGGCACGCAGTCCCGACAATTTCGATTGTGGGTTACACAAATGCAGGTAAATCGACCCTGCTGAATGCGTTAACGCAAAGTGAAGTGCTGGCGGAATCGCGCATGTTTGCGACGTTGGATCCGACGACGCGGCGTTTGCGCCTACCACGTGAACGAGAGGTCATCATCAACGACACGGTGGGCTTCATCCGCGATCTACCGCCCGATCTGCTGGCGGCCTTCAGATCAACACTCGAGGAGATCGGCGGCAGCCGCTTGCTAATTCATCTGATCGACGCCTCGAATCCACGTTGGCAACAGCAGGTTGTTTCAGTGGATCGCATTCTGGCAGACCTCGAGTTTCAGAACATTCCGAGGTTGATTGTCTTTAACAAGTCCGACTTGGTCAGTAAGGAAAACCTACAGGGAATAATCAGACAGGCTGGCCTCGAGTCGGGCCAGCAGGTCATTGCTATTTCAGCTATCAATCGCGACAGCTTAGGTCGTCTGCTTGAGGCTACCGGAAACTTTCTGGGGACGGCGACAAACTGAAGCCTTAGATTTTGTCGCGAAGCTTTTGATAGGTGGTGTTTAGGTCTTCTGAAAGAACGCGCGTCTCACCAACAGTAGTCATGAAGTTCGTGTCCCCGCCCCACCGCGGCATCATGTGCAAGTGAAAGTGATCTGCCACGCCTGCTCCGGCGACACGGCCCAAATTCATTCCGACGTTGAATCCCTCGGGGTTGTACGCGTTGCGCAAAGCCGTTTGGCAACGCTTGGCAAGATCCATCAACTCATCCGTGGTTTCCTTTGGTGCTGAATCCAACTCAGCGAGATGGTCGTACGGAGCGATCATCAAGTGACCACTGATGTAAGGGTAGCGGTTGAGAATTACAAAATTGAATGTGCCGCGATGAACGACGAGACTGTGTTCGTCATTTGCGCTGCGTTGAGCATCACAGAAGATGCACGCTGAGGAGTTTGATTTCGAGGTCGTGGCTTGACTGATGTAAGCGTGCCTCCAGGGGCTCCAGAGTCTTTCCATGAGGCGTTTGGATTGGCACCTCGCAGGTGAAGCTAATTCGGCGTGGCGTTGATCAGCTCCTTCAGTTCTTTGCCTGCTTTGAAAAAGGGTACGCGCTTCGCCGGAATACTCACAGGCTCGCCGGTCTTTGGATTACGACCGCGGCGCGCACCGCGCTCGCGAACACGAAAACTGCCAAAGCCGCGCAATTCGATCTTCTCGCCCTGGTTCAAACTGTCGATAATGCTCTCGAAAACGATTTCTACCAGCCGCTCGGCATCCTTTTTTGTCAACTCGGCCGCATCAGCCACATCATTGACAAGATCAGCTTTAGTCATCCAGTCACCTCGCTAAAAGAGAAGCTCCGCTGTTCGTTAGCCCAGTAACCAATCGTTGGGTGCAAGACGGGTATTTGAACCTAACTTTACCAGAATGGGGAGGCGGCCGCAAGGCAGAAACCTCCTGCCGCCAACACCTTACGAGGACTGAACCCCTTTAACTCTCGTCGCTGCTGTCGCTTGCTCTGCTGGGAAAGAAATCAGCCAATTCACCGAGCGACGCCATGCCTCCACCGGCTTCTGATGTATACGTTTTCGTTTCGACGATCGGTTCGTCATGGCCTGCGGCGCGAGCGGATAAACCGATCTTTTTGTTCTCAGCATCAACGCGAAGAATCCGAAATTCCATTTCCTGTCCGAGTTCAACGACGTCTTCAGGCTTGTTGACGCGATCTTCCGACAGCTCGGAAATATGACACAGCCCTTCAAGGTTATCGCCCAGCTCAACGAACGCGCCAAAGCTGGCAAAGCGCGCGATCTTGCCTTTCACCAAATCACCGGGCTTGTGGGTCACCACGAACTCATTCCACGCATTTGGTTCGAGCTCCTTGATCGACAGTGACATGCGTCGATTCTCTGGATCGATAGAAGTAATAACAGCATCAACGGGCTGGCCCTTCTTGAGCACTTCGCCGGGATGTTTGATTCGGCGAGACCAGGAAATGTCGGATACATGCACCAGGCCGTCGACGCCATCCTCGATCTCGATGAAGGCCCCAAAATCAGTTAAGTTGCGAACACGACCCTGAACACGCGCTCCGACGTGGTAACGGTCGCTCAGAGTTTGCCAGGGATTCGCCTGCACCTGCTTCATCCCGAGGCTGATGCGGCGCGCCTTTGGATCCACGCCCAGAACCTCAACCTCGACGGTGTCGCCCGGGTTGACGATCTTGCTGGGATGCTTCACCCGTTTCGACCAGCTCATCTCTGAAACGTGCACCAGTCCCTCGACGCCTGGCTCTAGCTCCACGAAGGCTCCGTAATCAGTAACGCTGGCGATTTTTCCTGTGATACGCGTGCCCAACGGAAAGCGTTCTTCAATTGTCTCCCACGGATCGGGCAACAGCTGCTTGTAGCCAAGCGAAACGCGCTCGCGGCCTCGATCAAAGCGAAGCACCTTCACTTGAACGCTATCGCCCACCTTGAACATCTCACCGGGATTCTGTAAGCGTCCCCACGACATATCAGTCACGTGCAGCAGTCCATCCAACCCACCGAGATCGACGAAAGCGCCGTAGTCGGTAAGATTCTTAATCTGGCCTTCAACGATGATGTCCTCTTCGATCTGATTGAGGGTCTCGCCCTTGCGACCAGCGTCGCGCTCCTCAAGTATCGCCTTGCGCGACAGAACGATGTTGGAGCGTTTGCGATTCAGCTTGATTACTTTCGCTTCGATCTCACGCCCGCGCAACGAATCAAGATTTCGCACCGGCCTGATGTCCACTTGTGAGCCAGGCAAGAACGCGGGGATACCATCAACATCGACGCGCAAACCACCTTTGATACGCTCAATCACGCGACCCTTGACGGGAGTGTCTTCCTCGAACGCCTTCTCCAGATCATCCCAGGCGCGCAGTCTGACGGCATCGGCACGCGACAGAACGGGGAAGCCTTCTCCCGTTTCCATGTTCTTAACGAGCACATCGACTTCATCGCCGGGCTTAACGGCAAGTTGGCCGTTTTCCATGAACTCGTTTTGATTGACGATGCCTTCGGATTTGTAGCCAAAGTCAATTACGACTCCCCGCTCGGTGATCCCGACAACGGTGCCGCGCACGACTTCGCCCTCTTGAAGCGTCGACTGCTCCTGCTCGAATTGATCGAGTATGCTGCCGAAGTCTTCGCCAGAGACGCGCGGTTCGTCTTCTTCTACCGCCGTTTGGGTTGCGGTTGATGCTTCGGGAGCGACGTCTCCGCTCGGCGCTGTCGTTTGAGTGGTCGAGTTATCGGTCGCAGTTGGTTGATCTGACGTAGGTTGGTTAACGTCGGCGTCGCCGACGGTCAAAGGTTGTTCCGTGGACATGCACACTCCTAATCATTTTTCGCGTGACGCGTCGAGCGCTCGATGCGCCAATCCGATACCCAGCAAAAAATCAGTCGCTTTGAGAATCCAGCGACTTAATCTTTGCGGTGGTTTGTCGGAAAAGTAGAGTGAGAGGTGCGAGCTTAAGAAGAGTTGAAATGAAAGTTTGTCGTTTCGTTTCCGCCGTGCCCGTAGTCTCCTCGGTTATCCGACTACCACCGATCGCTTGATCGGATCGTTTCGGAATTTACACGGCGGCCTGAGCAGGTGTCAAGGCGGTTACAGGTCAATCGCCTTTTCCAAACAACAAAAGAATCTTAACGGATGCTGTTCAGCGAAGCTTCTGCGCCGCGAGGAACGACGTATACACCCGCTGAGTGCGATCCTACAAACAGTGTGTTTTGATCATGCGGATCGATCGCCAGCGCCCAAATGCGCATGCTCGGGAGCCGGTGTTCGCGTGAGTCAATTCGCACCCAGGTCGAACCGGCATCGTTCGATCGATAGACTCCGCCGCCAGTCTCACCGTTCTGGTAGGCGTTGCCTGTGAAGATTTCGTTCGAGTCGCGCGGATTAATCAGAATGCTGGTGAAGTCGCCGAACGGAAGGTTACCGCCGCGCCGAGACCACGTGCTGCCACCGTCGCGCGACATGAAGAAAGCCTGTTTCGTTCCGAGATAAATAAATGATGACCGCTGAGGATCCTGAACGATGACATTGACCGGTGAGGTGTTTGGAATGCCGCTTACCTGTTGCCAGGTCTGACCACCATCACGAGAAACCAGCGCGCCCGATGTGGCCGTGCCGACATAGATCACCGACGGGTTCTGCGGATTCGTCGAAATACAAGTAGTGCGCACGTCGATACCTCGTCCGTAAGGCAATCGATCCCAACCGAGAGTCGGATCGGATGAACGAAACAGTCCGGAGTTCGTCGCCGCCAGGATCTCTGCTCCGTTTTGGCCACGCACCCAAGTCAGTGCGTTCACGGGATCGGCTAGCGCCGGCAGATGCGCCATCGCAGTGCCCGCGTCCGAACTGCTGACACCAAGCGCAGCCAGGGTTGTGTCGTCGAGGCTCCCATTCACTGCAAGATAGCGGTCCGTCTGAAATCGTTTGATCGCCGCAACGGTACGCGGACCCATGAAACCGTCGGGCGTTCCGATCTCGTAACCCGCGCGTTCCAAAGCCTCCTGCGCACGACGCACAACATCGTCACTCTGTTTTGGCGCGGCGATTCTTTGTCCCGGAGTACTCGGCGGAGATGTGACGCGACGAGAGGTCGAAGGAGATTGTGCGATCGTGCGGCGAACATTAGCCCGGGTGTTTGTTTTGCGCTTGGCCGGAGCCGGGGCCGGCTTGCGTGCAGTTATCGGCGCCCACGAAGCTCCGCGATCAATCGAGCGATAAACACCGAGGTTCGTGCCTAAATAGATCGTGTTGCCGTCGCGCTCATCCTGAAGAATTGTGTAACCAATCAAGCGCGGCGGCATGTTGCGCATCGAGGGTTGCCAGGTTCCACCCGAATCGTTACTTACAAAAAAGAATCCGCCACCGGTGGTTGTATTTATCGTGGTGGCATAAACGCGGGTTGTGCTCTCCCGATCAGGAACAATCGCATTGACGAAACGTCCGCTGAACCCGTTATTGCTCGGAACGAAGTTTTTCCCCCCATCAGTAGAAATCATCACGCCGTAATTGTTCGTTCCAATGTAGACAGTGTTCGGATTTCGCGGATGCACGGCGATCGAATTAATCTCCAACTGTCTCGAGGTGGTTACCATCCATGAGTTGTTTTCGCCAGCCTTAGCCGACCGCCAAAAGCCCTCAGTTGTTCCCGCGAAAACCAAGCCCGGAATCGACGGGTGTTGAAAAATGGCGCGGGTGCGACGTGACTGTGAAGGAATGCCCTGCACCTTTTGCCACTTTTCGCCGGCATCATGAGTCTCGTAGATGCCGCTGCAGGCCGAGGCAATGATGTGATTCGCGTTTCGCGGATCAATATTAATCGCGAAGATGTCAGAGTCGTCGATGAACCCGTTCTTCATGCTGTGCCAGGATTGGCCGCCGTCTGTGCTCTTGTAGGGCAGGTACCACGTGCCCGCGTAGACGACATCAGAGTTCCGCGGATCGATCGCGAGCGATTCGACGTCAATCAGTCCCGGGGTACGACTGGTCGGTAGAGCGCTCCACGTCTCTCCGGAGTCGCTGGAGCGAAATATCCCCGAGATGGTTCCGGCAAGCAGAATGTTTGGATTAGACTCGGATTGAGTCAGTGAATGGAGCGCCTCATTTCTTAATTCAGGCGAATCCTTCCAGGTCAATCCCCCATCGGTAGATTTGAAGAAACCACCCGGCTCTTTATGCCGATGGGTGGCGACGTAAATAACTTTCGAATTACGAGGATCGACGATGATATGGTCCACGAACAAGCGGGGTCGATTGAAATTCACCAACAGCCGCCAATTGTGGGCGCCGTCTGTCGAAGTGTAGATCTGTCCATCGAGGGTGCCGATATAAAACCTGTCGGCATCATTCGGATCCACCACCAAACCGCGAACATCACCACCCGTCGGCCCAGTGATCTTCCACTCAGCCGAATATGGCGTACCGGACGACTTAGCCCTAACCGCGGTCGGATATTCTCGTCCGACTAGAATAGTAAAGGCTGCGAGGATTGCGACGAAGGGGATTAGGAACAAGCGAGACTGTGATTTCTTCATTATTACTTAATCTTTCAACCTCTGTGAGTCGATCAGGTGCCGAAGGTCACTCCGATCGCTTCGGCATTATAACCTTTTGATGCCCTGTTTTCGATAGCTGGAAAATATTTCTCACAAACCATCAATCGAGGAGTTTGCGAAAATGCAAAGCGGGCGGTGCGTCCATTTCGGAAACACCGCCCACTCTGGAATCGTCGCTGCTGCGACCAGCAGCGAACTTATAGGTTAACCAGCCTTACTCTTCCCCGCGACGGCCACGGCGTCGAGTCGTTGCCTTCTTCTTACAATCCGGGCAAGGCGATACCGCGCCCGTGGTATCCGGCGTAGGCGCCGGGGCACCGGACGGACACACCCAGAGTTCAATCTTTAACTCAGGCATGCAGCCACCATCGATCACGGTGATCCGACTAGCGTCGATGCCACGCGTGTTGACCAGATAATCCTTAGCGCGATTTGCTCGCGTCTGGCCTTCAGCGTCACAACTGCCATAGCCGATGATGTAGCCCTGGGCTGTCGGCTCGTTCTGCAACTGGATCGCGTAGTTGTCGAGTCTGGCCTTCTCATCGTTAAAGCGGATATTGCCATACTCATCAAACTTGCGACATACACCCGGCCTCGGCTTGACCGGTGTCGAGCAAGACGCTGTGCGTCCGCAACTCGGATCCACGCCACCAACTTCGACTGTGGCGGTGACCGTCTGGCCGCCGAGGCCCTTCGTGTCAACCGTGATCGTCGAGGTTCCCTGGCCGCTGGTAATCGTGCCGGCCGAAACCGTCCAGTTATAGGTCGGCGTGACCACCGGCGTGCCCTGCGTGAAGTTAGCGTTGAACGTAATCGATCCGCCTTCTTCAACGTCGGACGGGCAAGTTACGTTAACCGTCGGACAAACCAGGTTCGGGACGCAATCACTACACGATGCAATCGTCACCGTGGTCGTCGACGAAGTGATGCAACCGCAACCATCGTCCACATCCACCGATGCCGTGTACGTACCGGGTCCAAGACCGCTGAGGTCCCAAGCTACGTTCGCGCCTTCACCGGTAACGCGGCCACCTGTGACGGTGTACGAATATAGCAACGTGTCGCCGTCAGGGTCACTGGCCGTCGTCGTCAGGTTTACCGAAGACGTCGGGGCTGCCGGGCATGAGCCGCTCGTTGAATGCATGTCGGGCGGGCACGGCAGCGTAACCGTGCTGGCTGAAGCCGCCAGGCTGGCCGTCGGCGGTTGGTTCGGCAGAATGGACGGCTCACGCTTATTGCGATGGCCAACCCACAACTGCGCGCCAAATCCATATGGATCGCTTGATGGGATAAAGCCCGGAATGTTATTGCCAGTGCTTACGGTAGTTCCCGGGACAATCACGATGCCGCGTGATGGCACAAAGACGCCGCTCAGCTGAGATACCGAAATGGCGGCAATGTTCGTCTTAAAGTTACTCAGTCGCTGATCATTAAGTGCACGACGGTACCAGCCACCGAATCCCCACCAGCGGGCCGGATAAATCTTGGCTCCCACCAGGAACTCAACGGGATTGTTCTGCAGGGAGTTCGGTGTGCGCCCTCCCACGTACTGAGTCGATCTGAATTCCGCGATCGGCTGGAAGTACTTATTGATTGGGAAATCAACGCCGATACCTGCGATAACCTCGTCCGGACGATCCAGCATAGTAACGCCGCCGGGGCCTTTCGGGTTGCTGTTCAGGATGTAACCAAAATTCGCTGAAAGGTTCACTGAGCGGCTCAGCCGACCATCGGCGAAAGCTACGAGACCGAAATCACCGACGTTCCCGCCCGGGCCGGCGCCTCGCTGCAGTTGGTTGAATCCAGAGGCATCGTCAGCCTTGTCTGGATACCAACGGTAGAAAGGAATCAGGCCAAAGCCGAAAGCGTTCTTCGGACTGGTGATTCTCCACTTCGCACCCACGACGAAATTCGTAAAGCTCGACTCGCCATACAACCGACTCACAAAAGGAGCATCAGGCAAGTACGAAGGAGCTACGGTGTAAGTAACCGGAACGACCTGCGACAGAGTCAACGCAGTTGGCGGCAAGACCGTCCAAGCGAGGACGATGCCTGGCAGAATCCCACCTACAGAAGAGCCTACACCCGGGAAATTGCCGGCCGCGCCGAAGTTACTGCTCCCGCCGGTGAACGGCCCGAGCTGCGAATTGAACCCTGGGAATCCGAACAACGAGCCGAGTTGGCCTGGCCCAATGCCAAAGTTCGGACCTGCGCCACCCGCAAACGGATACTGAACGAACGGCTGCCCCGAGGTATAGAAATTGGGAACCGGGTTGGCTGGGCATCCAGGCTGATTACAGAAGGGCGGCCTGAAGACCGCGCTCCCCGCCATCGAACCAACATTCGGCCCCGACGGCGCGAGAATTATAGCCGGCGCGCTGCCGAGCGCTGTCCCACTGAAGTAGACACCTACATTCGGAAGGTAGAAGCTCGACAAATTTAGCGGGTTATTGACCTTAATCCCCCGGTAAGCGTTCGTCTTGAAGAACAATTCAAGATGATCGTTCAAGCCGATGTTAAAGCTCGCGGGCCAGTCAGTGATATCTACATTACCGGGGTCACGATCATAGTTGCTGAAAGCAACACTGAACGTGAACTCCCCCTTTCTCAATGTCTGACCGTCGTAGATGGTAAATAAACCCGTCGGCCCGCCCTCTGGGCCGCCAGTTCCCACTGACGGTGACAAGTTCCTGGGATCGGTATCCGGTCTCGGAGTCTGTCCGACCGCAAGAACCGAAAGAACAAAAATTACGAGTGCACAAAGGAGCACCCTAGTCGCGAGTCTCATCGCGTTCCTCCTGCGATATGAAGTGATGCGCCCAAACCCGGAAGGTGCAGTTCGGCAATTAATTGGAATTCGATAGTTGGAATTCGAATGCCTGCTCGAAGCATCTCGCCGCTTCCCGTCGGATTCGGACGCTCGAACTACCAGCGTCAACTTTAACGTTAACAATACTGCTGTCGCTCCGGCACCGGTAATCTGGTAGAGCGACGCAAATTTGAGAGGGGGCTTAACAGCTACTAACCCTCTATCGCAACTGATTGCCTATTCCTTGCCAGCAGCTCTTATAAGAAAACCCAGCCGCGGTTCCAATAAGCATTCTAGTGGTCGCGACGCACTTATCCTCTCAACAAGCTATACTACACGTGCAACCGATAAATCCGGCCGGAAGCGTACCACTCCCATAACCGGAAATCAAGAGGTTTTCATAACTTAGCGCGGTCTCGATTATGTTTTTTCAGTCACGCGAGGAGGGCCATCCTCCAGGCGTTTCTCGCGTTTTCACGCCGCAACTGATCCAAAGGTGAGACCTGCACAGCTGCAACGAAACGGGTGGCGAACTTTACGTGCCACCCGTCTCGAGTCATTGCCCAGTGAAGTACAGTCCTGAAGCCGGAGGAAAATTCTACTCTCCCCGACCTCGCCGGCGGCGCCTGGTGGCCTTTTTCTTACACTCCGGACATGGAGAAATGACGCCTGCCGCATCACCTGTCGGCGGCGTTGCTCCCTGAGGCGCAATCCAAAGCTGAACCTGCAACTCAGGCAAACAACCTCCGTCTACCACCATAATGCGTCCAGCGTCGACGCCACGCGTATTCACCAGATAGTCCTTCGCGCGGCTGGCGCGTGCCTGGCCCTCGGCGTCGCAACTGCCGTAACCGATTATGTAGCCCGTGGCACCCGGCTCCTGTTGCAACTGCACCGCGAAATTGTCGAGGCGGGCTTTCTCATCGTTGAAGCGAATGTTCCCGTACTCGTCGAATTTGCGCGGCGGACGTGCCGGCGTGCGGACTGCTGTCGTACACGACGTTGTGCGACCGCAACTCGGATCGACGCCACCGACTTCCAGAGTCGCTGTGACGCTCTGACCGCCGATGTTATCCGTGCTAACGGTGATGGATGTCGTTCCCTGGCCGCTCGTGATCGTGCCGGCTGACACTGTCCAGTTATAGCTGGTCGCCGGAGGCGTGCCTGGACCAACGGTGGCCGTGAATGTGATCGGTTGACCCTGATCGACCGCGTCGGGACAGCTCGAAGAAATCTGCGGACAGACAACATCCGGAACGCAATCACTGCACGACGCAATCGTAACCGTAGTGGTTGACGAAGTGATACAACCGCAACCATCGTCCACATCCACGGATGCCGTGTACGTACCGGGTCCGAGACCGCTGAGGTCCCAGGTCGCCGTACCACCCTGTCCGGACACGCGACCGCCAGTGGTGCTGTACGTATACAGCAAAGTGTCGCCATCTGGATCCGTTGCATTTGCGGTTAGCTGCACACTTGAACTCGCACCCGAAGGACAGGCCCCACTCGAGTGAGTACCAGCGGCACAAGGCAAGGTAATCGTGCTTGACGATGCCGCGAGCGTCACGGTTGGGGGTTGGTTCGGGAGGAATGCCGGTGTGCGTGGATTACGACGGCCCGCCCAGAACTGCAAGATGAATCCATTTGGATCATCAGACTCTGTAAAGCCGGCTGGAAAATCCTGGCTGCCGCCAAAGATGTGTTTACCTTGTTGATTTAGATGCGCGCGATAAGATGCGCCGAAACCGATCCACTGCTTCGGATAGAACTTGACGCCGCCAAGGAAATCAAGCGGGTGATTCTCGAAAGCGTTGGGCGTGCGTCCACCCACGTATCGAATTCCCTTCAACTCGAGAATTGGCTGAACATGTTTGTTGATTGGAAAGTCAAAGCCCAACCCGTAGACGAATTCGTCGGGGCGATCCAGCAAGGTAATCTTTTCGCCACCGAACGCGTCTGATCGGGGATTACTGTTCAGAATATAGCCAAAGTTTGCTGACAAATTTACCGAACGACTCAGGCGGCCACTCACGAAGCCGACCAGTCCGAAATCGCCGATGCTACCGCCAGGGCTGGATCCTCTTTGTAACTGCTCGAATCCCTCCGCATCATTCGGCTTATCCAAATAAAATCTCCAGAACGCTACTAAACCCACCCCGAGAGGATTGGTAGGTCCGGTGAAGCGAATCTTCGCACCAACGTTAAAGGTGCCGAATGAAGTGTGTTCGTCGAGTCGACCGAGGAATGGAGCATCCGGTAAATACGAAGGCATTGTCGTATAGAGGTCCGGAACAGTTAGCGTGTTGAAAGTCAAATTCGGTGGAATCGTGCGAGTGGTCAGCACGATTCCCGGAAGAATGCTTCCGAATGCTGAACCGACGCCGCCGAAATTGCCTGCCGCGCCAAACGATCCTGTACCACCGCCGGTGAATGGACCGAGAGTAGAAACAAATGGCGGCGCAATGCCGTTGCCGGTCAAGCCAAAATTGGGGCCCGTCCCACCTATGAAAGGAAAGGCGACAAACGGCTGGTTGCACGACGGCCTGGCGAGTGGGCTAAGGCCCGTCAGCGCAGTTGATCCGCTCACACGAGTTGGCGGCAGAATTATTGCCGGCCGAGCACAGCCAGAGGAGTCGGGCGTATTCGGCAGGTAGAAACCTGACAAGTTCTGCGGATTGTGCGCGTTGACTTTTCGATAACCGTCGGTCGTGAAGAACAGTTCCAGGTGATCGTTGATGCCGATCTGAAAACTCAACGGCACTTCGGTCAAGTCGACGTTGCCCGGATCGCGATCCCAGTTGCTATACGCAATGCTGAAAGTAAACTCGCCCTTGCGCAGCGTATCTCCATCGTAGATCGTGAACAATCCTGTCGGACCGCCTGGTGTTCCACCAGTACCGACAGTTGGTGAGATGTTCCTTGGATCTGTTTCAGGTCTTAGTGTCTGCGAAAAAGCTGTCGCCGATAGGACGACCACAGCGACCACCACGAAAAGCATTCTACTCGCGAGTTTCATCGCGTTCCTCCTGTCCTGAACGTTGAGGTTCAATCAAGAACCGTTGGAAAACTTCCCCTTGACCTTATTGAATGCAAAACCAGGCAAGCTTTGAGGTTAACTACGACTCAGTTAGCCGCCATTCGGCATAAACCAAACCAGTGAGTATAAATCCGCCCAGAAGATATAGCACGACGCGGAAGTTACGCAAGCTTTTTTCGCGCAAGTACCCAATTATGCGTAGATTCCGCGCATCCGAGTGTCGTAAGCAACGCGGTCGATTGCCAACATATAGGCGGCGGTACGTGTGTCAACTGAGTGCGCGTCGGCATAACGGCACAGGTCGTTGAAGCTCGCCACCATCGTATCTTCCAATCTTGAATTGACAACGTCTTCGCGCCAGAAGTAGCCCATACGATCCTGCACCCACTCGAAGTACGACACTGTAACGCCACCCGCGTTCGCCAGAATGTCCGGAATGACGAAGATTCCCTTCTTATAAAGAATCTCGTCGGCCGCGGCCGTGGTGGGGCCGTTCGCACCTTCAGCAAGGATTCGACACTTCAGTTGATCGGCGTTCGAAGATGTAATTTGATTTTCGGTCGCCGCCGGCACAAGCACGTCGCATTCAAGTTCGAGCAGCGCCGAATTGCTAACCCGCTCGGTATTTCCGAATCCTTCGAATGACCTTGTCGTCTGCAGATGCTTCATCGCCGCCGGCATATCGATCCCGTTCGGGTTGTAAATGCCCCCGTTAATATCTGAGATACCGACAATCTTGTAACCTGCTTCGTGCATGAGCAACGCCGCGATACCACCGACGTTGCCGCTTCCCTGCACCACGACGCGAGTCTCACTCGGAGTCATCTTGAATCGCTTCACGGCTTCATTGACAACTATCAAGAGTCCGCGGCCGGTAGCTTCGCGTCTACCACGCGATCCACCAAGGTCAATTGGCTTACCCGTGACGACCGCGTTCACCGTGTGGCGCGCGTGCATCGAATACGTGTCCATGATCCACGCCATTGTTTGCTCGTTCGTATTCATGTCCGGAGCGGGCACGTCCTTTTCAGGCCCAATGAAGTCGAGCAACTCAGACGCGTAACGTCGAGTCATTCGTTCCAATTCGCCGAGAGACATCTGCGTCGGATCACAAATGATGCCGCCTTTCGCGCCACCGAACGGAACGTTCACAACCGCGCACTTCCAGGTCATCCATGCTGCCAGGGCGCGCACCTCATCAATGTTCACATCAGGCGAATATCGAATCCCGCCCTTCGCCGGACCACGCGCGAAGTTATGCTGCACCCGAAATCCTTCAAAGACCTGGATCCGTCCTGAGTCCATCCGGGTGGGGATATATACTTTTAGTTCTCGATTCGGCACCCGCATCACCGCATACAAATCAGGATCGAGATTCAATAACTGCGCCGCACGATCAAATCGGGACATCATCGATTCGAAGGGATTGTCTTCTTTGATTTCGCGTATGTCATCAACCAGAGCTGTAGTCATCAGATCACTCCAACGAAGAATATTAAGAACGAGGGCGAAAGGTTTGTGAGGCGAATGTTAACGCAAGCAAGTAGCCTGCGCAACCTGATGCTTTAATGACGCAACGCGAATCCGAGTGCTAACATCGAAATGCAGGTCGACATCACAGAACGATGATAGTTAGACATTCATCAGCCAAAGCTTTTCTCGCCCTGGTTGCCCTGCTGGTCATTCCACTCTGTTCGCAGCCGGCCCTCGCGCAGGACGATCCTACTAACGGTGAAACCGATCCCATAAAGCTCTTCGAGCGCGGCCAGGACGCGCACGCAAAGAACGACTATAAGAAGGCGATCGAGCTCTACGACGCGGCGATCAAGATCAAGCCGGAGTTTCCCGAAGCCGAATTCCAGCGCGCGATGGCGCTGCTCTTCACCAACCGAAAAGCTGAAGCGCTCGAAGGCTTCAATCGTGCGGTGGCGCTGCGGCCTGATTGGGCGATGGCTTATTCGAAGTTCGGCAGCTTCCTCGGTAGTTACGGCAACGATCCGGTAAAGGCCGAACCAATACTCCGCCGTGCAATAGAACTCAATCCGAAAGATGACTTCGCGATGATTGTGTTGGCTGAGATACGTGCGCGCAACGGTGATATAACCGAAGCTCTCAAGCTGGTCCAATCTGCAACGTCCCAACCGACGGCGAACTCAGCTACCTGGCGAAAGCGTGCGTTCGTGGAAGACATGGCCGGGGATAAAGCGGCCGCGGTCGCAAGTCTCAATCGCGCCCTGGATAAGGACCCAAAGGACCTCGGGGCTTTGTACGATCGGGCCAGAATGCGTCTCAACAGTAACGATCGGGATGGCGCAATCGCGGACCTTCGAGCACTTGAGCAGGCAGGCTTCGCCAAAAACATTTCTGAAGCATTCGAATTTGCGCAGATGTACTCGCGCACCGGCAATCCAGATGACGCATTAAGAGTTCTTGATGCCCTGCCAGAGAAGGATCGATCGACCTCGGAAGTCATCGCGCTTCGCGCTGAGATTGCCGGTGGTGACGGATCGAGTGCGGAAGAGCGCGCCGCGATAGAGGAAATGCTCGGACGCGATCCGAAGAACGCCTCTTTACTAGCGCGACTGGGAAACGCATATCGCCGCGTCGATCCTTTGAAATCTCAGGACTACTACTATCGCGCGCTGCAGATCGAACCTAAGAATGCGAAGTACGCAATCGGCTACGCTGCTGCACTGGTCCAGGCCCGACACTTCGCCGAAGCTGAAACAGTTTTGCGCCGAGTGCTCGCCGTCACACCTGACGACTACACTGCCCGTGCAAATCTCGCGCTCGCGCTCTACGAAATGAAGCGCTTCGCCGAGGCGGTTCCGGAATACGAGTGGCTGGCTAAAGCAAAACCCGAAGTTGCAGCGACGTACTTTTTCATTGCCACCGCGCATGATAATCTCGCGGAGTACCCAGAAGCGCTGGACGCATATCAGAAATTTTTGGCGCACGCCGATCCAGCAAATAATAAGCTTGAAATCGATAAGGTAAACTTGAGACTCCCAACATTGCGCGCGCAAATACAACGCGGCCAGGGCGTGAAGAAAAAGAATCCCTGAAGTAACTCAGCGGAAGTTCACACGGAGATGTCGGCTTCGCCTCGTCAACGATCGGCCCTTCTCATACAAGCCACGATTGCTTGTGCGCTGACGACGGTTGCTGCCCAACAGCCTCGCCTGCCGCAGATACCCGCGCCGCCACCAATGCTGCTTGTAACTCGCAGCGACCGCTCTGCCTTGCACAGCGCCAACGATCCGAAAGCTCGTCTGCGTGTGACATTCACCCTGGCAGACGATCACTTGAAGCGCGCTGAGACGGCTACCGACCAAAAAAGATTCGAAGAAGCATCGTCAGAACTCGGCCGATACCTGGGGCTAATCGATGACCTGCTGGCTTTCATCGCAACGCTCACTCGCGACAAAGGCAGCACGCGCGATCTCTACAAGCATTTTGAAATCTCTATCCGGCCGCACATTCCCCGCCTCGCCGTCATGCGCCGCTCGACGCCGGCTGAGTACGCGATCAATCTGAAGAGCGCGGAGGAATATATTAAGAACGCGCGGTCTGAAGCACTGGATTCTTTTTATGGACAAACCGTGCTGCGCGAACGGCCGACGCCTGAGCAATCTCCGACTCCTAACGAGCCGAAAGAAAATCCGGGAGCAATCAAACGTCCATGAGAAGGTTCATAGCTATCAACGCTCGGCGGACATTTCAAGCGGGCCTCATCGCGATCGTTTGTCTTGCGGCGACCCAAGCGCACGCGCAAAAACGCGACGACCTGACTGACGCTGAGACCGAACTCATTCGTTTTCATCAGGAGCTCGACAAGCGAATTGAAGTTTTCATCAAGGCTGCGGATCGTCGCTTTGCCATCATTAACGGCACGGCGCAGCCATCAACCAAGAAGTTGATGAAGGACGAACCCGAATGGGGAGATCTTCCGAAGGGAACGCATGCTGCCCTTTTGAATGACGTCGCGGGAATTCTGGACGAGGCAATTACAAATATCGATGACGTCAGCCGTCGCGACGAACGAAACCCGCTGGTCTCGCGAGCATTGCGGAAACTAACGACCGCAGCGAACGGGTACTTGAATCAAATCGCAGCGTTGCGCAGCAAGGCAAGTGACGCCGACGAAATCGCCGCGATGGAACGCGTCGTCGATAACGCGAACCTAATCATCGAAGCCGGCGGCAAGCTGGGACCGGCCCCGCCGCCTGAAGATAATAAGAAGAAAAAGAAACCTTGAAGAACAGAAACCAGTCCCGCGAAGTGGGCGACAGTTACAGAACCGCGGACGGTAGTGAGCGGATTAAAGGCGCAAGATTGATAACGGCTTTAAGCGAAATCAAACCTTTATTCGAATGATGCTTCCTTATCCCGCTCGCTACCGCTCGCGGTTCTGCACCTGGGCCTTCCGCGTCACTCTCTCCCCTTCTTCAACACTTCAGTCGCCCGATCAATCGCGGCGACAACTCTGGTCAAACCATCCTTGAGATTCGTCGTATTGCGATCGTCGATGGCCTGGCGAAAGTCAGTAAGTGGCTGCGCCGCGTATCCGGTGAAGATTCCCGGAGCGTAAATCTGATGCTTGTACCACGGCCGACCGATTAGTCCTCGGTCATCTATGAATGCACGCTCCGCGTTCATCAATGCATCATTCAGACGCCGGAGCTTGGCTTCTTCGGAGCTTGATCGATTGCTATCAGTGAGTCGCTGCCTCTCCCGTTCTACGCGAGCCGCTTCATCAGCGAAGTTCTTGATTGCGTCGTTCATCGCTTTCTCGTCGACGCCGCTGTCAAGTCTGCGCGCGCGCGCCAATTTCATGCTGTCGTTGAAGTACTCGCGAATCTGATTGGCATAGTCGGTGTAATCGAACGGCAGACCTTCCGCGTCGGCAAGACGCATCGCCATCGTTCTCCACAACTGGGCCGCGGCAACGTGATAGGCGAAATCGGGATCGCCGAAGTGCGTCATCCAATAGAACGAATCAAAGGCCGAATGATAGACACCGTAGTCGCCGCCAAACCCCATGTCGGTCGAAGCTATGCCCAGGTGCTGAAGGAACGGCGTGTAATCCGATCCGGAACCAAGCGCGCTGATGCTCGCTTCGGCGTTGTAGTTCGGATCAGTTTCGCTGCGTTGTTCGCGCGCGCGATCC
>DATLVM010000053.1:0-12268 GCA_035577445.1 Pyrinomonadaceae bacterium
GAACAGTCAGAGATGATGGAGAAAGAGCTGAAGCGCACCGAAGCGATCATTGATTCAATGACGCGCGAAGAGCGCATGAATCACCTGATCCTGAACGCGAACCGGCGGCGCCGCATCGCGCGCGGTTCGGGCACCACGGTGCAGCAGGTGAACGCTCTGATTAAGCAGTACACCGAAATGCGCCGCATGATGCAGCAGCTTTCGAGTTCAGGCATGTTTGGCGGTGGCGGGCTGGGCGGCAAGATGATGCGTCGCATGACCGGAATGCCCAACATGGATTTCGGCAGCGGCGATCCGATGATGGCAGGTTTGCCCGCCGGACCGTCCAGGAAGAAGAAGAAAAAGAAGAAGAGACGAAGGTGATTCTTCTCCCTCACCCTTTGGGCGAGGGCCGGGGTGATGGCTTATTGGTTATGGTCGTCGCAAAACCCTCACCCTAACCCCTCTCACAAAGGGAGAGGGAACAAAGCAATCTAAGGAGAGACAACTTGTTAGCAATTAGATTAATGCGAACCGGCGCCAAGAAACGCCCCAGCTATCGCATCGTAGTTAAAGAAAAGCAGTCGAAGCGTGACGGAGCGTTCCTCGAGAACCTCGGCACGTACAATCCAACGCGCGAGCCCGCGGAAATCAATCTCAAGAGCGATCGCGTCCAATACTGGATCAAAAAAGGCGCGCAGCCTACAGATACTGTGCGACGGCTGATCAAGCAGGCTGCGAAGAACCAGGCGGCGGCGGAATCGCCGGCGGCGTAAGCGACAACCAAATGCGCGAGACGATTGAAATGGTAGTTAAGGCCCTGGTCGACGATGCCGACGCGGTCGACGTGCGCGAGGTTCAGCGCGACGGAACGACGCGCATTGAAGTGCGCGTGGCGCAACCCGACATGGGCAAAGTGATTGGCAAGCAAGGCCGCACCGTACGCGCGCTGCGTTCGCTGGTTTACGCGGCCGGGTTGAAGCAGCAGCATCGTTACGTGCTGGATGTGGTCGAGTAAAGTGGCACAGATCTCAGTCTGTGAATCAACATGGAAAGCGATCACAGACTAAAGTCTGTGCCACCTGATGAAGATGATCTGATAGCCGTCGCGCACATCGTTAAGGTGCGCGGCTTGCGCGGCGAAGTTGTTGCCGACTTGCTCACCGACTTTCCGGATCGATTCGCAAATCTGAAGTCATTGACCGGCATCCCGGCCGAAGGCAGTCAACGATCTTTGCAAATTGAAGAGCATTGGTTTCATGGGAACCGGCTGGTGTTGAAGTTCGCCGGATTTGATTCGATCGACGCAGCGAAAGAACTCGTCGGTTACGATCTCGCAATTTCTGCGGATGAACGAATCGAACTTCCGAGCGACAGTTTCTATGAATGGGAATTGATCGGTTCCCGAGTTGAAACGATTGGCGGACGGAACGTCGGCGAAGTCCAAGGGATCATGCGCACCGGCGGCGTCGAGCTATTGAGTGTTGTCGATGAATCTGGCCGCGATCGATTGATTCCGATGGCTGCCGACATCGTCGTCGAGATCGATAAGGAGAAGAAAGTGATTCGAATCGATCCGCCGGAAGGATTGTTGGAATTGTGAAATGCTTCGCGTCGACATCATCACAATCTTCCCGGACTATTTTCGCGAAGCGTTTGATTACGGAATTATTCGCCGGGCGCGTGCGGCACAGTTGGTTGAAATAAAGGCGCACGACTTGCGGACGTGGACTTCGGACCGTCACAAGATGGTCGACGATCGGCCATTTGGCGGCGGAGACGGCATGGTGCTGAAGCCGGAACCGATCTTTGCAGCAGTTGAATCGTTGACCGGAGCGCGCCAACGCAAAGATATCGCCCCTAACAAGCGAGTTGTATTGCTTTCGCCGCAAGGCAAACAGTTTACGCAAGCGTTCGCCGCTGAGTTAGCGAAATGCGAACAGCTCGTTCTGGTATGCGGCCGATACGAAGGTGTCGATGAACGAGTTGCCGACGCGTTAGTCACCGATGAAGTTTCGATCGGCGATTATGTTTTGTCGGGCGGCGAACCGGCAGCGCTCGTAGTCGTAGACGCCATAGTGAGGTTGATTCCTGGCGCGTTGGGCAGCGAAACATCGGCGACTAATGAATCGTTCTCAGATGGTTTGCTCGATTATCCGCATTACACGCGGCCACCGGAGTTTGAAGGAATGAGCGTGCCGGAAGTTTTGCTCACCGGTCATCATGCTGAGATTGCCAAGTGGCGGCGCGAAGCTGCTGAAGCGAAGACGAAGAGGAATAGACCGGATCTGCTAAAAGAATAATTGCCGATTTCCGATTGCCAATTGTCGATTGATAAAGCATCGCGATGGACGCCACCTAAATCGGCAATTGGCAATCAGAAATTGGAAATGGAGTTAGTCATGAACCGTTTAGACACAGTCGACAAGACACAATTACGAAGTAACATTCCGGATTTTCAGCCGGGCGATACCGTTCGCGTTCACGTGCGAATCAAGGAATCAGAAACAAAGGAACGCCTACAAGCATTCGAAGGCGTATGCATCGCGCGCAAGCATGGCGGCGTGCGCGAAACCATCACCGTTCGCAAGACCAGTTTTGGCGTCGGCGTCGAAAGAATTTTTCCACTGCATGCCACAATCATCGATCACATCGACGTGGTGAAGAAGGGCCACGTTCGCCGCGCCAAGCTTTATTACCTGCGCAATCTCCGTGGCAAGGCTGCCCGCATTCGCGAACGCGATACGCGCCAGAGCGCCGGCGCCGCCGCTGTTGGTGCCGGTGGCGAAGCTGCAGAAGGCAAGAAATAGTCAGAACCACCTGCGGTAGCGGGTGGTTGGAGTCCGATACCGAACCTCTCATCGCAAGATCAACCGCCCGCTACCGCAGGCGGTTCTGACATGCATATCGCCATCGACGCCCATTCAGTCGGAAGTCAACTCGCCGGCAATGAAACCTACGCCGTCAATCTGATCGAGGCGCTCGCCGAAGTCGATCAAGCAAATCAATATACGTTGTACGTCACCAGGCAATCGGCCATCGATCAGTTTGCGAATCGCTGGCCGAACTTCAAGGTGAAACGCACGGTGCCGCACACGCCGCTGGTGCGGATTCCGGTGACGCTCTCTGCTGAGCTGCGCCGAAATCCGGTTGACGTCCTGCACGTGCAATACACCGCGCCACCGCTCGCTCCGTGTCCCGTAGTCGCCACCATTCACGATCTTTCGTTCGAACACTTGCCTGAGACTTTCAATCGCCGCAGCCGCGCGCAGCTCCGCCTGACCGTGCGACGCACTGCTCGCAAGGCTGCGCAAATCCTTACGCTGTCCGAATTCTCACGGCGAGACATCGTTGATACCTACAGCATTGCTCCGGATCGCGTTTCGGTGACTCCGGCCGCCGCTCCGTCGCACTTCAAACCAATCGAAGACGAAACAGAACTGCGAAAAATTCAGGAACATTACGGCATCGCACGGGACTACATTCTTTCGGTTTCATCGATTCAGCCGCGTAAGAACCTGATTAGATTGATCGAGGCATATTCGTGCTTGCGCGGATTGCGTCCTGAGGGTAAGCTTCCGCAGCTTGTCCTGGTAGGAAAACGCGGGTGGCTTGACGACGAAACGTTCCGCGCAGCGCAGCGGCATTCAGCGAACAACGATATAGCGTTCACTGGTTACGTCGCCGAAACCGATCTACCGGCGCTTTACAGCGGAGCTACTTGTTTCGTTTATCCCTCCTTTTTTGAGGGCTTTGGCTTGCCGATTTTGGAAGCCATGCAGTGCGGTGCGCCCGTGATCGCCGGTAACCGAACGAGCATTCCCGAAGTCGTCGGCCAAGCCGGTTTGCTGTTCGATCCTTTCGACACGAATTCTTTAGTGCAGGCGCTGACGCGAGTGCTGGACGACTCCGAGTTTCGGGCGGCGCTGCGAATGCAGGGTCTCGAGCGGGCCAGGCAGTTTGATTGGAAGCAAACAGCACGGATGACTTTACAGGCTTATCAAAAAGCGGCCGTCAGTAAATACAAGCATCAAGTGAATTGAGTAACCCCTGCTGATTCACTTCAGTTTATATGCGCATCGCGATCCTGGGAACGAGGGGAATTCCCGCCAACTACGGCGGCTTCGAAACCTTCGCTGAACATCTATCGACAAGGCTGGTGGCTCGCGGCCACGAGGTAACCGTCTACTGCCGCGCGCACTACGTCAGCCCCCGCCAGCTCGAGTTTCAGGGTGTGCGCCTCAAAGTTCTTCCCACCATCAAACATAAGTATCTCGACACAATTGTCCACACGTTCTTTTCAGCGCTACACGCCGTGTCTGGTCGTTACGATGCGGCGCTAATTTGCAATGCGGCGAACGCGCCGTTTGCTTCCATCTTGCGCCTTGCCGGCACGCCCGTCGCGCTCAATGTCGATGGGCTGGAGCACAAACGCAAGAAGTGGAATTGGATCGCCCGGAAGTATTACTTGATGGCTGAGCGGATGGCGACGATCCTGCCGACCGAGACAGTGACCGATGCGAAAGTAATTCAAGAATACTATCTGGCCCGCCACGGCGCTCGTTCGACGATGATCGCGTATGGAGCTGAGGTCGAGCGGCGGCCGGATCCACTCGTGCGTCGTTGGCGCGTCGAACCGAACCGCTACGTGCTCTACGTTTCCCGGCTTGAGCCTGAGAACAATGCGCACCTGGTGATCGAAGCCTTCAAACGAGTACGCACTGCGCATAAACTCCTGGTCGTAGGCGACGCGCCGTATGCTCACGAATACATCAAGGATCTAAGGAACCGCGCGCGGGGCGACAAGCGAATCGTTTTTACCGGCTTTGTATTCGGTCGAGATTATCGTGCGCTGCAACAGAACGCGTACTGCTATGTTCACGCTACCGAAGTCGGCGGCACGCACCCGGCGCTCTTAGAAGCAATGGGTTTTGGTAATTGCGTGTTGACGTTGGCCGCGCCTGAGAACGTCGAAGCCATCGGCGACGCCGGAATTGCTTATGCGGATGAACATGATTTGACGGAGAAGCTCCAGCGCGTTTTGCGCGATGGTTCGTTAGTTCAAGCCTATCGCAATCGCGCACAGGCACGGGTGCAGGATGCTTATGACTGGGATTACGTCGTCGATCAGTACGAAGCTCTGTTTGCACGTATGGCCGGCATCAGCTTGCCGCAGCGCGCTTCAACCGAACTACCAACGTCATCCACCCGCGAATCCGTTAGCCGTTCAGTCTCCGCCTGATCGGGCGCGCCCGTCCGCGTTCACAATTCAATTGAGCCAAAACGTTCGCTGGCACGCCTCTGCTGATCTGCCTTCCTTTTTCGGATAAAGGACATTGGCAAACCAAGCCGGATCAGCATGCGCGCGAGAATCCGCGGAGATCGAACGCCGCTCAGGTTTGCGCCCATCAAGCGAATCGCAGTGCGTTTGTCTCCGAGTCTGATGAAGTCTTCCGCTCGGCTGAATCTCGTTCGCGTTTGCAGCTTCTCAAGCTCGCGATCGCTTAATCCGAGCGTCGGCGCCACGGCGCGCTGAGCCGCCAGGTGTTCATTGAGCATGAATATCTGATCCAGACTCGTGTTCTTTCCATGAAGCCGCCAACCGGAAAGAACGTTGGGATCGAAAGCGAACTCTCCGATTGTGCTCAACCGCAGGTACAGATCATAGTCTTCCAGTCTGGCTTTCTCATTCCACGATTCCTTTGCCAGCGCCGCGCGACGGTAAAGAACGGTCGGGCTCATCGGAGCGATCGTGTTCAGCAACATGGCGCGCACATCACCGTCAACGTAATTCGCCCAATCCGCCGTACAATCGACGATTCGACTCTGCTCGTCGACAAAGTAAGCGTGCCCGTACGCGAGTACCGCATCGGTCCGCGATTGCAGCAGTCGCACCCGGTCTTTCAAAAAATTCGGCAGCCACACATCATCAGAGCCGAGATATGCGAAATAATCGCCTTCCGTCCGCGCCAGACCTTCATTCAACGTCGCACACAAACCGCGATTACTTCTGACAATCAGTTCACAGGGAAAGGGACACCCTTTCAAAGTCTGCTCGATCATCGCTGGCGAATCATCCGTTGAGCCATCATCAATCACCACCAGCTCAGCGGGAGCACAGCTCTGCTTCATGATCGACCGCAATGTCATCGCGACGAACTGGGCATGATTGTACGAAGGTACAACCACGGACACCCGCGTCCCGAGGTGATCGACTTTCACGCTTGAAGTAGGCTGGCTCATCAAATTGCCGCGGCTTTTGATTCTATGGCAACATTACCTTGCGCCGTGAGCCGAAAATTTCGAATTCATCGTATCAGCACCGCGAGCGATAGCGAGCGGATCATGTAGCCGCATAGGGTCACTTGATCCCGTCACTATCGCTCCGGGTACTGACACACCAACTTGAAGAAAAAGCTTCTCGATTATCTCGCCTGTCCGTCATGTGAAGGCGCAATTCAACTGTCATCCGTTACCCAGGAAGACGGGATCGAAGTGCTCGACGGGATTCTGACTTGTGATTCATGCGCGAAAACGTTTCCCATCACGCGCGGCGTCCCACGCTTTGCTGACTTGCAGAACATCGAGCAGGACAAACAGGCGACGGCGGACAAGTTCGGCTGGTCGTGGACTGAGTTTTCTCATGACGACGCAAAGTATGAAGAACAGTTTCTTGGCTGGATTGCTCCGATCAAACCAGCGTTCGTGCGCGACAAGGTTGTACTCGAGGGAGGCTGCGGCAAAGGACGGCACACGCGCCGCGTCGCGGGTTGGGGAGCACGCGATATTGTCGCCGTCGATTTGAGCGCCGCGGTCGAAGTTGCGTTCGCCTCGACGCGTGGGCTGCCGAACGCGCATATCGTGCAAGCGGATATTTATCACCTGCCTCTGCGGCGAACGTTCGATTACGCTTTCTCAGTCGGCGTGCTGCATCACCTGCCGGATCCGCGCGCAGGTTTTGAATCATTGGTTTCAAAAATCAAACCTGGTGGCCACGCCTCTGCCTGGGTTTACGGTGCTGAGAACAACTGGTGGATCGTTTGGCTCGTCAACCCGATTCGCAAGCACATCACTTCGCGCATGCCTGAGCGTCTGCTGCTGCATCTTTCAAAGCTTCCTACGGCGATGATGTACGCCGCGACGAAACTCGTCTATGGCCCGCTCAATCGGAGCGATGGAGGGCGAAAGATCGCGCAGCATCTTTTCTACAACGAGTACCTGCGCGCCATCGCGGATTTCAATTGGCGCGAACAACATTCGATTGTTTTCGATCATTTGATTGCGCCGACGGCCTTCTATCTTTCGAAGAAAGAATTCGAAAAATGGTGGCAAGGAATCGGTGCGCCTGATGCAACCATCGGATGGCACAACCAGAATAGTTGGCGCGGATTTGGCCAAATTCCTGCCGATTAACGAAGCAAACGCGAGGGGGGCGTTGCCTTGATTTCGATTTCCTCTGCGGCCCTCTGCGGAATCCTCCCTGACCTCTGCGGTTAATCCAATGTTTCGGCAATAACCGCAGAGAAGAATCAGAGGTCTTCGCAGAGCACGCCGAGAGAACAACTTGATTCAGGCCACTACCGGGTCGTGATCTAAGTCGTGTTGAAGTTAGGTAAGTTAGCTAGAGTTAGTTTGTCGGCAAATCTGGCGACAGGCTAACCGTCGTGTTGAGGGATTAAAGATGCGACTTAAGCAAGATCGACTTCAGAACGGCAAATCGGAGGCGAGGTCTGGGAAGGCGTCGGCGGGGAATTCCGATTCGCCAACCCCTATAAGGACGTTGTTAGATCGGATACTCAGCCAGCGAGCGGCGTACTTGGGCGGTTGCGTGGGCAACGCTAAAAGGGCCGACGTGAGAAGAATGACTGCTTCGGTTCCGTTGTCGGATGAGAATTTGAAAAATGCATCTCGAACTTCGGAGACCTCGCCTTTGGCACGGACAAAAAAGAGGGGAGGGGCGGCCATTACTAGGAACAATTCTGTTGATGAGTCACGCCATTCTTCGAGTAACGCTTTGACCTCGCTAAGTGAGACTGAGTTTGTAGACACCGTAGTGTATTTACTGATTGCCGAAAAAACGGTAAAGGCTTTGCGGATTATCTCGTGAGCGAGTTCAGTTGGCAAATAAACTTTCCACGTCCAGATTGTAGAAGCAACGCCCACTACCGGATTGGGTGGTGCTGAGCCATTTACTCTGTTATACTGCGTTTGCTCGCCACGTTGGGCAATCGGCCCGACAGAATGCTCAAGCAAAGAACCAGGTAGCAACAACAGGTGAGCTAAGATTTTTGAAGCCGTCGACCTGACGGCATTTTCGCACCGCATCCAGGTTTCAGAGCGCGTCTTAACTGACCGACGCCCCGCTCCCTGGCGCTGCCAAAAGGGCCGCCGCGCGGTAACGGAGTTCCTATTTGAATCAGGCTTGTACCCATCTGCCGAGGCGGATGGTACTAATCAATCACGCGAGAGATCTCGATCTGCATGATCGATCTCAAACGCGTCGCCGCTTGCATGTGCCAGCGCGCACCTCGAATCAACTGCCGGTAAATTCTGCCGGCAATTTCCTACAACAAATGAGCGATGAAGAGCGCAGGCACCGATGCCTGCGAATCCCGACCAAGTCGGGAATGCGTGCGCTCCCAAGTGCGCTCCTCAACAGAAAGAAGATCAATGTCAAGAGAGTTAATAGTTAGTGTGAACGGTCGCGAAAAAAAGATCGCGATCGTCGAAAACGAAAGAGTCACCGAGTTCTACATCGAACGCGGTGAACAAAATCAGGGCATCGTCGGGAACATTTACAAAGGGCGCGTGATGCGCGTTCTGCCCGGCATGCAATCGGCCTTTGTCGATATCGGTTTGGAACGCGACGCGTTTCTGTATGTAACCGACTTCTTCGATGAAGAAGCCGAGTTCGAAAGGATCGTCGTCGACAAATCAAAGAAGGGCGATACAGAGGCCGCGACTCGCGCAGCCGCTGAACACATCGAAATGTCACGGGTTCAGCGCGAGCAACAAGTCGAAGCCACGCATGAGCGCGCTGAGCCGCTGCGCGAAGTCGATCCTGCGGCTATAGCCGCGGTAGAGATTACCGACGAAGAACCAGAAGAACCGCGCAAGCGACCGCGGGGTCGTCGCGGCGGACGCGGTCGCGGCAAAGGCGCCAAAGCGGCTGAATCAACCTCGGAAGAACGCAGCATCGTTCCCGTCGAAGCTGAATCGATCGACACGCCTTTCGCCGTCGGCGGCGTTTCATTCGAGCGCGTCAGTGACGACGAAGAGCGCGCCATGAACGGCGAAATGTTCAAAGACGCGCGGCTCCAGGAACGGATCATGGACGCCGTGCACGCCGTCGAATTTGACCTCGAAGACGTGCCGAGCGCGCCGGTTGGTTCACTGCTAAGTGAAGGTCTCAGAGAGACTGGCGGTTTTCAGCGAGTCGCCGACGAAGAAGATGCCACCGGGATGTCTGCGGCCCAGCGCACCATTGAAGAAGCTCACGTTCGCGATTTCGTGGACGAGATCGCCGACGAAAGCTCGCGCGCTTCAGCGTCTTTCCAAAGAGTCAGCGATGAAGAAGAAGGGCGCGGCCAAACACTTTCGGACGAGCCAACTCCGCCAATGCCGGCTAAGAGAGAGTCACCCAGTCGCCGCAAAAAGAGCGGGGTAATCAGCCGCCTCTTCAAATCGAAAAAATCAGAGGAAGAAGAACAAGCTGAGACTTCGACCGAAGCTTCGGCTGCTGAAGAAATAACCAAAGAGACGGTCGACACCTTTCCCGACTCTGAAGTCGGCATCACAACCGGTCGCCCACATGAAGAGTTTGCTACCCGGCGTGGCGGCCGCCGTCGTCGGCGTCCACCTTTAAAGCGTCCCGCGGGCGGCGAAGCGAACGGCAACGACAACGTGAACGATCAGGAAGAAACGAGCGACGTTGTCGAAGAACAGGAGCCGATTGAAGTTGAGGCAGCGGCAATTGATGCCGAGGCAGAACCAGCGGTCGACGGCGAAGAACAAACCAAGTCCGCCCCGCGCCAACGTCGCCCTCCGGCACGCGGCGGCCGTCGACACACAACGAGACATGATCGCGGACAACCGACGATCACCGACCTTCTAAAAGAAGGCCAGGAGATCCTGGTGCAGATCGCCAAGGAACCGATCGCGAAAAAAGGCGCACGCATCACTTCGCATATCGCTCTGCCGGGTCGCTTTCTCGTCTATATGCCGACGGTGGAGCACCTCGGCGTGTCGCGGAAGATCGATTCCGACAGCGAACGCACGCGACTGCGAAAGTTGATTCAGAAGATTCATGCTGATGAGGGATCGCCTGCGGGTGGTTTCATCGTCCGCACGGCCGGAGTCGGCGCGAGCGAAGAAGATTTACGCGCTGATGCGCAGTATCTACTGCGCACGTGGCAGGACATGCGGAAAAATGCAGAGAAGTCGAAAGCGCCCTCGCTCGTGCATCGTGATCTCGATCTGGTGCAGCGCATCCTGCGCGACCAATTATCGGAAGACTTCACCGCGATTCGGATCGACTCGGAAGACGAGTACCAGCGCATTATCGAGTTTGTAAATCGCATGCAGCCAAGGCTGGTGAAGCGCGTGAAGCTCTACACGCGTGACGAACCCATCCTCGAAGCCTATAGCGTCCAGGCTGAGATCGATAAAGCCATCAAGCCGCGCGTATGGCTAAAGTCCGGTGGCTATCTCGTGATTAACCAAACTGAAGCACTCGTTTCCATCGATGTGAACACAGGCAAGTTCGTCGGCCGCGGCGCGACTCGACTGGAAGACACGATCACGCGGACGAACATGGAAGCGGTCGAGGAGATCGCCCGTCAGATTCGGTTGCGCGATCTGGGCGGCATCATCGTGCTTGATTTGATCGACATGGAAGAGCGGCGCAATCGCCAACGCGTAATGCAGACTTTGCAGGAAGCGTTGCGGCGCGATAAGTCGCCAACCAAGGTCCTTTCATTCAACGATTTCGGTTTGGTGATCATGACGCGGAAACGTGTGAAGCAATCGCTCGAACGAACGCTGTGCGCGCCGTGCCAGTATTGCCAGGGCGCAGGGCTGGTGAAGTCGCCTCAGACTGTTTGTTACGAGATTCTCGAACAGGCGCGACGGCTGTCGCGCGAGGGTGAAGGCGATGGCGCGCGCCAGGCGATGCTGCGCATAAATCCTGAAGTCGCGAAAGCTCTGAGAGGACCTGAGCGTGACGTTCTGAATGAAATCGAGGATTACCTCGGTACGGTCGATCTGGCGAGCGATCCGTTGATTCTTCAAGAGCAGTTCGACTTCGCGTTTGTTTAGTACCGAGTCAGGTTCAGCAGACGAAACGAATTGGCCGCGGATACACGCGGGTTTCGCCGATAAGAGATTGCCAACCCGGCTCTTTCTTTATCAGCGTCGATCCGCGTTAATCCGCGGCTAAATAATTTTCGAACCAGGATTGCTCCCAAGAAAATCCTGCTTTACAGACCACGCCTCAGATAGCTAAAATGCTCGAAACGCTGTAGCCCCACTTGCGTTTCAGATTCCCCTGAATTTCCCCTTTTTCTTTCGACGCACTTTTGTGTCCCGGCGGCGAGTGCGCGATGGCTTGTCTCCTAAAAACAAGTTTCGTCCAGGCGCTGTCTCTCCAACGACCAAGTCCACCAAGGTGAAACTTATGCGAACCCAAACTGCGACTACCGACACAATTAACACCAAACTGCTTCTCAAGACACTGGTCGCTTTCAAGAAAGGTGACTTCTCGGCGCGCTTGCCCGGTGAATGGACCGGCGAGGCCGGCAAGATTGCCGACACGCTGAACGAGATCATCGAGCTGAGCGACAAGACCGCCAGAGAACTCGATCGCGTCAGCCGGGTCGTCGGCAAAGAGGGAAAGATCGCGCATCGCGCGACCGTCCCGGCGGCCGCCGGTTCGTGGTTGCGCATCGTCGATTCCACCAACCTGCTGATCGACGACATGGCCCGCCCAACCAGCGAAATGGCGCGCGTGATCGGCGCGGTGGCCAACGGCGATCTGTCAGAACGCATGACGCTGGAAGTCGACGGCCGCCCGCTCAAGGGCGAGTTCCTGCGCACTACCAAAATCGTGAACTCGATGGTCGATCAGCTCGGTTCGTTTGCTTCGGAAGTTACGCGCGTGGCGCGCGAGGTCGGCACCGAAGGCAAGCTCGGCGGCGAAGCGAAGGTTAAGGGCGTCGCGGGCACGTGGAAGGACCTGACCGACAGCGTGAACTCGATGGCGGGCAACCTCACGGCGCAGGTGCGAAACATT
>DATLVM010000054.1:0-6079 GCA_035577445.1 Pyrinomonadaceae bacterium
CCTTAGAGTCGAAACTCTTAGCACCACCTCAAGAAAAAGGTTGATTTCTACTGCTCGTCTAAATAATATGCGCAACGCGTCCGCCTCCCCGGTGGGCGAAGTGGTCGCGTGGGGTGAGGACACGTGGCCTTAGGGTGGGGCTTGTGGGAGGGCCCCGCCCGCTTTTATTTTTGGGCCCGATTTCTCCACTTCAATTCGATCTCAATTTATTGGCATTCAACTCAGCGCACAGTCGCATTGACTTTCAGAAGAAGTGCCTTAATATACGGCACGGACAAACCCTCTGAGTTTGTTTTTTAAGAGAAGAGCAGCGGCCCACCGTTGCGGTGAGCGCGTCGCCACAGTTGGCTTTCCAGATGCCATACTGTGGCATTTTTAGCGCCGCAAGAACGAGTGGATTGCCGTCACGATCGTTATGGCCTCTCTAAAGCGTCTGCTGGTTGGCAGCCCCATCAGAACAGCGCGCTTAGCACACGAGCGACTCACCAAAAAGACCGCGCTGGCGATCTTTGCTTCAGACGCACTGTCTTCGACGGCGTATGCGACCGAGCAGATCCTGCTGGTGCTCGCCGCTTCCTATGTAGCGGGCCAAAGCGGCGCCTTCGGACACGTTGTTCCTATCTCAATCGCAATCGGCGCGCTGCTGGTAATCGTCGCGATTAGTTATCGCCAGACGATCTACGCGTATCCTTCCGGCGGCGGCGCCTTCATCGTTGCGAAAGATAATCTTGGGACAATGCCGGGATTGATCGCGGGCGCGTCGTTGCTCGTTGACTACATCCTCACGGTTTCTGTGTCGATTGCCGCCGGCGTCGAGGCCATCACTTCAGCAACGGTAGGAACGCGCTTCGCGGGATTGCACGAACATCGCGTAGTGCTCTGTCTCTTCTTCATCGTCTTCATCATGGTTGCGAACTTGCGCGGCGTCCGCGAAGCGGGGGCCCTGTTCGCTGCGCCCAGCTATGCTTTTATCTTCAGCTTCCTCGCCTTGATCGGCTATGGGTTGATTCGCTATTACCTCAATCCCGCGATTGTGCCGGTGCCGAATGATGCGGATTTGAAGATTGCCGAAGGCTATCATGCGCAGCCGCTGACCATACTCCTTTTATTAGGAGCATTCGCAAACGGTTGCGCGGCTTTGACGGGCATCGAGGCAATCTCGAACGGTGTTCAGGCGTTCAAGCAGCCCGAGTCTAAGAACGCGGCAACGACGCTGTCATGGATGGCGGTTTTATTGATAGTGATGTTCCTGAGCGCGAGCCTGCTCGCCCATCTCTTCAATGTTCATCCACTTGAACATGAGACGGTGATTTCGCAGATCGCGCGCGTCGTCTTCACTGGGCCGGTCGGCTGGTTTTATTACGTCGTTCAGGGTACGACGGCGGCGATCCTGATTCTTGCCGCTAACACTTCGTTCGCAGGGTTTCCACGACTGGCTTCGCTGTTAGCACAAGATCGCTTTCTGCCAAGACAACTCGCCAACTTAGGCGACCGGTTAGTGTTTTCCAACGGGATTGTGCTGCTCGCCATCTTCTCAGGCTTCTTAGTTTGGGCGTTCCGCGGTGACACCAGTCGCCTGATCCCGCTTTATGCCGTCGGAGTATTTCTCTCTTTTACTCTGTCGCAGGCCGGCATGGTGGTTCATTGGTGGCGCGAAGGAAAAGGTTTGCGCGCCATGCGCGAGGCGGCCCATGCGGGCGACAACGCCATCGCTGCGCAGCTTGCAGCGCGCAAATCGCACTGGCGAAAATACCTGGTCATCAACGGCGTTGGGGCTGCGGCAACCTTCGTCGTGCTGCTGATCTTCATCGTTACGAAGTTCATCCACGGCGCCTGGATCGTGGTGGTGCTGATTCCGCTGCTCGTCTGGATGTTCCTGCGCATTCATCGCCATTACGTCGACGTGGCCCAGCAGCTTTCTACGGAAGGTCTCACCGGATTACGGCAGCTGCATCACGAGGTGATCGTACCCATCTCGGGAATCCATCGTGGCGTCATCGCGGCCCTGGAATATGCAAAGTCGATCGCGCCTCATCACGTGACCGCGGTGTATGTGAACCTGGACGATGAGACGACGCAAAGGCTGCGCGAGAAATGGCAGCAGTGGGGCTCAGGCGTGAATCTCGTGGTAGTAGCTTCGCCGTATCGTTCGTTGATTCGTCCGCTCTTCAATTATGTCGATCGCGTCCGGCGCAGTTCTCCGGGCGTGGTGATCACGATTGTTTTGCCAGAGTTCGTGCCTGCCAAATGGTGGCAGAATCTCCTGCACAACCAGAACACTTTGTTTCTAAAGGGGGCGCTGCTATTCAAGCGCGGTGTGGTGGTAACGAACGTGCCCTATCACCTTGAGCACTGACGCTAGACGACGGCGCTCATCGCGCGCGCAGCCATAAAACAGGCGCGGCAATAGACGGGTCGCCCTTGTGAGGGGTAAAACGGCACCGTCGTTTGCTCGTTACATCTCGCGCAGGTTACGGTCACTTCGATTTTTTGTTTAATGCCCGCGGATTGCGCGGCCGAGATGGCGGCCAGGCGATTGTTCTTGGCTTGCTTGCAAGGTTTGCAGCGCTTGGGCTCGTTCTTTAGTCCCTTGTCGTGGAAAAATACTTGCTCGCCAACTGTCCAGATAAAATCTTCGCCACAATCAATGCAACTGATTGATCGGTCTTCATAGTCAGACACTTGATCTGTCCCCAGTGGCGCTGCATGCTCCTCTGACATTTGTTCTCCTCCCGAGCGCGTTTTCAAAGGGCAGGGAAGCCCATCGCAGTGATCGACTCTATGAGGCTGTACGAGTAGGCCGCGAAAAACTAAACTAGCTGTCGATTGATGTGCTTGAAGGCAGCAGTGGCAGCCACAGCGGCTGCACTTATATGACTATGACCAACTGCTGTCAAGCGTTTTCCCACATGATCTGACAAGTTATTTTTGGCCTTTTTGCGATGAGAATTCTCGTGATTGGATCGGGCGGCAGAGAGCACGCCATCTGCTGGGCGCTGAATGAGAAATCCGTAGAACCCGTTGAGCTATTCTGCGCGCCAGGCAATGCGGGAATCGCGCAGGTCGCTGAATGTGTTCTGATTCCAATTGACGACTTGTCAGCGTTGGCTAATTACGCTGCACAGTCGAAGATCGACTTGACGATGGTTGGTCCAGAGGCGCCTTTAGCCGCCGGCATTGTTGACGAGTTCGAATCACGCGGCTTGCGCATCGTGGGACCAAACCAGGCTGCGGCACGATTGGAATCTAGCAAAGCGTTCGCGAAAGATTTCATGGCGCGTCATTCCATTCCGACAGCTCGTTATCGCGTCGCAAATTCAATTCAAGAAGCCAAAGACATTTTGCAATCGGGTGAGTTTGGCGATGACCTCGCATCCGTTGTAATCAAAGCCGACGGGTTGGCGGCCGGCAAAGGTGTATTCGTCGCGCGCGATCGCGCGGCTGCTCTTGACGCAGTGCGCGAGCTTGAAAGCGGGGCCGTCGGCGCAGAAGCCGCGAAGAGAATCGTAATTGAAGAAGCGCTAACGGGTCCCGAAGTTTCGGTGCTTCTATTTTCTGACGGCAAAGACTATCGCCTGATGCCCCCCGCCCGCGATCACAAACGCATCGGCGAAGGCGACACGGGGCCGAATACCGGCGGGATGGGCACGATCACCGACGCTTCACTGTTAGACGATCGAACACTTAATCGAATTAAGAAAGAGATCGTCGAGCCCAGTCTGCAAGGTTGTCGCGATGAAGGTTTTCCGTTTCGCGGAATTCTCTTCATAGGCCTGATGCTGACGTCGGACGGACCGCGCGTGCTCGAATACAACGTTCGGTTTGGCGATCCTGAGACGCAGGCCATTTTGGTTAGATTGAAAAGCAATCTGGCGGAAGTCTTCCAGGCGATGGTCGAATCGCGGCTGGGTGAAACGAATATTGAATGGTCTGACGATTCATCGGCCTGCGTCGTATTGGCTGCGAAAGGCTACCCGGCTAAGGCCGAAACCGGCGCGCAAATCTTCGGCCTTGGTTCAGCGGGATCCGACAATGCCGTGATCTTCCATGCGGCTACTTCCCGCGATCCGCAGGGTGAGTGGCTGACTGCCGGTGGCCGCGTACTGGGAGTTACGGCGACGGGTCCAACGCTCGAAGTTGCGCTCTCGCGATCCTACGAAGCGGTCGCCGGCGTTCGCTGGGACGGCATGCAGTATCGCCGCGATATTGGGCGAACTGAAGCATCGGGCGCCGTCAGAGCTAGCTGAACTGCGTCGATTTCTGCTACTGCCTACTGTCTACTGCCTACTGTTTGTTATACTCACGTTCAAAATGCGTCGAAGATGCAACCAGCCGCCGCGGACTTTCGTACAATTCCAAGGCGCTCAGCAGTTTCGACAGCCGCATGTGAATCTACCCGATCTGCGAATCTGATTTAGCCGGAGGAACGAAATGGGACTGTGGACAAGAGTTAAGCGTTCAATGCGCGCGCTGTTTGGCGGATTTGTCGAAGCTACCGAGGACCCCGAGTTGATCCTGCAACAGACAATCCGCGACATGCGGGATCGCATCCCCGATTTGAACAACTCAGTCGCGCAGGTGATGGCGACGGAAAAGCTGCTCGGCAAGAACAAAGAGCGGCTGGAGGCTCAGGTTGTCGATCTGGATTCGAAGATCAAGGCTTCAGTCAAGATGGGCCGCGATGATATCGCCACCGCTTACATCGGTCAGCTCCAACAGGCGCAAGTCGATCTGCAGCGAACGGTCCACCAATACGAACATTCTCAACTGGCATCAAAACAGGCCTTGAAGGCGCGCGACAATTACATGCTCCAGATGCAGCGCCGCACCGCCGAGGCGATGCAGCTCATCAATCAATCGAAGCAGGCCAAGCTCCAGGAGCAGCTCGCGCAGACCATGGCCTCGTTTCAGATTGGCGACGACGCTTCGACCTTTGACGAGATGCGCGACAAGATCGATCGGCGCGCGGCTGCCGCAGAAGCGCGCATGCAGTTGGGCTCAACTTCCGTTGACAACCAGATGCAGGAAATTGAAAAGGAAGCAATGGACATGCAGTTGCAGGACAAGCTGCTGGCCTACAAGCGTGAAATGGGATTGCTGCCGGCCGGCACCGACGCGGGTTCACCGGCAGCGCTACCAGCCGCGCAGGGAGAAACTACGCCACAACAGTAGCGGCGATAGCCGAAGGTCAGAGGAGCGCGTCAATTTCGTTTAGCGATCACGTTTTCATGGAATTCCCCAAAATCGATTTCCGATACGTAAAAGAGGCGCTCAAAGAGCCGATCAATTTTTGGGGAATGGTCGGCTTTGGAGTGACGGCGGTGTTTCTCCAGGACGTTACGCCGCTCCTGCTGGCCATGGGTACTGAGGTTGTCTATCTATCGGTGGTCCCTGTGAGTCCCATTTATCGACGGCTCGTGGCGCGTCGCGAAAAAGAGCGTGCGCGCAAACTGCGCGAGGCCCAACGGGAGGCGATTGTCAGAGGTTTCGATCCTCGTGAGCGTGAAGCCGTCGAATACTTGCGGTGGATGAAGAATCAGATCTATTCGAACTATCGCAAGTTCACGAACTCCAAAGAAATCCCGGCGAATCTCCAGTCCCTCGATCAGCGTTGGGAAGATTTCGTCGACCTGCTGGACGTCTATCGCCGCCGCAAACATCACTTGCGGACCACGAATCGACAGGCAGTTCAGAACCAACTAAAGCAGGCCGAGCACGCAATTCAAACCTCGACGGACGATCGCCAGAAACGCATACAACAAGCGAACGCTGAGATTCTGAAACGACGCGTTGCCGCCTTCAACGATTTGGAAAGATCAGTTCGGATGGTCGAAGGCCAACTGCAATCGATTGAGAACTTCTTCGGGCTCGTTAATGATCAAGTAGTCACCTTGCCGACTCCGGAACGCGTCTCAGCTTTGCACTTCGAAGAACTGAGCGATTCGATCGCGATGACCCGTCAAATGCTCGAAGAGACTGCTGATACGTATGGGATGCTCGACAATCAGCATCGCGAATTGGATCTACTCCTTTCTAGTGGATCAACTTCTAAGTGAATCAGACCCAGAGGCACGGAGAC
>DATLVM010000055.1:0-9375 GCA_035577445.1 Pyrinomonadaceae bacterium
GGCGGCACTCTGAGGAAGCTTGCCCGCGAAACAGTCGAGGGCACCAAGAGATTGGCGGATACCGCGCAAGAGGCCCTGGCGAACCAACCGATCGTCAAGGCGTATCGCGGCGAGGAGCGCGAGCAAAATCGGTTCACTCGGGTCGCCGAGCGCATCAGGCGCGCAAACCTTCGCGCAGCCAGCATCTCGGGAATGTCGCCGCCGATTATTGAATTGATTGGTGTCCTTTTTATTGTTGCTCTACTCTTCTTTGGCGAACGCGAGATCCGGCTCGAGCGCATGAATATTGCGCAGTTTGCGACATTCATTTTTTTTCTGGCGCGCAGTTACGATCCGCTCCGCAAGCTTTCACGACTTCACAACGCATTCTCTCAGGCGACCGCCGCAGCGCAGCATGTCTGGGAAGTAATGGATGAACATGAAGAGATTCCGGAAAAGCCAAACGCAATCGCGCTGCCGCCGTTGCACGAAGCGATCGAATTTCGCGACGTGCACTTTGGCTACAACGACGAATCAAGATCGGTGCTTCACGGCGTAAGCCTCTCAGTACCGGCAGGTCGCGTGGTGGCGCTGGTGGGCGAATCCGGTGGGGGCAAGTCAACGCTGACGAAGTTGATTCCCCGCTTTCACGATCCAACATCCGGCGCCGTAAGTTGGGACGGCATTGATTTGCGCGACGCGCAGGTCGCCAGCCTGCGCCGGCAGATAGCTTTGGTCACTCAAGAGACAGTGCTCTTTAACGACAGCGTCCGCTATAACATTTCATACGCGAAGCCTGACGCGACAACTGAACAAATCGAGGATGCGGCGCGCACGGCCCTGGCGCATGACTTCATTTTGGAATTGCCGAAGGGCTACGACACACTCATCGGCGAACGAGGGATTTTTCTTTCCGGCGGCCAGAGACAGCGCCTGGCGATCGCGCGCGCCGTTTTGAGTAACGCGCCGGTATTGATTCTCGACGAAGCGACGTCCGCGCTCGATGCTGAGTCCGAATCGCTCGTGCAGCGCGCCATCGCCAACCTGATTCGCGATCGCACGACCATCGTCATCGCGCACCGCCTTTCGACTGTGCGCCGTGCGGATCTGATTGTGGTAATGGAAGCCGGCCGCATCATCGAGCAAGGCACGCACGCGGAACTGCTCGCGCGCGGCGGTCATTATCAGCGCCTGTATGAATTGCAGTTTGCGGACGAAGAGGAACTGTCAGTTCTCCAGGTCAGTAGTTAGTCGCATTAAGGTGACACCACTACTGACTACTCACTGCTTACTTTTATGAAATCAATGACAGGATTCGGTCGAGGCTCCGTAACCGGCGACAACTTCAGCGTCGCGGTAGAGATCAAGACCGTCAACAATCGTTACCTCGATATTCATCTACGGCTGAATCAGGAATTGTCGCCGCTGGAGATGAGCATTCGCAAGCTCATCGGCGGACGTTTATCGCGTGGCCGCGTCGATCTCAACATCAATATCGAACGCACGGCTGCGACGGCTTATGAAGTGAACCGGCCGCTGATCGCCGGTTACATCAAAACGCTGCGCGACATCCAGACTGAGTTCAATCTATCGGGCGACGTGGACATCAACACTTTGACCAGACTTCCCGGCGCATTGGCCAGCACCCGTGAAGGATTGGATGAAACCGTAACCGGCAGCGTTGAACGCGCGCTGAATCAGGCAATCGATGATCTTGAACGCATGCGCTCGGTCGAAGGCGCCGCGCTGGCTGACGAGATGCGCACGCGGTTGGCGAACATTGAAGCTGCGGTTCCGACGATCGAAGGCGCGGCGGCCGGCCTAGTTGATGCCTATCGCCAACGATTACAGAAACGCATCACTGAGTTGTTAGCGCGCGGCGGCAACCAGAACATTGAGCTGGATGCCGGACGTCTCGCCCAGGAGGTCGCGTATCTCGCCGATCGCAGCGACATCAGCGAAGAGTTGGCACGGCTCCGCAGTCACCTGGAACAGTTTCGCTCTGCCGTCAACACAGAGGGCGAAGTCGGCAAGCGGCTGGATTTTCTTCTCCAGGAATTGAATCGCGAAGCCAACACCGTCCTGTCGAAATCAACCGAAGTTTCCATCAAGGAAGCCGGCCTCGTCATCAAGGCTGAAGTTGAGAAACTGCGGGAACAAGTGCAGAATGTTGAGTGACCCCACGAAAGATCGAAATTCTGACGCTCCTGTGACGGGCCGCGGAATGCTCGTGGTGGTAAGTTCGCCTTCGGGTGGCGGCAAAGGAACTTTGATCGATCGAGTGTTGAAGACGGCGCCCGGAGTCAGCTACTCGATCTCGTACACGACCCGAGCGCCGCGCGGCACTGAACAGAACGGCCGCGAATATTTTTTCGTCGACCGGCCCGCGTTTGAAGCAATGATTGAACGCGGCGAGTTCCTTGAATGGGCCGATGTTTACGGCCACTTGTATGGCACCAGCGCTGCGCAGGTTGAGCGCGAACGCGCCGCCGGCCGCGACATCATTTTAGAGATCGATGTCCAGGGCGCTGCGAGCATTCGCGCCAAAGTGCCGGATTCGATTTCGGTTTTCATCCTGCCGCCGTCGTTTGAGCTGCTGCGCGCGAGACTGATCGCGCGGAATACAGATTCAGTAGCGGACCTTGAGCGCAGAATGAAGGGCGCGCCCTCTGAGGTCGAGCAGTACAAGTTCTTTGATTATGTCGTGCTGAACGACGATATCAATCGCGCTTCGCAACAGTTGGCCGCGGTGATTTACGCTGAACGGGCGCGGCGTGAACGACAGGAAACCGTCCTGCACCAAGCGTTGGAAGATTTTGGCGTTGTTACAGAACCGGGAGCGGTAGCGACCGGGTCAAACAGACCGCCCAAGTCTTAACATTTTCGGGAACTGACTTTGATACGAATCCCCTATTGATTGGAAAAGAATATGGCAGATCAAGAATTAGACGAACTAGTTGAACAAGCACCACCACCGGAAATCGATTCGAAATACCGGCTTATCATTCTGGCGGCCAAGCGCAGCAAACAGCTGCAGCGCGGCGCACGCCCGCGCATCGAGATCGATGCTCTAAAACACAAGTTCACCCGGATTGCTTTGGAAGAAGTGATTCAGGGCAGGGTGCCGTTCCACACCACGACCGACGGCAACGGAGCCAAGGTAGAGGAAGCCTGAACCTCGGATCTCACATCCCTTTGTAATCCGGCCCACCGCCGCCTTCCGGTGTCACCCAGTTAATGATCTGGTAAGGATCCATGATGTCGCACGTCTTGCAGTGCACGCAGTTCGAGAAGTTGATCTGAAGCTGGCGATTGGGACGCACGCTTCCAGCGTGCCCGTCACCTGGCACGCCAGAGGCGTGCGTACCCGCGTCCACCATTTCGTAGACAGCCGCCGGACAGAAGCGCTGGCAGGGGTTGCCGTACTCTTCGGCGCAACGCGTCGCGCAGATGTTCGGGTCCAGCACGTGTAAGTGCGCCGGTTGATCTTCATTGTGCGCCACGGCGGCGTGATAGACGTCGGTGACTTTGTTGAAAGTCAGCTCGCCGTCGAATTTGAAATCCTGGTACCGTTGAGACACGTCGTCGCCGTGATAACCGTACGCGGACAGCTTCTGCATCGCTTCATGTCCGGCTTCCTGATGATCTCGATCGAAGATGCCCCACGCGCGCCCGCCCGTGATGTACTGCAGACCGGCATTCGCCATCCCCAGCCAACGGCCGTGACGAAAGCCCGCATGAAAGTTTCGGTAGCGACGCAGCTCAGGCGTAATCCAACTCTCTCTCACCCGGCGCTCGAAGTGGTGAAGAGTCTTTGATGAGTAATCCTGCGCGACGAGGGCTTCGAAAATCGTCTCGGCGGCGAGCATGCCGCTCTTAATCGCCGAGTGAATTCCTTTCAAGCGCGCGGCGTTGAGAAACCCTGCGCTGTCACCCACGATCAAAACTCCGTCAGCAAACATCTTCGGCATCGCATGCCAGCCGCCGGCGGCAATCGCCTTCGCGCCGTAGCGAATCATCTTGCCGCCCTTGAGTAGCTTGGCAATGAAGGGATGCGATTTGTACTTTTGAAATTCGGCGTGCGGATCGATCAGCGGGTCGCGATAATCCAAACCAGTCACGTAACCAATGTTCAGAATGCGGTTCTGCATTCCGTAGATCCAGCCGCCACCATACGTCCATTGATCAGACGGAAAACCCAGAGTGTGCGTGACCCGACCGGCCGGATAACGATCGTCAGGTAACTCCCAAAGCTCTTTCACGCCGAGACTGTAAACCTGCGGCTCGCGTCCTTCGTCAAGGCCGAGCCGTTGAATCAGTTTCTTCGTCAAAGATCCCCGTACGCCTTCACCCAAAACCGTGACCTTCGCCAGCAAATCAACGCCCGGCTCGAAGTTGGCCTTCTGCTTCCCTTCCTTGTCGATCCCCTTATCGCCGGTGCGAACGCCGATCACCTGATCGTTTTCGCCGTAGAGCATATCGGCGCCGGGAAATTCCGGAAAGATGTTTACGCCGGCAGCTTCGCACTGCTCGCCCAGCCAGGCGGTCAGGCGATTCAGCGAGACGATGTAGTAGCCATGATTGTTGAGCGGCGGCGGATTGATCGGAGATTTGATCGCGCGCTTCGCGGTGAGATAGAGGAACTGATCATCTTTCACTTCCGATTCAAGCGGCGCGCCCTTTTCCTTGAAATCCGGGATTAATTCCGCGAGGCCCTTCGGATCCATCACCGCGCCTGACAGTGTGTGCGCGCCGACGTACGAGCCTTTTTCAATGACTGCGATCTGGACTTCGCCCAGCTTTTCACTTTGCTCTCCGCCCTTTGCCCTTTGCTCCTCGATCAGCCGCGACAAGTGCAGCGCGCCGCCAAGATTCGCCGGCCCGGCGCCGACGAAAACCACATCCATCTCCAGACTTTCGCGTTCCATCAATTCACCATTAAATGAAAATGAATGGCCATTCAGTCGGCGAGTATAACAGAGACGAACCAGTCGCTCGAATGCGCCGCGTCACATCTTTGGGCGCACTGATTGTTGATGTACACTGGCCGCGCTCTTCACAAATTGATCCAAAGTTGTCGAACCCTGAACCGGAGATTGATAAATGACGCTGAAGCAGTCCCCCAGAGCAATCGTAGCGCTCGCGCTGATCGCCGCCGTCCTAATTCTGCTGCCGCCGCGGACCAATGCCTGCGGCCCATTCTTCACCGACGCGATTTTCGTTTTCACCAAGCACCCAGATTTTCCGCTCGAACAATTCGCTAAGGGAAAACTTGGTGTCGTGAGTCCAGGTTGGGCCCGCTCATATCTCGTGGTCGCTTATCGAAATCTCTCCGGCGCGCCGCTCAGTCAGACCGAAGCGAACGATATCAAATCCCTTTGGGACGAACGGCTGAGCCTCAGTTCTGATGAGAGTTCAGACGACTGGTCCAGGAAATGGAACGAGGCGCGCGCGAAGGTGCCGGGCACGCAACCGGTGCAGTTTGATACTTATCGCAATCGCGAGAAGCCAAACGAGTACGAATCCTTTCTTAATTGTCAGCAAGATGCGCTGAAGAATGCGGAAGCGTTGTTGAATGAACGAATCACGCGGTTCGGCGCTGACAGCCCGCAAGTGCACGATTGGCTCGCGGCCCAGGACATGGTGTTTCTGAATTGCCACGAAGGCCAACACATTCCACAACCTGCCGCCGCCGATGCAGAACAACTCATCCGAGCCGACCGTGCTTATCAAATCGCGGCCGCAAACTTCTATGCGACGGACTACGACGAAGCCAGGCAGCAGTTCGATGCGATCGCGAAAGAGAAGAGTTCGCCTTATCGAATTATCGCGCCGTATCTGGCGGCGCGCGCGATGCTCCGCAAGGGCAGCTTTGCCGAGAAGCCGGAAGACAAGAACCTTGCTCTAACCGATGCTGAGAATCGTTTCAATGCGATTCTCAAAGACGATTCCCTCGCGCGAGCTCACGAGATCGCCGCGAGATTACTGAACCTCACGAGGTTGCGTTTACATCCGGAAGCAAAACTCCATGACTTTGCACACACCATCGCTAAGCAGGACGCCAGTAAGAATTTCAAGCAGGATGTCTGGGACTACACGGTGCTGATGGACAATTTCCTAGGCGACGATTCCGAAGGCGAAGAGTCACTGAAGAAACAAATACCCCAGAGTTTGAAGAGCGACGACCTGACTGACTGGATTCTCGCCACGCAGGAATCAGGCGACGCCGCGGCCACGCACTCGCTTCAGCGATGGGAGCAGAGTAAGTCCGTAGCGTGGTTGGTTGCCGCGATGACCAACGCGAAAGGCAACGAGCCAAAGGCCGCCGACTTAATCACTGCCGCAAGCCGCGTTGACCATTCATCGCCCGGATTTCCGTCGCTGGCATTTCACACCGCACGCCTATTGACGGAGGCTGGAAAGTCCGATGCGGCGCGCATGTATCTCGATAACGTATTGACCAACGATCGTCGATATTTGGATGCCTCTGCCGCGAACCAGTTGATGGCCGCGCGAATGATGCTGGCGCAGAACCTCGATCAGGTCTTGCAGAACGCGCAACGGAAACCCGCCGGTTTTAGCGCCGACGAGGACGGCCGCGAAATTCCTGAAGATGAGAAAGAGGCCGCAGAGACCGCCAAGAATCATGAGACTCTTTTCGATCTTGACGCCGCGAACATCTTCAACAAAGCAATGCCCGCCGCAATCATGAAGGATGCCGCGCGCTCGAGTGTGCTGGCGCCGAACCTGAAACGCGATGTAGCTCAAGCGGCATTCATGCGGGCAGCCTTAATCGATGACCGCGAGAGCGCCTTGCAAGCGGCGCCGATCCTGGAAGGCTTCTATCCTGACCTGAAGGAATTCCTTGCCGCCTATCAACGTGCCGCGACTCCCGATGCGCGAAGATTCGCCGCCGCTTTCATGGCGCTAAAGTTTCCAGGCCTGCGGCCCTTCGTTTCCACCGGCATCGGCCGCACAAGCGCTGTGACTGAGATAGACAGTTATCGCGATAACTATTGGTGCGCGGAGCCGCCTCCGCCGCTGGGGGGCGCGCCCAGCGAGGATGAATCAACCAAACCGAAGCCGGTCGCGGCGCCGGAATTCTTGAAGAGTTCGCAGAGTTTAGCCACGCGTCAGTTTGCAGCGCTTCAGGCACTCGGTACGGCGCCGAATTTTCTCTGCAGGACTGCAATCGACTGGACAGAGAAGAATCCGAACGATCCTCGCTCACCTGAGGCTCTCCATCTCGCGGTTCGATCGACCAGGTACGGCTGTACCGATAAAGAGACCGGGCGCTTGTCGAAAGCGGCTTTCGACTTGCTGCATCGTCGCTATCCCAACACGAAGTGGGCCAACGCGACCAAGTATTGGTTCAAAGACTAGAGTCGCATGCATTAGAATTCATCGCGGAAGAGCAACAGGTGAATCACAAACACACAAACGCGCTAATTAACGAAACCAGTCCTTACCTGCTGCAACACGCGCACAATCCCGTTAACTGGTATCCGTGGGGAGAGGACGCGCTCAGCAAGGCGAAAGCTGACGACAAGCCGATTCTCCTCAGCATCGGTTATTCGGCGTGTCACTGGTGTCATGTGATGGAGCATGAGTCGTTCGAGAACGAAGAGATCGCGAAGCTGATGAACGACAACTTCGTTAACATCAAAGTCGATCGAGAAGAACGCCCGGACCTCGATCAGATTTATATGACTGCCGTGCAAATGATGACCGGTCATGGCGGCTGGCCGATGACGATGTTCCTTACGCCGGAAGGCGTTCCCTTCTACGGTGGCACATACTTTCCGCCGAACGATCGATTCAACATGCCCGGTTTCCCGCGGGTGTTATTGAGCGTGGCGGAAGCATATCGTTCGCAGCGCGAACAAGTCGGAAGCACCGCAACCCAGATGTTGGGTGAGTTACGTCGGGTTGGATTGGCGGCTGAGTCTCGTGACTTATTGACGACTGAAATTCTCGACGGCGCTTACCGCCGCATCGCCAAAAACTACGACCCAGTTAACGGTGGCTTCGGAGGTGCGCCGAAATTTCCGCCGGCGATGACGCTTGAGTTCTTTCTCCACACGTATCATCGGACGCATGATGAAGAGGCGCTCGAAATCGTAACCGAAACCTGTCGCAAGATGGCTGAGGGCGGCATGTACGATCAACTCGGCGGAGGCTTTCATCGATATTCGGTCGATGCCCAGTGGCTTGTGCCGCATTTCGAGAAGATGCTCTATGACAACGCGCTCCTTTCGCGCCTGTATCTTCACGTCTATCAAATAACGAAAGATGAGTTTGCGCGACGCATTGCGATCGAGACGCTCGATTATGTGATTCGCGAGATGACGGATGCGCGAGGCGGTTTCTATTCGAGCCAGGATGCGGATTCCGAAGGCGTCGAAGGCAAGTTCTTCGTCTGGTCGCGCGCAGAAGTTATAGCCTCTCTAGGTGAAAGTGACGGCGCGATCTTCTGCGACTACTTCGATGTCACGGATCAAGGCAATTTCGAAGGGCACAACATCCTGCATGTAAACGCGACCATCGACGACGTTGCCGGCAGACACAACCTCGACGCGGCAAGCGTGCGACAGATAATCGGCCGTGGTCGCCGCCAGCTCTTCGAAATTCGCGAGCGTCGCGTGAAACCCGGACGCGACGAAAAGGTACTGACGGCGTGGAATGGGTTCATGCTAACGAGTTTCGCCGAAGCATCTGCGATTCTCGACGATGACAAGTATCGCGAAGTGGCTCGCGCCAATGCCAGGTTCCTTCTTGACGATCTATCTCAAGACGGTTTGTTGCTCAGAACATACAAAGATGGCGACGCGAAGCTCAACGCATACCTGGAAGATTATGCGAGCTTCATCGATGGCCTCATCTCACTGTACGAAGCCACGGGTGAGATTGAATGGGTTGAACGAGCGATCGCCCTGACGAAAAAGATGATTGAAGAATTCTGGGATGAAGAGGAAGGCGGCTTCTTTTTTACCGGAAAGAGTCACGAGCGTCTGATCGTCCGTTCAAAGGACTGGATGGACAATGCGACGCCGTCAGGAAATTCGATCGCGGCGATCTCGCTGTTGCGACTCTCGTTGCTGACTGCTGACGAAGATTATCGTCGCCGGGCAACAACAATTCTGCGGCTGATAGCAGATCAAATTCGACGTTACCCTTCGGCCTTCGGCTTCGCACTCGCGGCATTGGATTTCTACTTAGCGTCGCCACTCGAGGTCGCGCTGCTTGCGAGTGACCACGAGACCTTATTCGGCGATCTTTGGCGGACGTTATGGACCACATATCTGCCCAACCGCATCATCGTACCCTCAGCAGGGGACGACGTACGCGCCCGTGAAATCGTTGCTCTGCTGACGGCGCGGGACGCACCAAAAGCCG
>DATLVM010000056.1:0-2166 GCA_035577445.1 Pyrinomonadaceae bacterium
ACACGGACGAACACTGATCAGAAAAGTGCGAATGCTCTGTTCTCTTATCCGTGCAAATCATTGTTCATCTGTGGCTGATAAACCTTAGGTGCGGCGAGTTGCCCTCGCTCACGCTCGGGCTTCTGACACAATTTGAGGAGCGGCTTCTGTCGAACGGGTACGAACACGCTTCGGAAATTGAACTGGCCCGCCTCGCGCGCGAAGATGATGAGTCTGCGTTCGCTGAAATCGTTCGACGATTCAGCCCGCGAGTATTTCACGTCGCGCACCGGTTCTTTCGCGATCGAAGCCAGGCCGAGGAAGCCGCGCAGGAAACTTTTTTGAAAGCGTTCGCGCAAATGAAAAGCTTCGCCGGTCGCGGTTCGATGGAAGGATGGCTGACGCGCATTGCGACTAACACGTGCCTCAACATCTTGCGTGCGGCGAGTCGTCGCCCGGAGCTAGTCACGTCGGACTTGAGCGATGATGAAACGACATGGCTTGAACGGGTGTCTAACACAACAAAGGCGCGGACGCTGAACGCGGAGCAGAAGGTGATCGCCGCGGACCTGACGGAGAAAGTCTTGAAAATATTATCACCGGAGGATCGACTGGCCCTGATGATGATCGATGGCGAAGGAGCTTCAGTGACCGAAGTCGCGGAAGTAACCGGCTGGTCGGAATCGAAAGTTAAGGTGCGGGCATTTCGCGCGAGGAAGAAAGCCCGTGAGGTTTTGGAAAAGTTGTTAGGTTGATGGAGCGTTAAGCATTTAAGAATCGTTTAGAGGCGGGCTACCCCCGCGGTTGCGGGCAAGGATGCCCGCGCTCCAGGTAGGTGAAGCATGAATCACATCATTGACATTCTCGACAACGCGCCATTGGCGTCGCTATCGGAAGTCGAGTTGCAAGCGATTCGCGCGCACGCTGCTAACTGCATCGACTGCGCGCGGGCTTTCGAAGCGGCCCAGCTCACGGCAATGCTTTTGAAAGAGCGCACGAGCGAAGCCGCCGAAAGCGCACTGAACGCTAGTCCGTTCTTTCAAACGCGGGTGCTCGCTGCCTGGCGTGAACAGCGATCGACGGGCGGCGCCTGGAGTCTGCGCCGATTGTGGAATACGACCGGCGCGCTGGTGGCATCAATGGCTGCGACTACGGCCATGCTGGCGGTGTTCGCTTTCGCGGCGCCTTCTGAAACAACTAATCAAGTGCAGGCTGCGGCCGTACCTTATTCAGCAGAATCAATCGTGTTTGATCAGGAACAGGACGACCATCAACTGACGAACGATCAGGTAATCGGCGCGGTCTATGACGCTGACGAGGATAAGTAAATGGACAGGACTTCACGAACCAAATGGCAAATTCGCGGCGCGGCCGTGTTGATCTTCGTGCTTGGTTTTGTCGCCGGAATGCTCGCGCTCAGCGGCTATCGAGCCTGGGCCAGACGTGCTTCAAATCCACAGGATCGATTCGAACAATTCGCCACGCGTCTTCAGCTCAACACCGATCAAAAGACGAAGGTGCAACAGATTTTTGGCGACACTCGTCAGCAGTTGCAGAACCTGCGCAAGGAATCAGAGCCGCGCGTGAACGACATTCGGCAGCAGACAGATCAGAAGTTGCAGCAGGTACTGACGCCCGACCAGTGGCAGAAGTTTCAGCAGATGCGCAGTGAAATGCGCGGGCGGCGTGGCCGTGATGGGCGAGGCAGCGCACCATAGTGGCCGGAAGACGAGCGTTACATTTTGCCACCTATCACACAATAAGACGGAGGTCGATTTTGAGATGACTCCGGAGAAGCCAAATGTCGCATCCATCACCACCAAACAGAAATCAAGCGAGGAAGCCGAACTCTTGCAAAGCGTTGAACCGATCGCACCCGGGCTGTCTGCTTTGCCAGGTCCTCGGGCCAATCATCGTGCGACACCGGCATGTGGTGTTCGAAGATTCATTAGAAACAAAGACGCTGCATCTCGCCTCGCGCAGCTTGCCGTCATAATTCCCTAGCATTCTGCGGCCCACGCACACTCGATAGAATTCAAAAAATTTACTCACCCCAGCAGAGCCGGCTCCATAAAAGGAATCGGCTTTTCTTTAATCACGCGTGCAAGGCAAACCCCGCGTCCGTTCACCACGAAGAACAATCCATCCGAAGGTTGAGGTTGTCCCGTTACGTTTCACGCGCCAACG
>DATLVM010000057.1:0-4398 GCA_035577445.1 Pyrinomonadaceae bacterium
CTCGGCGTCGACCGGCTTTTCGAAATAATGATCTGCGCCTTCCTCCTGAATCGCGCGCAGCGCTATCTCAATCGACGTGTTTCGCGCCGTTAGAATTATCGGCGTGTGCGGCTGTTGTAAACGTAGTTCGCGTAGCAACCCGAATGGATCGAATTCGTCCGCGAAAGGATCCGCCACAATCGCGGTCGGCGAAAACAAGTCAGCAGTTTCCACGGCTGAATGACTCGAAAGCTCGGTGCGGACTTCATAGCCGAATCCTGTCAGTTTTGTAGACAGCACATCGGCGTGCTCGCGGTCGTTATCGATAATGAGGACGCGGCCTTTCATCATTTTCAGTGTAACACACGGGATATGGCCGGAGTCGGTACCAGCCGCGTCAGCGGATGGGTCAATCAAGATGTCTACCATTAACAAGCGCTTTGATCCATCCGCTGACGCGGCTGGTACTGACTCCCTCACGCGAATGGAACTGACTTCATGTCTTGAATCTCGCTCGTCAGGTAGGTCTTTAGTCCGAATTCGGCGGCTTTGGCTCGGGCTGCTTCATCATCGCAGATTATTGAAATTCCTCTGAGAAGTCGCGGCAGGTCGTCGGAATCAAAGACCCGGGCGAACTCTTCAACGGACTCTGAGTCACGAAAGATGACTGCATCGATGCCGCCACCGGCCAGGAGCGCGTTAAGCTCGGCCATTCGTCGCGCATCTAAAGTGGTCCGATAAGCAGCGACGCAATCGATGCGTGCGCCGCGTTCTTCCAATTCGGCTTCGAAGTTTTCATGAATGATATTCGCGGAAGGAAACAGCAGATTTAGACTCGCGAGCGATTCTTCGCCCCCGAGGTACGAACGAAGCGACGCAACGAGCGAGTTGTTCGTGTGCCGATCCAATGCAATATCGACATGCACTTGCGCGTCGACGAGTTTCGCCACGGTCGCTTCACCGATTGCGAGCACCTGAACCTCGTCGAGACTCGCCGTGTGATGCTTCACTTCAATCAGCCTGCGGAGAAAAAATTCAGCCGCGCGATCATTCTTTAAGATCAACCAGTCATAACCGAACAAGTGATCGATCGCCTCATCAAGCGAGAAATTGTTATTCAGTTCGGCGACATCAAGTTCCGGCCAAATGAAAACGCGCCGGCCGCTCTGTTCGTAGGCAGCCGCGATTTCATGGTGACGCGGCGAAGTCAGGACGCTGATCATTCCGCTTTACGATGACGACGAACGCGCCAAATAATCAAGCCAATAACCACGAGCGCAATGAGCAGGATCGTTCCCGATCGACCAACCCACTTCACGAGCAGCGGCAAGCTTTGGCCAAAGACATAGCCGAGAATTGTGATAACCACGGCCCAGAGAATCGCACCTGCCAGGTTGTAAACGAGAAAAACTCGCCATGGCATCTTGCGCGATGCGCCGGCCAGCAGTGCGGCAAAGACGCGCAAACCGGTGATGAATCGCGCGACGAGAATCGTCTTGTTGCCGTGACTCTCGAAGTATTTCTCCATCTTTTCGAACCGCTTCGGCGTCAGAAAAAAGAAACGGCCAATGCGCAGAAGGAACGGCCGGCCATAGTGATGACCGATCGCAAAGCCGATGTTGTCACCGATGACGGCGCCGGTTGCCGCCGTCGCCATCACGCGAATCAAGTTGAATTGATCAGGATGAGTGGAGGCGAAATATCCACCGACGAGCAGAATTGTTTCGCCCGGCACAGGCAACCCCGCGTTTTCCAACATCACTCCAAAGAACACGGCCCAGTAACCGTAGGCGAGCATGTACTGCTCGATGAGTTGCAGCGAGTTATGGATGAAATCCATTCGCGTAACTTTACAGGAATCAGTTGCGCGAGACTATCAGCGAGAAATTGCAGTTTCGATCTTGAATGAACGGGACTAGAATGCGGTTGGTTCTCCCCGCGTTCACGCCAGCGCCATCGGGGACGCTTTGTCGCCGGATAAGCTCATATGAAACATCTTCTACGCGGACTAATCATCGGCATCCTCTTCCTCAGCGTCGCGGTATTTGCGCAAACACAGAAGCCAACGCCTGAGCCGGCCGAAACCCCGCCGGATCAAGACATCGAAAAGTTAAAGATCGACACTAACCTGGTCACCGTGCCGGTGATTGCGAGTTCGCGTACTGGAACCTACATTGCAGATCTGAAGAAAGAAGAATTCAAGCTGAGTGAAGACGGCGTGCCGCAGGAGATCGCCTTTCTCGCGTCAATCGATGCTCCATTTCACGTCGTGTTGATGCTCGACACCAGCAACAGTACTGAGGAAAAGCTGCCGCTGATTCAACACGCCGCAATCGCATTTCTCGAACAGCTCGCGCCGAAGGACCAAGTGAAGGTCATTTCGTTCGACGGCGAGTTGCACGACTGGAACGATTTCACCAGCGACAAAGCCGCACTGCGAAACGCGATCTCGCAGACCAAAACTGGAAACGACACGCATGTGTACGACGCGGTGCAGCTCGCGCTCAATTCACTGCGATCAATTCAGGGACGAAAAGCGATCGTCATCTTTACGGATGGCGTCGATTGGCACAGCGATACTTCATCTTTCAACAGCACGATTAAGGATTTGGACGAGAGCGGCGTTATCGTTTATCCGATTCGCTTTGATACTCGCGCCGAGACTGAAAGGTTAGCGCGGCAACAAGATGCAGCTGCCAACGGCGTGGGTTTGCCAACCGGAAACGGCAGCATCATTCGCACGCCGCCCCTGGGGACGACGCCCACCACGTTTCCCAGTGATGATCCTTTCCCGGTACCGGATCAGAAACGAACCACCAGCACGTTGCCGCTGCCCGATCCGCGCGTGATCTTTGGAAGACGAAATACGATTCCGCCGAATTCATCTCCGACTGATCCGTTTCCGAATACAGATCCTCGCACGAATGATCCGCGTGACCCGCGCAACCGCGATCCGCGCGACCCAAACAGTAACCGGATGCCAATGCCCGACGGCCGAACGACGTCGCGAGACGATTCAATCTCCGCGATGCTGAATAACCTGTACTTCATGGCTGACAGCTATCTGAAAGAATTGGCCGATCGATCCGGCGGCCAGGTTTATCGCGCCGATACGATCGCGTTATTGCCGCAAGCGTTCGCGGCAATCGCGGCAGAGCTGCGGACACAATACATGCTCGGGTACTATCCCTCGAACAAGAACCCGGACGGTTCATATCGCAAAATTCAAGTGAAGACCTCGCGTAAAGACATCGCGGTGCGCGCGCGGCCGGGCTATCGCGCGAAGACTCAGCAATGACTTTGCGGCGGTTGTTTCGCCCGAACACTCGTGATAGTTTTCTCTTCGCAATTCAAACGCAGAATTCCTTTTCATGACGATGCCGAGCAGAGCAGAAGCCTGGGACTTGCTGTGCGAATACACCAAAGGCGAGAGCCTGCGAAAGCACGCGCTGGCGGTTGAGACGGCGATGCGCGCGTGCGCGGCGCGTTACGGTGGGCCCGACGCCGATGTCGACGAGTGGGGGCTGGTCGGTCTGCTTCACGACTTTGATTACGAGATGTTTCCGTCGGCCGATCAGCATCCGTTTACCGGCTCAAACATTCTGTGCGGCCGCGGCTATCCCGATCGAATCATCAAAGCGATTCTCGGACACGCAACTTACACCGGCGTGCCGCGCGACACTGACATGGCGAAGGCGTTGTTTGCTACTGATGAGTTGTGCGGGTTTCTGGTCGCGTGTGCGCTGGTGCGGCCGTCGCATAGCCTGGATGACCTGGAAGTGAAATCCGTGAAGAAGAAATTGAAAGACAAGGCTTTTGCCCGTTCAGTCAATCGAGATGACATTTATCAAGGCGTTCAGGAGCTGAGCGTTGAGTTGGATGATCACATTCAGTTTGTGATTGATTCGTTGAAACCGGTGCAGAAGGAAATTGGACTCGGTCCGCGAGAAGCTGCGGCTAACGAACAATAAAGTTGTTCGCGCGAGAAACCCGAAATCGTTCTGGCGAGAGATTCAGGGTGATGAAGTAACCTAACGAAGCAAGCACCAGGGTCAAAAGGGCCGAGAGGATTGCTTGCGTTTTCCGCCGCCGCGCCGTGTGACGATAGACAAATATGCCCGAGAAAACGGCCAAACCAAGCGGCAAGAGGAAACTTGCGAGGAATATCCAATCGTGCCGAGCAAGCTCTGTAGCTGTTCCGAACAGCCCGACAGTTAGTGCGCACCAGAGGCCGAAACCAAGAATGGCCGCGACCAACGACGCGAGCAGAAGCAGTTTCCAGCGCATCGCTGAGACCGAGAGTTCGCCAACAATTGGGGTTAAGTACGGCCGTCAGAATATCATAGATTTCCAAACGAGAAGTGACGTGCGTCATAACTTCAGCTTGCGCCATAGGTCATCTTGTTGAAACTGAATTCA
>DATLVM010000058.1:0-20554 GCA_035577445.1 Pyrinomonadaceae bacterium
CGCACACCGGCGAGATCGTTACGATGATCGGCGGCTATGACTTTCAGCGCAACAAATTCAATAACGCCGTGCAGGCTTATCGTCAGACTGGTTCCGCGTTCAAGCCGTTCATCTACAGCGCGGCGATCGAATGGGGCATGACGCCGGACACAACAGTCAGCGGCGCGGCGATCAATATTAATGGATGGCAGCCGCACAACTACGACGGCTCGACGAGTTGCGGCGACATGCCTTTGAAGACGGCGCTGGCCCACTCGATGAATATTCCGGCAGTGCACTTGCTGCAAACTGTCGGCATTCAAACCGGCGCGCAGATGGTGCGACGGTTTGGCATCAAGGTTCCGATGGCTCCTTATCTGCCGTCGGCCCTGGGCGCGACGGAAGTACCGCTCGATCAAATGGTTTCGGCGTACACGGCTTTCCCGAACAAAGGCATCCGCGTCGAGCCGCACATGATGCGCAAAGTTGTCGATCGCGACGGCGCGGTAATGGAAGAGTGGGAAAGGACTACTTACAAAGTCTTCAGCGAATACGTCGCGCTGACGATGGTGACGATGATGCGCGGCGTGATTCAGGGCGGCACAGCGTCGGCCGCGAGCGTGCTCAACATGCCGCTCGCAGGCAAGACGGGCACTGTCAACGATCACACCGACGTCTGGTTCCTCGGCTACACGCCGACCTACGTGACCGGCGCGTGGATGGGTTATCCCGGCAGAAAAAAACCGCTGGGCAACGACATGACCGGCGCGCACGGAGCGCTGCCGATGTTCATCGATTTCATGCGCGACTTTATGAAGGACAAGCCGAAGGAAGATTTTCCGAAAGCTCCGGCGATGCCTGAAGACATGAAGGAGATGTACAAGCAGCGCCAGCGTGAGCTGCAACTCGAGCGCGCGCAGATGGCCGTGGATGAAGACGAGCAGAAGACGGACGACACGACCAAGCCTGACGTGAACACGGCTCCGATCACGACGCCGCGTCTGGAAGACAATTCAGTGCCGCCACCGCGTACGGAACCCGGAGAGTCCAAACCGAACATCGAAACGCCGAAAGAGACAAAACCCGCTCCCGCGGGAACTCCGGCGCAATCTCGACCGCGCGAAGTTGAACCGGCGAAGAAGAAGGGTAAGAAGGGTGATGACGGACCGCCGGGATGATCAGTTCGCGGGAAGTTTGAATCGCGCGGTGTATGCGGCGCCGCTGCCTCGCAGCGATGGTCATGATTGCATGGTAACTTTCACTGGTATTCCCGGTTCAGACTTGATCGAGGCAGGCCTTGATGACCTTCAACACGGCCGCCAAACTGTGGCGAGTCTCCTCGTCGCCATTGGCGCACCGCGCTTGCGACGCATCGGCTTAGAACTGCCAAAAGATCTCCCAGCGTCTCCCGAGCATCGGCTCTACAAGATTTTGTCGGAAGACGACTCTGATTCAGCTCACAGCCGCTATAATGCGCTTATTCGAAAGCTGGTAAGCTTCGAACGGGCAGCCGAATGCGTCAAAGTCTAACTTCTGAACTCCTGCACAAGTTCATGACAGCGCTAGCCGATTCGTGTTCAACTCCGGCGCGAATTTATCTGGTGGGCGGGGCATCGGCGGTCTTGCTCGGGTGGCGTACGTCGACGATCGATTTGGACCTAAAGATCGTTCCTGAGACGGACGAAATCCTGCGTGCTCTGCCGAAACTTAAGGAGCAACTGCATCTGAACATCGAAACGGCTGCGCCTGATGACTTCATCCCCGAATTGCCCGGCTGGCGCGATCGAAGCCAGTTCATAAGACAAGTGGGCAAGTGCACCTTTCTTCATTATGACTTCTATGCCCAGGCACTCGCGAAAATCGAGCGGGGTCACGCCATTGATTTGAGAGATGTTCGCGAGATGATAAGTCGCGATCTGGTCCAACCGGAACGCCTGCTCGCATTCTTCAGCGCGATTGAGGAACAATTGTATCGGTACCCGGCGATTGATGGAGCATCCTTCCGACGCGCGGTTCAGGAAGTCATTGATGGATCAGCCTAACTAAAGTCCTTGGTTGATTGTTTTTCTACACCATCAACCCCAGCACATGCGGCAGCATCTTGCGCCACCACGGCCAATCATGATTGACGTCGGCGCCCCACAAATCCAGCGTGTGCGGGATGCCCTTGGCGTTGAGGATCTCTGCTAGTTGCCGGCTCTTTCCTGGATCTTCGTAAGAGCCCTGGCCAGAGATGATGTAGATCGAATCTGCCTGGCGCAGGATCGGCAGATAATGATCGTCGTTCAGCGCGGAAAGATAATCCACCGGGTTGTTGAAATAGACGTTGTCGTCGTAATAACCATCAAGAAACGATCTGATGTCGTAGGCGCCGCTCATTGGAATCGTGCCGCGAAACAGATCGGGATGTTTGAAATATTCATTCGCCGCCAGGAATGCGCCGAGACTCGCGCCCGTGGTGATCGGCCGCGCAAACCTCTCTTCATTTTCGCCTCGAATCAACGGCAGCACTTCATCGACGATGTAGCGATCGTATCGCGACAGCAACTCTGCCTTTAGCTGCGAAGGCATCTGTTCATTCAGCAGGCTCCAGCGGTTCACGCTGTTGATTGAATACGCGCGAATCTTGCCCTGCTCGATGAGCGGCTTGATCGCGTCGACCAAATAAAACCGCTCGTACTCCAGATAATCGGCTGCTGCGGTCGGCAGCATGAGCAATGTCTGGCCCGTGTGGCCGTACGCGACCAGGGGCATTTCCATTTGCAGGTTCGGGCTGAACCAGCTCGTCGTTCTGCGTTCCATGTTGTGTGAAACCAATCTGAAAAAGGTTAGGTTGAACGAACGAACATTGTCGCACGTATCCTCGCATAAGCAAGTCGCTATGCCTGCTGATTTGCCTGGTGCCTCACGAAATAATTGACACCACGAACTGATTTAGATAGGCTGCACGCGCCCTCGCGCGCTTGACTGGTTACTAACTCGGATTTCCAAACCGGCGTCGAAGCTTTTCGTTCTCAGCAACGCCGGATCCGGCTGACGCACAGCACGAGAATTCTCTTACACTTGGAGGCGCTACGATGGCAAACCAACCAACCGACTTCAACCCCAACGACCTGGTTCGCGGAATCGATGCCTCGCATTTTCAAGGCGTCATTGACTGGGCGCAAGTGGCCGCCTCCGGAATCAAGTTTGCCATTACGAAAGCCACGGAAGGAACCAACGTTAAGGATAGCCAGTTCAGCGCGAACTATGCCGGCATCAAGGCGAACGGAATGCTCCGCGGCGCATATCATTTCTTTCACCCATCGTCGAATGCGCAGGCGCAGGCGACGAATTTTCTCAGCAGCATTAACGCCCTGGCGCCCGGCGATCTGCCGCCCGCGCTCGACGTCGAAGTGAATGACGGCCAGGGCGCCAGTGTCATCATCAGCGGCGTGCAACAGTGGCTTCAGGCCGTCGAGGCCGCGCTCGGTCGCCAGCCGATGATCTACACGACCGCGAGTTTTTGGAACGCTAACCTCAGCGGCACCGGTCAATTCTCAGATTGTCCGTTGTGGGTGGCCCAATATACTTTCAATCCGCAACCAAACATTCCCCAGGGCTTCACCGATTATGCTATCTGGCAGTTCAGCCAAATGGGAACCATCAACGGCGTTTCCGGCAACAACAACGTCGACCTCGATCGATTCAACGGGACTGAAGACGCTCTGAGGACTTTAGCCGGATTCTGATCTGCGTATATGAAAACCACTGCGAGTTTGATCTTTCTGTTAACGCTGCTGTGGGTTACGTTGGGTGTAGCGCGTCCGCTCATGGCGCAGACGGCTTCACCAACGCCCGCGCCCATTAACTCACCTGCGCCAACTGCATCGCCCACGCCGGCTTCAGTCGCAACCCCACCATCTCTACCGAAAGTAATCGCGGTCGAGGGCAACCTGGAGTTGGACGACATCATTCGCGTCGAGGTGGATCATTTGAACGAGTGGTCGACGAAAAACGACGCTAGCAAGTTGGTGCCTTATTTGAACGGGCTCGCGATTGTTGGAAACTATCCCGAAGAGATTCACGCCAGCCAGAATCACGTGCACTTTCATTTGCACCTTACGCCGGAAAACAAACAAGCATGGATTGATTTGCTCGGCGAGCCGCACGCGACGCGCAAACGGGTGACTTTCAGCATCGGACTGGAAAATCAATCTCCGTTCGATTCGGTGTTCGACCAGACTCATCCGCAATGGTTGACGGTCATCTCGCCGGTATACGGCATCGTGGCATTTGTAGTCGTGTTGCTCACGCTGGTTTTTTTGATTTGGTTGGCGCGCACGACGAACCTGATTCGCGACGGCGGCGTCTGTCCGATTCCGGGAAAGCAACGACCTTACAACCTGGGGCGAGCGCAGATGGCGTTCTGGTTCTTTCTGATCTACGCCTCGTACACCACCATTTGGCTGATCACCGACTCGCTCGACACCATCACCGGCTCGCTGCTCGCGCTGATGGGCATCAGCGCCGGTACAGCGCTCAGCGAGGCAATGATCGACTCGAGCAAAATGGATGCAGCTTCAGATTCGATGCAAAGGCTTTCAGCTGAAAGGCAGGCGCTGGAACAGAGTCTTCCCCAGGTCCAGTCGCAGCTCGATGTGCTTAATGCCAAGCCGACGCTGCTGCCCGACGACACCGCCAATCGCGACAGCTTAAACAATCAACTGCAAGCGGACCGCAAGCGCCTGGCGGAACTGAATCAGGCGATTCAATCCTCGACGCCGGCCGCCGACGCCGGCGTTAGCAAAGGGTTTCTGCCAGACATTCTCTCGGACGCGAGCGGATACAGTTTCCATCGCTTCCAAATCTTCGCGTGGACGATCATCCTGGGAATCATGTTTGTCTCGTCCGTCTACAACAACCTGACGATGCCTGAGTTCAGCGCGACGCTGTTGGGCCTGATGGGCATCAGCTCGGGAACTTACATCGGATTCAAGTTTCCGGAAACTAAATAGTTCGGGCGGACGAAAAAACTCTTGTCAACCTTTGCTGTCGCGTGATAGAGTCCGCCCACGTTTGCAGCCTTTATTGCAGCCCAGCGTTTTTCTTTCTCGCATAAATAGTTAGGTTTCTGACGTGTCCGTTTGGCTGGGGGCCTGAGAGACGCTCTTGCGGATCTCGATTCGCAGCTTGGATCGGTTCCAACCGCGATTTGGACTAACTCGGCTATCGACTAAACGAGGTCAGGTTCACTGAATCCATAAGCTAGACCAGCAGAGGAGAACTTTAATGAAAAATCGAACCGTCACTCTCATCGCCGTTGTGGGAGTCAACCTTTTTCTTATCTGGCTTGTCGCCTGCGCCCCTAAGCCTGCTCCCGAAAGTGTTCGACAGCTTGACTCAGCAACGCCGCCAGCCGGCTCGATGTCGATCAATATTAGTTACGACGTGCCGAGTGAATTAAACCCGTCAGGCGGCGGGGCGCCCAAAGCCACCCTCCAGCAAGCCGCGGCGTTTGCCTGGCAAGAATTCATTGCTCTGAACTGGCCGGCGGCGAATCAAACTGGCGCCGCTAATACCCGCGACATGCCGGATAAGGCCAAGAAGTTCGGCGACCAGAGCGGACCACTGGTCTGGCAAACGTATCGTGGCAAGGTGGAAACCTTCCCCGGCAATGGCAGCGCTACCGTCGGCCCCCCGGGCTCTGGAATCGGCGGTCCAACGCCGAGCCCCGCGCTTCCCGACTATGGATACGACGCCGCGCCGCAATACATTTATTCAACGAACGTGGGGCCTTGCACGGCGCCGGCGCCGGCACAGTCTCCGGTTGCGTCGGCCGCGTGGGTCAATGCCGATGAGATCAGTCAAATCGGACTCGACCATATGTACGCGGGCGTTCTTCCCGGTCCCAGTCCCAGCCCGAATTCCAGTCCCACTCCCGTGAACTCTCAGCCGCAACTCATTCGCTTTTTGGCGAAAGCAAACCGGACGCAGTACAAATACGTGGTCGGGAGTCAGTATTGGTACCAGAATGGCGACGGCAGCTCTCCAGTGGAAATGGCCGCCCAGAGCTTTATCAATACAACCAGCTCACAACCATCGCCCAAACAGCCACAGTCTCCTTTCGTGAGTTTTCCGCCGGGAACGATCGAGGTCAAAGCAGCCTTCCGAGAACTCGCCGCCAACGAAGACCCAAAACGATTTCACGTCACCACGGTGCGCTACTACGAACAAGGAAGCGGCAACGGCTGTTACCGCGAGGCTCCGATGGCGCTGATTGCGCTTCACATCATTCAAAAGACACCGTCGGCTCCGAGCTTTATTTACGCGACTTTCGAGCAAGCCGACAATATTCTCTTGCCGCAAAATGATAGCTCCGGCAAGCCGGTACCACTCGAGGAAACCGACGGAAGCATCAAGAAGAATCTTCCGACTCCTACGCCTTCGACACCCACCACCCCGGGCCTGTCTTACCAGGACAGCCAAACGAACCCGCTCGTCTCGGCCAATGGCCCGTTGTGCGCCAATCCCGGCAACCAGATCTATTACCAGAATATTCCTCCAGGTGCGCCGCAGTCACCGGGAGAACCGGTGGGGGGAAGCATCTGCATCAACTACCGCGACCACACAATTCCGCAGGCGGTTATCGATGCAAATCAGGCTGCGCATAACGCGATGAATAATTCGCCAAACTCGATGCCGAACTCGCCCTGGCAGTACTACAAGCTGGTGAACGTTCAGTCTTATCCCTTCAACAAGCCGGCTGACGATTCCGATCCCAATCACGGCTTGGCCACATTCTTTCAATCTAATAGCGTGGTCGAGACAAACTACCTGCTGCAGAATTTTAGCGGAAGAATTGCCGCCAATTTCGCGGTAACCAATTTTCCGCCGCCGAGCCCGAGCGTGACGCCGTCTCCGCTCGTGCCTGTCGTGCCTCCCAATGATTATGTCTACAGCGGTTCACCGCCACCCACTGGCGTCACCTCGTACAACATGGGTGGTTGCATGGGCTGTCACGCCAATGCGCAGTCATTCGGTTTCGACTTCAGCTTCATTCTCAAGTTTGCACAAGATGCAGCGCCTGACTTTCCCACGACGCCCGCGCCGACACTGGCTAACAAATATGGATTCTCTGTTGAGAGCCTGATCAGGAAGAATTTGCAGATGAAGCAAAAGAAATAGATCGATTGTGGTCCGGAAATAGCGAGAATGGCGGTTGGCCCAGCCGCCATTCTCGTCTCGTCCGTTCAAAACAACCTCACGATGCCTGAGTTCAGCGTGACGCTGTTGGGCCTGATGGGCATCAGTTCGCCCACTTACATCGGATTCAAGTTTCCCGAGACGAAGTAAACGAACAGAAGATGTAAAGTCAGAGTTTCATTGAGGCTTGGCAGTATTCTTAATTCCTTCCGCCTGCTCGACCGGAAGATCCGCGCGCTTGCTCCAATCGTCAAACGAGCCATCGTACAAATGCGCGTCATAACCCAGGTACTTCGCGACGAAGTAAAGCAGACTCGCCTGTTGCCCGATGTGACAATAGGTCGCTACCGAATCCTTCGGCTTCACGCCGGCTGTATTGAAAAGAGCGCGCAGAGTCTCAGGGCTCTTGAACTTGTTGTTTGCGTCTTCGACTAACGTCGAGAACGGAATGCTCTTCGCGCTGGGGATGTGGCCCGCGCGCGGCATGTTGCCCGCCGACTCTCCCGTGTAGAACTTCGCATCGCGCGCATCGAGAATCGCCACGCCCGGCTTGTTGATGTTGCTGCTCACCCAGCTCGCGTCAACTACCAATTTTGGGTTTGGGTGAGGCGTAAAGCTCCCAAGCTTTGGTGAACTCACTTCTGTCGTCACGTCCCGCTTGTCAGCGATCCACGCAGGCAGACCACCATCGAGAATCGACGCGCGATCACCAAGGCCTAAATAATCAAGCGTGAAATAGACTCGCGAGGTGGGTGTGACCCAGTCCTTGCTGAAATAAACGACGATGCGCGATTTGTCTGTGACGCCAAGCTTCTCGAACGTCGCTTTCAGTTGATCAACTGGCGGAAGTTCAAGAATCAGACCGCTGCCGCGCGGCGTTGAGATGTCGGATGTTTGAATGTACTGCGCGCCTTTGATGTGCGCCGCGTCGTATTCCTTTTTGTCGCCGACTTGCAGCAGCACGAGGTCCGCATCGTTGAGATGCTTCGCCAGCCATTCGGTCGTAACGATCATCGAGCCGTTCACGTTGCCCGCCGTCCGAGCTTGAGCCCTACCCTGCGAGATGTTGATGATCGCGATGGCCACCATCACGATCCACAATGCGCGAAAGTTCATGGTTTCACCTGCCTCTTTCGAGAGAGCTTAGGCTGATTCACGAGAATTCTCAATCTCAATCACAGGTCCTGACTCATCTTAAGCGCACCATGATGCTTGACGGCTTCTGTAAGGATTTTGAGCAGAGCTATTGACGACGAGTCGAAAGTAAGATATTTATCGCCCGCCTGAACAGACTTAAGTACACCGGCTGGTCCCCAAGAGCCTGCGACACAACTGCATCCTCCCCGACCGGCCCTTTGCGTCGATCAAACCAGGCTCTTTAATAAATCGTGCACGGCGATGACTGTCCAGCACGATTTCTGCTTTTGGATCGCCGCAAATAATTGCTTCACGCTATCGATCGCGTCGGCGCAGGGTTTGGTGTTCCTATGCGAAGAACTCCCAACGATAATCGGTCGCAAGCTATTGAGCGCGGGCTAAGCTTTATCTATCAGACGGCCTGTGAACCCGCAAACTTCGAGCAATATGGCTTCGACTATCTTGGTTGCTTCCAGGGTATCGCGTTCACCTCAAAAGATCCCAAACTGAGTCGAACAGCGCGCGAGATGGGTCGCGAACGTGCGCGGCTCTGGCGACGACAAAACCCCAGGGTGCCCAAAGACGCTGACGCTGAGGATTTGGTTAATCTCGTTTTCGGCAGCTATGCGGCAGACAGTCTGGGCGTGCGCGACGGTCAAATGAAAAGAGAGCTTCGCATTGCGATTGGGAATTTCACTGCTCAGGACTATTTCGGATTTGATCCCGCGGTTGAGGCACCGCCGCCGGATGTTCCAGAAGAATGCGTCTGCGAAACTTTGAATGAACGTGGCCGCCGGACGTGCCGCCAGTGCCGCAGACGGCTAACCATGATGAGCCGGTACGCCGTTTGGCAGGATACGCTGATCAGAAGTTACATGGGTGAGCGTTACGGCATCGTCCTGGGGGCGCGTTATGCCGACGCGATCAAATGGTTGCCGGCGATGCGCCCTTATCCGCAATCCGATGCCGGCAACGAGGACAATTTTTACGACGCGGTGTACGCCGTCAGCCACGTCATCTACACTCTTAATGCGTACAGTCGTTATCAGCTGTCGTCAGACTGGCTGCCTTTCGAGTACTCCTTCTTGAAACAAAATCTGTCCACGATGATCCAGATGGAGGATCCGGAAGGCATGGGCGAGTTTCTGGACTCGCTAAAGTCTTTCGGCCTCGCGCCAAACCACCCGCTCATTCGCAAAGGCGTTAATTACCTTCTTAGCTCACAGAACGCCGACGGCAGTTGGGGTGAGCTGGAAGTGGACGACATCTATCAACGCTACCATCCAACATGGACCGCCATCGATGGTTTGCGCGACTACGCCTGGCGGGGAACCAGACTATGCTTTCCGAAAGTCGCGCCCTTGCTCAAGGGAGAGGTAAACAACGACTCCGATTGACGTGCTCTCTGAAAGACAGTTCGGGCAAGCAGTTCAAAGGAGACGAGACAGTCTTCAAAGCCGAATGGACTTCAACTAACTCCGGAGTTGCCACAGTTGACGGTAACGGGATGATAACTCGCGTGGCGGCGGGTGACGCGGAGGTTGTCGCATCCTTCTACGGCTTTCGATCAAATGCATGTCTCATATCCTGCCGCTAATCGTCACAAAACCGCCGTCTCTTCCAGTAACCTTCCTTCCTTAAACCTTTCAACGCCGAGTTGCTTTGCGTTAACCAGATCGGAATGTCCTTTTAGAACAAGGTCCGCGGTGATGCAGCCTGACGCCGGCGAATGCATAACGCCGTGGCCGCTGAAGCCGTTGACGAAATACAAACCTTGAACGTTAGGTGCGGGTCCGATGATCGCATGATGATCGGGTGTCATTTCATAAAGTCCGGCCCAGGCGCGACGGGGATTCACACCGGCTTCAGCGAGCACCGGCACGCGTGAAGCCGCATGCGTCAGAATCTTTTCGACAAAAGTTGTATCGAATTCAGTTTTGAACCCTGGCGTCTCGTTCGGATCGTTCCACGCGAGCAGAATTCCCTTCCCTTCACGGCGAAAGTGAAAGCCTGTAGACATATCGATCACCATCGGAAACCGCTGCGGCAATTGATCGAAAGGCTCGGTCGGAACGAGTTGGCGACGCAGAGGTTCGACGGGTAATTCGGCGCCGGCCATTTCTGCGATTTGTGCTGCCCAGGGGCCCGCGGCGTTAACGACGATTTTGGTTGAGATGGATCCGCGCGAGGTGTGAACGCCGGTAATCTTGCGCGTCTCTCCTGCTGGGAGCGCGGACGTCTTCGTCCGCTGCTCGTCACTCTTTCGCGCTTCGCGCTCATTGCGGACGAGGACGTCCGCGCTCCCAGCTTCAGTTTCAATTCCTGTCACTGCCGTGTCCAGCCACAACCGCACGCCCTTTTCTCTCGCGTTCAGCATGAAGCCCATCATCACGCTGTGCGGATCGACAAAGCCGTCCGTCGGACAGAACGTGCCGCCAAGAATGTCGTCCACCCGCAGCTGCGGCACGATCTTCGCGATGTCTGGTGGGCCAATCCATTCAACGTTAGTCACACCGAGCGCTTGCTGACGCTCCATATTCGCTTTGAGGTAAGCGACATGCTTTTCATTCGTCGCGCAGAACAGATAGCCGTGCGCGCGATAATCCGCCGGGTGACCGACGACTTCATCGAACTTTGAGAAGAAGTCGATCGAGTACTTCGACATCTGAATGTTGACCGGAGTCGAGAATTGCGCGCGCACGCCGCCCATGCTCTTCCCCGTCGAGCCCTTGCCCTGATGCGCCTCGCGCTCAAGCACGAGCACATTGGTACAGCCTTGTTGCGCGAGATGATACGCGACGCTCGAGCCGACAATCCCGCTGCCGATGATGACGACGTCCGCGGTTTCAACCATGGTGAGCGCGAAGGTAAGAGAGGAATCAGGAAAAGTAAAGCAACGAAGCAGCCCGGCATTGGGATCGTGCAATCATCGAGCGTATGATGGCGCCGGTAATAATGCGTCGAAGAATTTTTCTCCTGCTAACCAGCATCATTCTGTTCGCGCTTCCGCCAGTTTGCATCGCTCAAGCGAACAAGAAGCTCGAATACGGCATCCTCGTCGATAGTACCGGATCGATGAGATCCCAGTTTGGTATCGTCAACGTTCTCACCAAGGCTCTCGTTCATCAGGTGCACGATCACGGGCCCATTTCGATTTTCAGTTTCGATTCTTCAGGGATGGGTCCCGGTTCGCGAGCGGTGGCCGTGGCAAGAATCGAGCACACCCAAGACGAAGGGTTACTTAATCGAACAATAGACGGCCTCTACGTCCAGGGCGGACAGACAACTCTGCTCGATGCGATCGAATTCATGGATGAGCGTTTGCGCGCGCAAGCGGGAGCAACCGACAGGATCATCATCTTGATCACTGACGGCGAAGACAGGGTGAGCACTGAAAAGCAGCAGGAGCTTGTCCGTAAGCTAAAGGACGACAAGATGAGCGTGTATGCAATCGGATTGGTCCGAGAGCTGGGAGGTGGAAAACGTTAGAAGGCGATAAAGCTGCTTACGTCACTGACCACAGAGACTGGCGGACGCGTTGTGTTTCCCAAAGGCGACCGCATCGAAATCCAGAACGTGCTGGCGGAACTCTCACCGCCCATTCAATAGGAGTCTTAATAAATAAGAAAGGCGAGAGCTATTAACTCTCGCCTTTTGTGTTGTCCGACAAACTTTAGTTTGTCGATTAGTTTCGCGCGACAAGCTGAAGCTTGTCGGACAGAGGTTACGCGGGCGCTGGTGTGCCTCCGGTAATTGGCGGCAGGATTGGCTTCAGCGGTTTCGTCTCTGCCTTTTCCTTGGTGCCCGGCAGTTCCTGCTGACTGCTTGGTTCAGGTGATTGGGTCGTATCGTCCAGCGGCAATCCCGCGACGATGCGACGAATCTGCACACCGTCGAGCGACTCATGCTCGAGCAGGGCTTCTGCCAGACGCACCATCGTGTCGCGATTTTCGCTGATGATCTTCCCGGCGCGCTCGTACTGCTCGGTCACGATCTTACGCACCTCTGAGTCGATGCGAATCGCCGTCTCTTCCGAGAAGTCGCGGTGTTGCGCAATCTCGCGGCCCAGGAAAATTTGTTCTTCCTTCTTGCCGAACGTCAGTGGGCCGAGTTCGGACATACCGTACTCGCACACCATGGCGCGGGCGAGTTCGGTTGCCTTCTCGATGTCGTTCGACGCGCCGGTGGTGATGTTGCCGAGAAAAGTCTCTTCGGCGATGCGGCCGCCCATCAGAATCGAAATCTGGCCGAGCAAGTATTCCTTCGTATAGTTGTGACGATCACCTTCGGGCAATTGCTGGGTTACGCCCAGCGCCATGCCGCGCGGGATGATTGTGACTTTGTGCACCGGATCGGCGTTCGGAACTTTCAAACCGACGAGCGTGTGGCCGGCTTCATGAAAGGCCGTGACGCGTTTCTCTTCATTCGAAATGACCATCGATTTGCGTTCAGCGCCCATCAGGACTTTGTCCTTGGCCAACTCGAAATCCGACATCGCCACAACTTTCTTGTTGTAGCGCGCCGCGTTCAGTGCCGCTTCGTTGACGAGGTTCGCGAGGTCAGCTCCGGTGAATCCCGGAGTGCCGCGCGCGATGACTGAGATGTCGACATCTTCGCCGAGCGGAATCTTGCGCGTGTGAACTTTCAGAATGCCTTCACGGCCACGAACGTCTGGACGCGAAACAACGACGCGACGATCGAATCGACCGGGCCTTAACAACGCCGGATCAAGAACGTCAGGACGGTTCGTCGAAGCGATCAGAATCACGCCGTCGTTTGATTCGAAGCCATCCATTTCGACAAGCAACTGATTCAGTGTCTGTTCACGCTCGTCGTGTCCACCGCCGAGGCCTGCGCCACGATGACGACCTACGGCGTCGATCTCGTCGATGAAGATAATGCACGGCGCGTTTTTCTTGCCCTGCTCGAACAGGTCGCGTACACGCGAAGCGCCGACGCCTACGAACATTTCGACGAAGTCGGAACCGGAGATTGAAAAGAACGGCACGTTGGCTTCGCCGGCAATTGCGCGCGCCAGCAAGGTCTTGCCGGTTCCCGGCGGGCCCATCATCAAAACGCCTTTGGGAATACGGCCGCCGAGCTTTTGAAACTTCTGCGGCTCCTTCAGGAATTCAATGATCTCCTGCAGTTCTTCCTTGGCTTCTTCAACCCCGGCGACGTCTTTGAAAGTGACGCGCTTCTGTTGATTGCTAAGCAGCTTCGCGCGCGACTTACCGAACGACAGAGCTTTGTTGCCGCCCGACTGCATCTGGCGCAGCATGAAAATCCAGAACCCAAAGATCAGCAGGAACGGCAGCAGATAATAAAGCGCCGGCCACAGATAACTGCTGCTGCCGGATTCATCATCAACTTTGTCGACGCGTGGCTTTCCGTCGGATGGATCGATTTCACGCGCCGCCTTCAACACGTCGTTCTGGGTGTTGGTATTGGTTAGTGCAATGTGATACTCGACGTTCGGTGGATTCTTATCGACGGCGACAACCTCACTCTGCTTTACGATTACCTGCTTGAGTGATTTCTCTTTGATCTTCTGATCGAGTTGTGTGAGATCGATATTCGCAGTGTTCTTGCTGCCCGGATTCACGAGCTTATAAATCAACAACGCGCCCGCGATGATCAGGACCCAGAAAATTATTTGTCGTGCGGTAGAACTCAAATCTTCGATGCCTCCAAAGCCGATAATACCTTAAATCGGCTGTTCTTGTAAGAGGCCGCCAATCATGGCTGCCTCAACATCTTTTGACGCCTTCAGCCCTGGCCGCGGCGGACTTCTTATGATGCCCCTATCTGCTGCGACGGTGCCTGCCCTGAAGCTTGGGTTATTACGTATGAGTTCGCTTTTTAGTTCGCCTTTCTCGCTTTTTGCCGTCGTAATGTAAACAGCCGGCCTTTCGCGTCACGACACCGCCTCCCGGCAACTCGACCAGGCGTCCGCTCTTCGGGCTAAACAGAAGGTTTTCGATTGCAGAGATGTGCGCTCGCTCGAGCCGGCGCAAGTCGCCGCGGTTGACTGAGAGCCACTGCCTGAGCGCGCGCCGTCGCAGCGCGGGCTGAGCAATTCGCAGGAGGTCGGCCCGAATCGCAGCCTGCTTCTGATTCGAACTTGAAGGCGCAGCGCCCGAATACTCAATCAATCGCCCGGCCGCGGCTTCCAGGGCCAAATTGTCTTCGCGAAGGATTTCCGCCGCGCGGCTGATAGCTTCCTCAGCTTTCGGATTGAACGTCTTCAGCAATGGGAGCAATTGAGCTCGCACCCGAACGCGCGCGAATGCTTCGTTAGCGTTCATCTGGTCTAAGCGAAAGTCGATCCCGCGCGCGCGACAGAGATTTTCCGTATCCGAGCGTTTCGCCCATCCGAGCAACGGCCGGGCGACAATCAGATCACTCTTCGGATCAAATTTCCTGACCGGCTCCATGCCCGCGAGGCCATCCGTTCCACTTCCGCGCAACAGATTCAGAAGCACTGTTTCCGCCTGATCGTCCAACGTGTGTGCCGTGAGAACCAGCTTCGCTTTATGAGATGTTGCGCTCCTTTTCAGGAAGTCGTATCGCGCGCGACGCGCGGCTTGTTCGAGATTGTCGCTGGTGCGTTTCGACAATCTCTTAACGTCAACGCTCCTGCCAATGAATTGATATCCGAGTTGACGCGAAAACTTCGAAACCCAACGCGCATCCGCGTCACTCGCCTCGCCTCGCAACTTATGATTCAAATGAGCCACGATAAGGCGAACGTCCAGCTTCTGCGATTTGATTAATTCATCCAGCCCTGCAAGCAACGCGACCGAATCCGCGCCACCCGATACGGCGACGATCACAGCGGCGTTGTTGACCGGTAATTCAAGGCCGCGCCAGGCCATCAACAGGCGGCGCGCAAACGCGCTCAACCGGATCGGCTTAGCTGAAGTTTTTAATTTGGCTGACGGGCGTTTGGGTGTGATCGACTTTGTCATCGCTGCGTACGCGAGAGCGCGTGCTAGGGGCAGCCGATTTGCGGCATTCTAGCATTGATCGCGCAACCGCAGCTGAATTTCGCCGCGTGTTGTCGTGCTCTACTTTGCGTTTCTTTGCGCCTTCGCGTCTTTGCGAGAGGGTTGACCGTGCGAAAAGGGCTGGTTCGCGCCAAGACGCAAAGTCGCAAAGGAGCGCAAAGTGAAATAGGGCCCGGTGTTGCGATTGCCATTCGACAAACGTAAGATCGCGGCCAGCGAGTTTCCCTCTTCATGGAATTAACTGTCGCAATCACCGGCGCCTCGGGCAGCATCTATGCGCATCGCACTCTGACGCACCTGGCGGCGAGCGGCGTGGTCGAACGGATCAATCTGATTCTGTCCGACTCCGCTAAGACAGTGGCGATGGTCGAGCTGGGTTTCGATTTGCGCGCGGCCGACGAAAGGAAGATCAACGAATGGATTGGATTGCCGGCTGAATCGAAAGTCGTGCGATTGCATCGGCTCGACAACATGGCTGCGACGCCGTCTTCGGGATCGCATCCGCAAGCCGGCATGATCATCGTGCCGTGTTCGATGGGAACGCTGGGGGCTATTGCGTCGGGCGCAGGAACGAATCTGATTCACCGCGCCGCGGATGTGACTTTGAAGGAAGGCCGCAAACTTGTAATCGTGCCGCGAGAGACGCCTTACAACGCGATTCATCTGGAGAACATGCTGAAGCTGTCGCGCGCGGGCGCGCACATCGTCGCCGCGAGCCCAGGCTTCTATCACCGGCCACAGACGATCGAAGCGCTGGTCGATCACCTATGTTTCAGAATTCTCGATCAGTTTGGAATTCCGCATGACACGGCGACAAGGTGGAAGGGCGAGCAACAGTCTTGAGTCTTGAGTCTTGAGTCTTGAGTCTTGAGTTTTGAGTTTTGAGTTTTGAGTTTTGAAATGGCAACGCTGACGAGAAACATTCGCACGACGCTCGAGATGATCAAGATCGAGCACACGCTGTTCGCGCTGCCCTTTGCTTTTCTCGGCGCGGTGCTGGCGGCGAGGGGAGTTCCGACATCGTGGCAGCTCGTGTGGATCACGATCGCGATGATCGGCGCGCGCTCGACGGCGATGGCTTTCAATCGCATCGCCGATCGTGAGTACGACGCCCGCAATCCGCGCACGAAAGTTCGCGCGATTCCCAGCGGCGCGCTGTCAGTCGGATTCGTTTGGGGATTCACAATCGTTAGCGCGGCGATTTTTTTCGTTTCCGCCGCGATGCTAAATCGTCTCACGCTCTGGCTATCGCCGGTCGCTTTGGCGAGTCTCATTCTTTACTCGTACACGAAACGATGGACGCTGCTCTCGCACCTGGTGCTGGGATGGTGCCTGGCGATCGCCCCGACTGGCGCCTGGGTTGCGGTGCGCGGCGCGATCGACAGCCCGACTCCGTTGCTGCTTTCGTTGTTAGTGATGCTGTGGACGGCCGGCTTCGACGTGCTGTACGCGTGCCAGGATTACGAATTTGATCGACGAGAAGGTTTGTACTCGATTCCCGCCCGGTTTGGCATTGCGCGCTCGCTTTGGATATCGCGGGCCCTGCACGCGGGAGCGTTCGCGACGCTCGTTGCGCTATACTTTCTGACGAACCTCGGAATGCTGGCAGTCGTAGGCGTGATTGCGACGGGCGCGCTCTTGATTTATCAGCACACGCTGGTGCGTGCCGACGATTTGAGCCGATTGAATGCGGCATTCTTTACGACGAATGCTTTTGTGAGCGTGATTCTGTTGGTGACTTTTGGGAGCGCAGTTTTCTTTCGACGATAAGGAGAAACGAAGTGAGCGCAGTAATGAATTTGCAGGACGGACGCGACGTCTATTTCCCGTTCGTAGGCAAAGTCTCCGACGAGCAATACATCGAGTTCTGTCAAAGTAACCCCGACCTTCGTATTGAGCGCACAGCGGAAGGAGACCTCATCATCATGTCCCCAACTGGGGGAAAGACCGGCGCCCAGAACTTTTATCTGACAACAAACTTTGGACGTTGGGTCGAGACAGACGGCACCGGCAAAGGTTTTGTTTCGTCAACCGAGTTCCGTCTTCCCAACGGGGCCAACCGAATGCCTGACGTTTCCTGGGTCAGATTTGAGCGCTGGAATGCGTTATCTGATGACGAGCGAAAGCAGTTTCCTCCGTTGTGTCCCGATTTTGTTATCGAGCTGCGCTCACCAAGCGATCGTCTGAATGAGCTGCGGAACAAAATGGCAGAGTACCTGGCGAACGGCGCACAGCTCGGCTGGCTCATCGATCCCTTCGAGAAGAAGATTTATGTCTACCGGCTGAATGCAGCGGTCGAAACCATGGACGATCCCAGCGAGATCTCCGGTGAGCCTTTGTTGCCGGGATTTACGCTTGACGTGCAAGCGTTATGGAAAGCAGGAGACTGAAGTGCATTTATCTTTTGATGCCAAACTAAACGAAATTGCCGGAAAGGTGCGAACCGGCGAGCGCCTGTCTTTCGATGACGGCCTGGCCCTTTTCCATACCGACGACCTCAATGCGCTGGGCAAACTCGCCGACACGGTGCGCCGGCAAAATCACGGCCGCACGACTTACTTCAACGTCAATCGCCACCTCAATCCGACGAACATCTGCTACGTCGACTGCAAGTTCTGCGGTTTCTATCGCACGCCGCGCCAGCCGGGTGCTTATACGCACAACATCGACGATTCTCTGAAGATTGCCGGCCAAGCGGTAAGTGAAGGCGCGACTGAGTTACATATCACCGGCGGCCTCAACACGAAACTGCCGTTCAGCTACTTCACGGATTTGCTGGCGTCGCTGAAGAAGCAGTATCCGCAGCTTCATTTGAAAGCGTTCACGATGGTCGAACTCGATCACTTCGCGCGCTTCTACAAGATGAGCGATGAAGACGTGATTCATCAGTTGATGGATGCCGGCCTCGATTCATGTCCGGGCGGCGGCGCCGAGATTTTCCGCGAGCCGACGCGCTCGATGATCTGTTCGCATAAATGCGACGCGCAGCGGTGGCTTGATCTCGCCGGCGAAGTTCACGCAGCAGGATTAAAGACGAATGCGACGATGCTCTACGGTCACATCGAATCGATCGAGGATCGCGTCGATCACATGGTGCGTTTGCGCGAGCAGCAAGACAAATCCGGCGGCTTCCAATGCTTCATCCCGCTGGCGTTTTATCCCGAGAACACGCAGCTTGCGCATCTGCCCGGTCCTTCGGGCATCGATTCGCTGAAGACGATGGCGGTGTCGCGGCTGATGCTCGACAACTTTGCGCACATCAAAGCGTACTGGGTGATGCTGGGCAAACGTCTCGCACAAGTCGCGCTCCACTTCGGCGCGAATGACATCGACGGCACGATCACCGAGGGCGGTGAGTTGACGGAGAGTTACTCAGTCGAATCGAATAACGAAGTGAGAATGACGAAGCCGGAATTGATCGGCTTGATCGAAGAAGCGGGATTTGAAGCGGTCGAACGCGACACTGTGTACAACCGAATTGAGAACGTAGCAATTGCATAAGGCGGTACGCACGCCTCCGGCGTGCTGGCGCTCCAGGGAGCGCGTACCCGAAATTCTATGACTACAGCAACAGAACAACGAACAATTTCACTTGCACACTCGCCTGACTCAGACGACGCCTTCATGTTCTACGGTTTGGCGACGCACAAGATCGACACCGGCGATCTGGAATTCACACACGTGCTCAAAGACATTCAGACGCTGAACGAAGAAGCGCGCAAGGGCACGTACGACGTGACGGCGATCAGCTTTCACGCGTATGCGTATATCGCCGACAAGTACGCGCTGCTGCCGCACGGAGCTTCGATCGGCGACAACTACGGACCGATCGTCGTGGCGACTGAAGAATACGATCCGGCCGACATCTCGAGGATCACGATCGCCGTGCCAGGCACTTTGACCAGTGCCTTTCTCGCCCTGAGCATTCACACGCCGAACTTCAAATACGAAGTCGTGCCGTTTGATCAGATCATCGAAGCCGTCACCGAAAAGCGAGTTGACGCCGGCTTGTTGATTCATGAAGGACAACTCTTTTACGAGGATCACGGTTTGCGCAAAGTCCTCGACCTCGGCGAGTGGTGGCATGAACACACCGGCGGTCTGCCTTTGCCGATGGGCGGCAACGCGATACGACGTGAGCTTGGCGAAGAGACGATTCGCGAAGTCTCGAGTCTGTTGAAAGAGAGCATTCGCTATTCGCTCGACAATCGCGAGGATGCTTTGCAGTACGCCCTGCAATTTGCGCGCGAGATGGATCCGGCGCTCGCCGATCGTTTCGTCGCGATGTGGGTAAACGACCTCACGCTTGATTACACCGAGCGCGGCCGCGAAGCCGTGCGGCGCCTCCTGCGCGAAGGTCACGAACGCGGCATCATTCCACACGAAGTCGACGTGCAATTCGTGGCTTAGCGTTTCCAATCAACGATGAAAGTTTCGCCTGCACGACGCGCCGCGTTTGAGATTCTCCGGCGCGTCGAAGAAGAAGGCGCATACTCCTCTGCTCTGCTCGCCGCGACCGATGACGGACTCAACTCGAAAGACCGGGCGCTGACTCATGAACTCGTATTAGGAGTTCTGCGAAATCAGTTGTGGTTGGATCGAACGATCGAGCATTTTGCTTCGCGCGAAGTTGAGAAGCTCGATTTACCGGTTGCGCTGGCGCTGAGGCTTGGGGTTTATCAAGTGCGATTTCTCACGCGCATTCCCGAGTCAGCGGCTGTGAATGAATCAGTGAACCTGGTGAAGGCGGCGCGGGTGAAATCCGCGGCTACCTTTGTCAACGCGGTGCTGCGACGAGTAACGCGCGAACAGAATTACGATCCCGCGGCGAAGGCAGCGGACGAAACTGAAAAGCTCGTTATCGCAACTTCTCATCCGCGTTGGTTGATTAAGCGTTGGACCTCGCAATTTGGCGCCGGCGAAGCAGCCGCAATCGCGCGCGCCAACAACGAATCGGCCGCGCTGGCGTTTCGATTTACGGCGAAGGCTCGCGACTCGCCTGGGAAAATAATCGGTGAACTCAAGGCGGATGGCGCTGACTTGATCGAATCGAAAATTGCGCCGGGTGGGTGGCGAGTTTCCCGGCTCCCTCGTGCAAACGAAAACACCGGCAGGGATGCCGGTGAACCGCAGGCCCGCCGACCCCAGCGCGGCTGCCGCGCCGGGGACCCCGGTTCGATGCCTGCGCTCCCGATGCCTGCGCTCCAAAGATTCGCGGCTGAAGGACTCATCTATTTTCAAGA
>DATLVM010000059.1:0-3379 GCA_035577445.1 Pyrinomonadaceae bacterium
GGCTTTGCGAGCGTTGGGTTACGCACGAAAATTTGTCCAGAGCTGCGGAGCAGCGATTGACTCAATCGGGTCGCGAGGTACAAATCATGCAAGAATTCTATCGCCGCTCCGCGGCTCCGAAATTACGGTGACTGTCTACCCCAAGGCTCGCAGACTCGCCTTGGGCCGGAGCTCTGGCCGCTGCTCCGCAGCTGATTGCGCAACTGACTCAAGTGACGCTTAAAATGCTGTGGATTACTCAAGTATGTTATTCCCATTTCTTCGACGCATACCCAGCGCTAAAGCGCTGGGCTATTACCATCCAGTCCGCTTTGCGGACGAAGAAAGAACAACTCTCTTGAAAGCCAAGGGACTTAGAGTCGCTGAGGAAACTACGCCTGGCGGATGTCGGCGGTCTTGTCAGTTGATCGGCGCGTGAACGAAGTCACTCCTCGCCATAATAGTCCGTGGACGATGTAGCCCGTGACGAGAATCAACAGCACGTACTGCGAGTAAAGATAGAGCAATCCGACCAGTCCAATCAGGGCGATGACGAGGCGCGCATCTCTGCGCCCAGTCCCAATTGACTTAAAACTCGTGAAGCGCAAGGTGCTGACCATCAGCAGGCCAAGGAACGCGACCAAAATCATCATGAGGATGGCAATCAGGTTCGGCTTGTTGGGAATGTATCTTATTGGCGTTGGCGCGAAGTGAACGATCGCTGCGATCATGCAGCCGGCGACGGGAATGGGCATGCCGACGAAGCTCTTCTTATCGACTTTTGGAGTCCCTTCAGCCAAAGGTCTTGGACGCGAAGCCTGAACATTGAATCGCGCTAGTCTGAATCCGCCACAAATCACAAACATGAACGAGACGAACCACGCGGCTTGTCGCATGTTCGTCCACTCCTGGAGCGTTGTTCCATAGCTCCAGACGTACGCCAGGATCGACGGCGCCAATCCGAACGAGACGATGTCGGCGAGTGAGTCAAGTTGAATTCCGATTTCGGTGGTGCTCTTCGTCATGCGAGCGATGCGTCCGTCGAGCATGTCGCATACGAACGCCCAGCCAATAGCCAGCGCCGCCAGATCGAAACGATCAGTAGCTTCTTTAATCTGTTGTGGGCCGCCGATGCCGAGCAATCGAAACGCGCTCATCGTCGTCATGAGCGAATAGAATCCGGCCAGAATGTTCAGCGCGGTGAAAAACGATGGGACGATGTAGACGCCCTTCCGCAGGCCCTTGCGTTTCGGAGGCGCAGGCGCGGGGCCGAGATGCGTGCCGGGTTGTAGCCGTGGAAAGCTCAATTTTTGACTCTGGCGATTATGGTCTCGCCGCCGCGAACGTGCATTCCTTCGCGCACCAGGATTTCAACATTAGACGGCATAAGCAAGTCTGTCCGCGAGCTGAACTTGATCATGCCAAAACGTTCCCCGCATTTTACCCTCTCGCCGCGCTGCTTCCAACAGACAATTCGCCGAGCCAGCACGCCCGCAATCTGAACGCACTTAACGGTGATGTCGTTGCCGGCGATGGTAAGAGCGTTCTGCTCGTTCAGCAAACGGGCATCTTCGCGCGTGGCCATCACAAATTTGCCCGTTTTGTGGGCAATATCGACGATCTCGCCTTCGATGGGAGACCGGTTAATGTGGACATCAAGCGGCGAAAGAAAAATGCTGACCAGCGATTCAGCGTGATGGCCATCTGCCGGGCGGACAATCGTGACTTTCCCGTCTGCCGGAGCCACGATGACTCCCGGCTCGAGTGGAATGGATCGGCGCGGGTCGCGGAAAAAGAAAGCCATAAAGCCCGTCAGCGCCAAAAATACGACCACCCCAATCCAAAGTACCGGGACCCAGAGCACGGCCGCGATGATCAAGGCAAGCGCGATCAGTCCTGGAAAAACTACGTATGGAATTCCGTCGCGAACCATCTTGGGTACGCAGTCGTCCCGACTGCCCTCAAAAGCACGCTGGGTACACAGTCGTCCCGACTGCCCTCAAAGCACGCCAGAGGCGTGCGTACCATAACAACAAAACGGGGCGCAACAGATGCCTGTCGGCCCCGCTTCAAAGGATATTAGAAAGCAAAGCGCGCGGCAATCCGCGCGCCTGCGAAACTTAATGCGCAGTGCTGGATTTCTCGGCCTGCAGCATCAACGAGTACATCTGGTCTTTTAAGGCAAGCTTTTTCTTCTTTAACGTGACCTCTTCCAACTGCTCTTCATCGTTGGGATATGCAAGTGCGGACAATTCGCTCAAACGCTCTTCGTAACGCCCGTGTTCGCGAGCAAGCTCCCTAAATTCGGGATTGCTCGCCATCAACTCCTCTTTGAGGCTGTCCGCCTTTGTCATTTCCATATCAGTATTCTCCTCTCGATTGATTGGGTTGGAAAGAAAGTGCCGAGCTGTGAGAATTGCCTGGGGCAGTTCTGCATGCTCGAAATGTTAGCGCAACCCATATCGCAGATCAAGATCGAATGTAACACTAATTTAACTTCTGATTTTGACTGTGACCCGGGTCACGGCGCGCCGACGGAATTTCAGTGAGCGGGGCGCGACCATTACAGCGACAGACTCATTAGCAGAGCATCTTCGGTAGGGCTCCGATAGTACCTTTTTCGTCGGCCTACCTCTCTAAAACCACAGCGACGATACAGTTCCTGAGCGGCTTGATTGCCGGCGCGAACTTCGAGATGGGCCACTCTAGCGCCGCGCTGTTTCGCCTGTACGATGGTTCTTTGCAGCAGCGCCAGGCCGAGATGTAACCGTTGGAATTCCGGCCGAACGGCTACGTTGTTCACGTGAAGTTCGCTTGCGATTACGCGAGCCACGATGAATCCGGCTATTTCAATTCCATCAATCGGCGGATTCAGCCGGGCGGCCAGCATAACAGTCTCAGGCGCGACCTGCAGTTCTTTATGATAGGCGTCCCAACCCCAGGCGCTCAGATCGCTCAAACCCTCAATCTGGCAGACTTCGAGCAAGTCATGCTCAGTCATGTGATCGATCTGAACATTCAGGCTTGCGGTTGTGGCTGCTGTTTCTGCTGTTGCCATCGTTCGTTGATTTCAGCGTCCGAAGGACGAACGTAGACTGCATGCAAGTCTTCCGGTTTGACGGCCTTCCCTTCTCGATAATCTTTCAGAGCCAATGCCGCAATTGAACCCGCAAGAGCGTCAGAACTGCGCGCGGCATCAAGCGAGTTAATGATTTGTGCTCTCGATCCTTCAGACACGGTTTGATCCGCCGAGTCTCTGATGTATTCGGAGAGCTTTGGCGCTCCCTCACCGGAGAATTGCACGCCGGACATACTTCCGTATCGGGCGATAGTTTCCGGCGGGCTTAAGTGTGCCGCCTCATCTTTGGCTTCAAGCTCACCCGCCGAGACTGAAAACATC
>DATLVM010000060.1:0-5557 GCA_035577445.1 Pyrinomonadaceae bacterium
ACACAGGAGCACGACGCGCCCATCGCGCATTGACGGGAAATCAATCAGGCCCTGGCGATAGTCTTTGAGTTGAATTCCGAGGCTTTCGAGTTTTTCAGTGTGGGTTGATAAGTCGACCAGAAGTTCGGCGTATTGTCGTCCTTCAGGCATGCCGCCACCGCCGCTTTCCGCGCCTTCGGCTGCATGTCTGGCTTTGGCATTGAACGAGGCGACGCGGCGATGTGATTTTTGAATTGATCTGACAATGGCGCGAACGCTCGGCAGAATTGAGTTTGCCTCTTCGAGGGTGAATAGCTTCATCGGTGATCATGCCCCTTGAGCGAGGTCGCTTAACGGGCCGGTGACGAAGCTATTCTACCGATTCGTTCGTGACGATGCTACTCAATTGCGCGAGGCGGCAGTTTGCTCACCATCAGACTTGGGCATGTAGTAGCCGCGGCGCGAACTGACATCGATGCGGCGCGGCTTGCCTTTCGCATCGGTTACTTTTACGCGCAGCACGAGTTCGTGCAAGCGGCCGTCGTCTTTCTCGTCTTCTTCGAGTTTGAAGCCGAGGTTGTAACGCGCGTTCAGGTTGCCGATTACGCGCGCCAGGCCTGAGCCATAATCTTTGACGCGGCTGACGTGCACGGTTTCACCGCCACTCTGTTGCGCCAAATGTTTTGCGCCCCCGGCAAGGCTGAGTCCCGTCCACCCGATCAGCGGCTGGCCCAGCGGCAAAAGGAATTTGTAGAGCGTGCGCATGTCTACGTTGAGAGTGTTGAAGATCGCATTCTGTCGAATCAGGATTTGTTCAGTCGCGCCCACGTCCTCTTTGAAGATTGGCGCGATGCCATCGGACAACCATACGATTGCGGCCTGCGAGTTGGGCCGTTTCTCTTCGACGATATGCGTGGCGTCGCGCGTCGCTCCGGCCATGTCGTAGATGTTGTCCAACTGAATGTTCACTTTGCCGCTGCTGCTCGTGCGTGTGATGTTTACCGATCCATCCTTTTTGATCGTACGCGTAACGGTAGCACCGTTCTTGCCCTTAATCGTCTCGGTCTCGACCACGTCGTTTTCTTTGGGTTTGTCCTGGGGGCTGGTTGCTGAATCGTCAGACTTGTTTTTGTCCGTGTCCGAACTCACGCTGATGCTTGCACTACTTTCGCGATCAGGACTGTTCGGATCTTTCTTGTCAGCGTCTTTCTTGTCAGGCTCCGGCACCGGAGCTACCAGGGCAGGTATTCGCGCGAGAGCTTTTTCAAGTTGGGCTCGATCTCGCGTGAACTCCGTAAGCCACATCGCCTTGCCGTTTCTGATAACTGCGGTTTTGTCGTCAACTGAATTCAAATTGATGGCGAGAATGGCGACCTCGTCACCCGGCGGAAGCTTCACCAATTCATCGACGATCGCCGCGCGCACTTCATCGCGCTTGAGAAATCTGCCGGCCCCGTCGTCACGCAGATCGAGAATCAGGACCATGGCGAGCGGCTTGCGCGCCTGACCTTCACTATTGAAGTAAGAGATTTTCCGCGGCTTGCCGTCGTCGAACAATTCGAAGTTCTCCGGCTTGAGATCGGTAATTGGTGTCCCGCTCTTCCTATCCTTCACCAGCGCATCCATGAACACGACGCGCGTGCGAATCTTGATCGTGTCGGCGACTTCTTGAGCCAGGATTGCCGGCGCAGAGAGCAGGCCCAGCAACAAAACAACGGCGAATCGCGATGGAATGTAGGTTGAGTATGTTCTTCTCATTGACTTCTCCTCTGGGTACGCACGCCTCCGGCGGTGCTATTCAGCCTGGCAAGCACGCCAGAGGCGTGCGCACCCAGACCTACGGATCGCTGGTAGTTGCTTCATCGGTTAAGGCTTTGCCCATTTCGTCAGGACTCTTGAGTAACTCTGCCAGGATTCGGGGAGCGACAGTCGCTTGCACAACGGTGCCCTCTGTTTTCTCGATCGTAATGATCAGCACGTGAAAGTCCTTACCGGCGTCGCGAATGTAAACATAAGTTTGTTCTTCGGTTTTAGGCGCCAGCGTTTGCACTAACGCTGACCAATCAGCGGCGAGCGTAGTCTGCATCGCGCTCTTAAAGCTCGCGATCTGTCCGTGCGAATCGAATCTTTGATCTTCAAAGAACGCGACACGAACGCTGCCCGCCTCAGCTAGTTTCTTGTACTCGCCGCCGCGGATCTTAGCTGCCGTCTTCGCCGCTTTCATCCCGGCGCGCGCCAGGAACGGAATGTTCTGGTGCTTCACGTGATAGAAGTGCTCGATCGTTTTCACGGCATCGCTAAAGCCGTCGCGATCAGCATGCACGGGCGAAGGCAGCGCCATCGCCAGCGAAACGAACAGACCGATAGTGACGAGAGCCTTCTTCATTTCACTTCTTTATCCGTCTTTGGTTTTGCCGGCGGCAGATTCAGATAAGGCACGCCGAACGAACCCTCGAGCTTCGTCAGCTTTTCCAGGTCAATCGGACCGACGACGTTGACGACGGTGAATTCTTTCGGCTCGGCGCTGACGACCGCCAGGCCACTAATCTGATCGCCGATGTTCAGCAGATAAACCTCGACGTTGTCGCCGTCCTTCTTGCTGGTCACACCGATGATCTTGCTCCAACCACCGCCGCGAAGTTGCGACATGACTGATTCAATCTCGGCCGCCGAGTACTCGTTCTCTTTCTCGAAGCTGAAGCTCTTGACGTAGATGCCCTTGACGTTCTTGATCAGGTCGCGAATCTCAGCATCATCCGAATCTCTGCCCGAGAAAAACTTGGCAGTTGTCTGCATCAGATGTTCATCGAGCTTCACATCGACCGTCTCACTGGCGCGGTTCGCCAGCACGTCGAGCTGATCGAGTTGCAGCTTCGCGCTCTGTCCCATCGCCGCCGCGGCGCCCGCGATTAATAGCAGCAGGGCCGGGCCAAATTTGAAAACTGTTCGGAAGAGTTTGTTCATAGCTGATTCATCCTATCCTGTGTTGATTGCGAATAATGTTTGGCTGGGGAAGTCCCTGACTCTTGCGCTGCGCGAGATTTAATTTCGCGCTTACCAACCGCAGCGCTGTGAGTAGCTGTTCTTTCTGCGCCAGTTCTTGCGTGGTTAGCTGCGGTTCTTCGCGCCGCACGCGCGGCTTATGAATAATGGTTCCAGCAATTCGTTGCGGTTGGCGAACTGTGTTTGGCGACGAAGGCTGTTTGGTAACTGCCACGGCCTCAGGTGCGATTGGCGGTGCTGTTGGTGGCAGCACAGAGTCGATGCGCGTGTCGCGCGCAGCTTCGACCGGCGCGGTTGATTGAGCTGTGCGCAGGCGAATCCAAATACCTGCCGCAAGTACGAGCAGGGCCAGAGCTGCGGCGATCGCCAGCGGAGCATAATAATCGCGCTTTCCGCCGATCTTCATTGATGCGGGAATCGGAAGTGGCTTCGGCTGGTAACGTAGCGTGCCGAGCAGTTCTTCCAGTCTCTGCACCTCAGCATCCGCCTCGCCGGTTCGATCCCAAAGATAATTGTCGTTCATAAGTCTCCGTTCGGAGCGCGGACATCCTTGTCCGCTTACTAGCGCTTTCCTTAACCAGCCCTGGCTTACGCTCGGGCTTCTGACACTCCCATGCGCTCACGCAGCAGCTTCATTCCTCGATGCAGGTTCACGCGGACCGATGCCGGCGTTAGTCCCACGCGCGCCGCGATTTCCGGTCCCGTCATTCCTTCGACAAAACGCAGCACCAGAGTCTCGCGATACGCGTCGGGTAACTCGCGAATCAGGTTGAGAACTTCATGAGCAGTCCGGTCGCGCGGCTTTTCGACTGCTGTCTGCTCAGTCACTTCGATCGTTTCGCGAGACGCGCGGTGAAAATCCATGGCGCGATTGCGCGCAATCATTGCGATCCATGGCCCGAAGGACTTTGCTTCTCGCAATGTATGCAGCTTGCGCAGCGCATGTAAAAATATGTCTTGCACCAAATCGGCTACTTCATCGCGCGGCACTCGGGCCAACAAGATGCCGTGAACCAGCGGCGCATACATTTCATAGAGCCGGCCGTAACGATCATGCTCACCTGCCAGCACGGCGCGGACCAGCGCGACTTCAATTGGCTCGTCAGTTTTCTCGGGAGAGCGGATGGCTCCTGGCATTAAAAGCATCTCCGCGGTGGCTTCACATTCGATCATGGACCGGCCTTTTGTCAGCTTGGTACGAGCAATCGGAAGTTCTTTGATTACTTCTGACATGGCTAAGACGGGATGCGCGGAGAGAGTGTTAACGGGTGTCAGAAGCCCGACCGTTAGAAAGGGCATCTTGCGATAGTAGCCCTCCCTTACGGTCGGGCTTCTGACACTTGCTCAGTTACGTCCGCGCGGCTGAATAGTTTCAATCGCCAGATCACTAAGGTCGAAATTAGCAGCGCGATCGTACACGCAGCGCCGCCCTCAATTCCATAAGCTCCGCCGGTTAACCAATCAGGCCCAGCGTTCGCGGCTCTCAATAAAGGCGCAGGCGCAAGACGTTCGATGCCGCTCACGGGCAAACCCAACACCGACGCTTGCACCCAGTTCCATGACCAATGCAAGCCCAGCGGCAACCACAAACTTCTCGTGCGCAGATACGCGACTGCTAACCAAACGCCCGCCAGAGCTGTGTTGATGAAGGTGAAGCCAGGGACAGCATGCGGATTGTTCAAGTGAACCGCGGCGAATGGAACTGAAGTTAAGAATATGCCGAGCCACGCAAGATTCGCCCGCGTCAGCGTCTGCAAAGGATAGCCGCGAAACAGAAGCTCTTCCGCGGCGGCCGCAAACACAAAGACGAGCAGCGACGTGCCGAGCGTGTGGCTGATCGATCCTGCGCCGGCCACGTCGAAACTAAAGCTCACGCCACGCGTCGCTGCGGTGACTCCCGCCGCGAGTAGCAACGAAGCAGCGCCCAACAAAGATCCGATCGAGAAATTCTTGAGCCAGCCTTGATGCGGCGTGATGCCTAGTGAACCGATCGGCAATTCTTCAAGCAGTGCTCCGCACGCCCATCCCACAATCAGAGCCGAAAAGAGAATTGACCCGTGACCGGCCAGGACACCCCAGTTGCTGTTTCCAACTGCAATGTTGGAGCGGTTCAACATGAGCGCCAGCGTTCTGATGAACAGCGCATGGCTCAGTTGCACGCTGATGATGAAAGCTACGGCAAAAATCGCGAGGCGCCAGCCGCTGCGCAGATGTCCCTTATCGTCGACGAAGAAGTTGTAGGCGTCCATGCGGTTGGCAGATTCTAGCATTGCAAGTCAGACGGCCTTGTATGGAGCGCGGGCATCTTTGCCCGCCTGAGCGCGGCGCGCGAAAACTTTGAGAATGCTTCGCATTCTTTGCGGGCAAGGATGCCCGCGCTCCATTCATCGGATGCCGGCACATTCGGCACTCGGTTAATCAGCATGCTGATGGTCGGGCTTCTGATACGTTGCGTGATAAACTTTCGCGAAATTCTTCAGGCCGAAACCATTTGCTGCAATCCGTGAGAGACAACGAAGATTCAAGCATCAAGAAGACGCGATCCCGGCGCGTGACACCGTGGCTTCTCGGCGCG
>DATLVM010000061.1:0-2432 GCA_035577445.1 Pyrinomonadaceae bacterium
GTTGTTCCTTTCATCGACCTTTTATCATCGAAAAACTCTTGCAGTCGCGCCGCTGCTTTAGCTCGGCCGTGGGAACTGCTTGAACATTTTCTCGACGGCTTTGCGGATGGGTCTCGCCACCGTTTTCGCATCTGTGGTGACGTTGCCCGTCGGCCCACGCTCGAGCGTGTGCGTCGCCGTGGCGCGCCAGACGCTGTTATTTGTTTTCGCATCAGCGATGTCGACCATCAAGGTTCCTTTGGTTATCGTCCATCGCTGAGTACCGACAGCCATGCCGGTCGATAGAGCGGACCCTGTATTGTGGGTAGTGCCAGGGTAGGCCACCTGCAAATCACTATCAGACGAGGTAAAAATCGCAATTGTGAGTTCGGGATTTGTGTCGACCTTTGTGAGTCCCTTCGCAGCCAAAGCCTCATCGATTGCCTCGATGGTTGTTGCCAGAATGATGGGATTACCCATCGTCATCGGCGTCGCCCAACCGTAAGTCTTGTATTTCGAAATATCGACGCTGGGGTCGGCGCCCACCTTAACTTTCTGGGCATGAACTGAACTGGCGGCAAACAAAATCAGCAGCATGATGATTAGTCTCTTCATAGCGGCACCGGCCTCTCCCCCCGCGGACTTGATTCGTCCAGGTGGTGTTTTAATCAACTTCACGGTATGCGCGAGCGCGGGAAGACATAACTGTCAATACTGACAGTATTCGGTCTCTCGGCCTGTCAATAGGATATCGAGTCGGCAAAAGTTATGCGGCGATGGTGGCTTCATCGTCGACACAACGCTTTCTGAGGGGAAAGATGAGAAGAACGGGCGCAAGGCAATTCATTTTGTTAGCCGCGCTGCTGATTCCCTCCAGCATGGGTGCCATGCTGCGGAAGTAGAAACAACGTACCTGCCGCTGCCTCACGAGCGTAATCGCACGTGTCAGTGGCGGAAGGACGGTGCGATTTGTGACCAGCAACTCGCACCGAAAGTGGAGCGGTCTAGTGCAAATTCTGTGGCGACAAGATTGCACCAGGACACCTCCGAATGGGCCGAGAAGCGGAAGGGGGCTAACTCGGCCCATTTTATTATTTCGAGAAGTGGAAAGTCTTTGAACGAGCGGCGCGGTTCGTTAGCCCACGCACAACCAGGTAAGGTAGCACCGCCACGATTACCGCGAGCGCAAGAGTTTCGAGAGGGTAAATCCAACCAATCACGACAATCTGATAGATCAGATCTATGGCAATCGCCAGCGTGAAGACTCTGGCAATATCCTGCCAACCATTTTTGATTAAGCTTAGACGCGCGCCAGAGTCTTTATAGATGGACCACAAATAGGCCCGCCGGCCTGCGCGCGCATCCCGAAGGCCGGCACGAATAGCGATCAGGCCGGCAACTAATGGTTGGAGTATCAGTCGAAATGTAAAAGGGGCGCCGGCGCGGGCGTATAAGTTATTGCAGAATCGGAACCAGATTTCTCTCAATAGGGTGGGTACGCATGCCTCCGGCATGCAACCTTCAGCGATGGCACGCCAGGGGCGTGCGGACCGTCAATCACCTCGCGACGAAGTCAGCCTTAATCACCTTCCTACTGGTCTTGTTCAGGACTTCCAGTTTCAGGCCGGTGATCGACTTGCGATCCTCGCTAAGGTACAGCTTGCCACCGCCATCCATATTGTTCGACACGGAATTGCCGGTGATTTTTAGGTCGAGGTCCCTCGAAGTTTCGCTGCTGCGTGACCACGAGCCCTCGATAAAAACTGTGATGTCGGTGATCAGGTTGATTTCCGCTTTGCCATCTTCAAAGAGCTTCACCACGATCGCGTGAATCTTGAACTCTTCTTTACCCAGTGTGATCGTGCCTTCACCGCTGGCGTTCGTCACCAAAGAAGCGGGCTGCTGCGCCACAGCGCCGGCGGCCAACGTTAGCAGCATCACGAAAATCGAGACTGCAATCGCTATTTGTTTTCGCATGGCGATCCCTTTCCCACCGTCGGCGCAAGCGAAGCAAACGCCGGGCGATCCTCTATTCAGTGGCAGCCTAGTTCCATGACAGGCAATGCGTAACTGTCATTTTTGACAGGCCTGGAACCTTGCCGCAGCGTCAGACTTCTGTCTGGGCTTGCGTGCGAATTTGGAATAGCGCGTTGAGAATCGCGAAAATGAACGCGGTCGAAACCCCGCATAACAGCACGCCGGACAAGCCTTCAATCGCCCCCAATAAACGCCAGTGTTCCGGCAACAAGACATCTCCATACCCGATGGTCGTATAAGTATTCAGAGAAAAATAGAGAGAAGCTTCAAAGGTCGCGAACAATTGTCGCGAATAGTAAAACGCCGCCCAGATGATTGTCTGCATGAGATGAAGAAGGATGACGACCGCAAAGACGATTATCAGCAGTAGGCTGCTCTTGATGAGTCGGGGGGGATGTAGAATCCGCGAGCGGTGT
>DATLVM010000062.1:0-2201 GCA_035577445.1 Pyrinomonadaceae bacterium
ATCGCTGCTCCGCAGCTCTGGACAAATTTTCGTGCGTAACCCAACGCTCGCAAAGCCTCGCGTTGGGCTTAACTCTCACCGCTGCTCCGCAGCTGGTCGCGCTAAGCCCTCATCCCCGGCCCTCCTCCCCAAAGGGAGAAGGGAGAAAGTCGCATACGAATAGGCGTTACTTGATTCGTCAAGTATGTTATTGACGCATCTGGCATCCATTCTAGTCGACATAAACCCTTAATTCACTGACTGCGTTATTCACCTTTAGAATCAACTACCTTGACATCACACCGGAAAGGGGTATGCTTGCGGCCCTCGTATCACACGCCGCAACGGCTGCGGCCCCGAATTTAATTCTCATACGCCAATCCTTAGGATTGCCGAAAGGAACGAGATCATGTCACCGATGCGACGATTCGTTTGGCTAGCGGCTGTATTCGCGGCTATGGCGATCACCTTGGCAGCTCAGCAGGCGATTGATCCCACCAATCCCAAAGTACTGAAGAGCGGCGATACGTGCACAGACTCGGGCGGATGCATTTGCGGCGATAATAAGGCACCCGTACAGAAGAATTGCGAGTGTCAGATTACCTTGGGCTCGGGAACGGAACACTGCCCTGTCGGCAGTGGTGGCGGCGGCCCAACCCTGCTACAGGGCGGTTTGTTGGTCTTGGTTGGCCTTGTGATTGGTTCCGGATCGACCTTCGTCGTCATGCGCAGGCGAGTCAAATCGCCGTAATCGGCGCGTAGCAAGCCTTCAAAGCGCGCCGTTATTGCTCTTCTCTCACCAGCGCCCGGCAGGAAATCGCACCTGTAGTCCTCATGCGGGACTGTGTAGACGTCCAGCGTGTGCTCCCGCATCCCATCGAGAGAGATTCTTCGGGTGGGCAATAACTTCACTCACTGATGAAGCGAGGTGTGAATGAGGTTCGTCAAAACCAACCTACATCTTTCCAGCCTTCATGTCCGCCACCCGCTTTTCGAAAGCGGCCGTGTTGGCTTTGTCGGCTTTGCCTTTGGCGATGGCAGCGTCGGCAACCTTGAGCGCTTCGTCTTTCTTGCCGGCGCCCCACAGAATGTTAGCCTTGGACGAAAGATTTGCGAACGTCTCTTTGACTTTGATCGATTGCTCGACGAACTTCAGCGCCTCGTCGTAGTTCTTGTCGCGATTTAGATACATGTTCGCGACCTGAAGCGGCAGCACCTCGTTCGTCGGATTCGCCGCAATCATTTCATCCGCATGTTTGCGCCAAGCGGCTTTGACGTCTTTGACTTCAACCGTGAACGGCACGCGCATCTTTTCCCAACGCAGGTTTACGGTTGCCGAATTCTCAGTGACGGGATCGAACGTGTAAACCAGCCATTCCTGATTGTCGCTTACTGACTGAGGCTTGGTCTTCACCCGCAAAGTATCCTTCGCTGCGTCGTAAGTGAAGCTGCCCCACTGCCCGGGATCGCTGTTGAAGATGATCGTCCACTCATCTTTGCCGGGTATGGTGTGCATGCTGTACGTGCCCGCTTTCAGAGGCTGGCCGTTAACCAAAACATCGTCGGTCACCTGGAACATCGTCGCTTCATTCGCACCGGCGCGCCACACGTGATTGTAAGGAACAATCGGCTCGCCGGGCTTGCGCTCGTTCTGATTATCTAGAGTGGCTTCGCCTTTCGCGCGCGCTTCCATGGTCGCCGGCGCATCCGCAAAAATCGGACGGCCCTTCACGCCAGGACGGCTGTAAGTAATGGTGATGTCGGTGACGCCAACCGTCTGCATCACGACGGCCTTCTGGCTGGGTCGAATCGGCTTAATCGCCAACGGCGGGTTTTGACCAAAAGCGTGGCCCCAGCAGCCAGCGCCTAACAGGATTACGAGATGAAAAAGCGATAGTCGTTTGAGAGAAATCATGGTGGCACTCCTTAGTTGAAGAAATTCGGGCGCATTATGTAACGCCTGAGTGGTAGGCGGCAAGCGGGCTGGTACAGAACCGCGAGCAGTAGCGAGCGGGTCAAACGCGCTACTCCGTCACAGAAACGCCACGAGGCAGGAAATCATGCCGGCTGACGTCTTTGTTCCGCTCGCTACCGCTTGATGGTATGAAGCAGGCGTCTCCTGCCGTAAGTTGTTAGACTGACGGTTGGATAAACAATCTGCGTTAGCAGAAGGAGACGCCAATGACAGTATATATCGGAGTCGACTTTCATGCGCGCCAACA
>DATLVM010000063.1:0-17311 GCA_035577445.1 Pyrinomonadaceae bacterium
GGATCGCGTGGTGGCTGAAGGCTTAACTGTTAGCAAGCGGGTGTCAGACAGTCGTGTGCCGTTGGCAGTGACCGGTGTCGCTATGCGGCGCGCGCTCAGGCCCGGCGGCCGTTTGATCCGCTCGCTGCCCCCGGCGGACATTGCGGCAGTGCGTGCCGGTAGCATTGTTGAAGGCCTCAACAATGGCCAGCTCACCGTCGCGCAGCCGGCGGCGATTCCTGCGGGCGGAGCGACAGTGGCTGGTGTCGCGGGGGCGCTAGTGCCCAATTTGCCCGCCTGGCTTCTCGACTTGCTGCGAAACAAACCGAAAAGCCTATGGTGGCTGTTGCTGATTTTACTGCTGCTGGCGCTAATTCTGTTTCTTCTGGGTGTCTGGGTGCCCATTGCAGTCACGTTCGCGCTGCTGGCGGTGGGCCTCTTTCTCTGGCTGCGGCGGCAAGCCGCCAACATCGCCGCCGCCGATGCCATGCGCCCGGAGAACGAGGCTCCCGCGACGGTAGCTGAGCTGGCTGCGGATCCAACGTTTGCGATCGAGCCCTTTGGCGTCGTCAACCCGACGGCGGGAGCGGGAACAACCGATAGCCCTGAGGCAGTCAGATTCAAGGGAGCGCTCGCGTCGCTGTTTGAATTGCATCGCGAGGTCGCGGTGGCCAATCCGTCGGTTGTTCGCCCCAGGCTCGACCTTGGCGCGATCGCCGTGAGCACCATCACCACAATCAATCCCGCACGCTCCATTTCGCTCCGTTACTACCGCACCGTCAGCATACCTGGACGCATCAAGGACGGAATGCGCGAGACCTTCATCGAAGCCATGGCTTATCCACGCATCGATGAAGCAATGTACCGTCCGCTCGCCGACATCGGCAAAGAACTGCTGCTGCCGAACATCGGCCTGATTCCAGCTGACAGCATCACTCTCCTGGAGACGAATCAGAAATTCATTGAGAGCTACATGGTTGGCCTGAACCACGAATTTGCGCGCGAGCTGCTGTGGCGTGAGTATCCCACCGACCAGCGTGGGAGCTATTTCCGGCAGTTCTGGGACGTGAGCGGCTATCAGGACGTTGAAGGTCTGTCTGCCGACGCACTGCGCGAGAAACTTTACGATATTCCCAAGCTGCACCTTTGGTCGTCTGCGTCCGAACTCGGGGCGCACGACAATCGCCAGCCGCCGGGTAGTCCTCCCAAAGACGAAGTCGTCTTGTCGATTCGCGGTGAACTGTTGAAGCGTTATCCGACTGCGGTGATTTACGCGCACAAGGCAGACTGGCAGAGACCGGCGGGCATCATCGATAAATCCCTGATACGCCTTCCGGTGCCGCTGACCGAAGCCGAAGAAGCGAATCCGCCGCGGAACAAGGTGAAGACTCCGCTCTACGAAGCAAAGGTCGATCCTGACATCACGTTTTTCGGTTTTGACCTGACGGCCAGGGAAGCGAAAGGCGATCCGGCCACGGACGACGCGGGTTGGTTCTTTGTGATCAAGGAACGCCCGGGCGAGCCACGCTTCGGGTTAGACATCGACCGCGGCGGCGCGCCCATCAACAGTTGGAGCGATCTCGCGTGGGGTGACGTGACAACCGAGAATGGGTTGTTACGCATCAACGCCGCGATGCATGAGCACCAGCTCACCACGGCTCCACCCACCTCGGAAGGACAGCAAGAGATCGACCAACACGATGAAGACAGGCAGTTGCGTTGGGACCGAAATACCAACGCGGCAGACGTAGCCTACGTGCTCTACCAGCTTCCGGTGTTGGTTGCAGTTCACGGAGCCGAAATGCTTCCCCATTGATGACGCGGGTAATTTTATGGCCGATCTAGATGAACTCCGCCCACAGATGAACGCCGCGCGCACGACGCGTGATGAAGCTGCGCGGGCGCAGGTTGCCGAAGAGCAGCGGCTTCGCGCACTGCGACGGGAAGCGAGCGACTTTGCGCGGCGCTTTGATCCGGACAACCCGGACCATCAAACGCGGCGGCTCGAGCTCAACACACAAATTGATGACAACGTAGCGCGAGCAACCGCGCGCCGTGTTGCCAAGCAGTCCGCTCTGGAAGAATTGACGCGCATCGATGGGCTGCTCGCACCGTTTACAGATCCACGCGTAGCCCTGCCGGCGTTGGAGGCAAAGTATCCCATCCTGCTCTTCCCGGTCCGGCTGGAAACTCGCTTTGTCACGCGCACCACCGGAACCACGACACGGAAGCAACTGCTGGTGCGCATCTACCCTGACGAGTGTCTCGTCGATGGGTTCGAGCCCGATCTATCCGAAGCCGAAGTGAAGAATCTGCGGCGCTATTGGTGTGCGACGTGGGCAGCGGGGGGCGACGAAGGACTGGAACGTGCCGCCTGGCGCGAACTCTGTGGAGCACATGGCGCCGGCCGCGCAATGTATCTCGTGCAACATTATTTGCCGCTCGCCGGATCAGACGCCGTTCCAGTCCGAGGTGCGGCGAGCGATGTAATTCTCGTGGTGGCCATTGACGCTCCCTTGTCAACTATCCCGGACGAGAAAACGGCGATCAGCGCGTATTGGGAAGCGGTTTGGCGCGCCGGCTCAGACGATGTAGCGAAGAGTGCTGCCTTTGACACGTTGCGCGGTGCGCTCAGCGACGCGCGCGCCGAGGAAGTGCGCCTCTCGCTCGCGCCGTTCAACATCAAAGATCGGCCACTGGCAGGCGTAGACCGCGCGACCGTGCCTGTGTCCGCCGCCTTTGTGCTTCTTCCCCCGCTCGCGACGGCGGCTACGAAACGGCAGGCGTGGACGCGGCCTCCCGAAGCCGCGCTGTTGCCCGAACGTTTCGTGCTGTTCGCCGATAGCGGTCCTGAGCACGTGGAGCTGCTGGGCGGCATGGTCAAACAACCACTGGCGGTGGGACCCGATCCGCTCGCGGAAGGAACTGAACAATTCAGCAGCGTGAGTGGCGATCTGATCGTGCCGCCGCCGCTCGCTTGGATGACTGACTTCGAAGCTGCGCTGGCCGCCGGCATGGCTTTTCAAATTGACCTCACAGCGCGCCAGGCGTCCGGTGGGTTCGACCGGTTGTATGTGCTGGGCGTCCGCCTGACCGCTGATGATGTGCAGGGCCGAACGGAACTCGAGAAGTTGATTGGGAATCAGGCAAAGAGCCAAAGCGGCTTCGCGATCGTTCCGCAGGGCACGCCGACAAACAACAGCGAAGCCGGATCGTCCGGCTGGAGTCGGGTGCAGGAAGCGGACGAGCTATTCGAGCTGTCGCGGCTGGGTCCGGGCCAGGTGCAATTCGACCACGAGGCAACGGCGGTTTACGAAAAGCGTGACGGGCTGTTGCTGGCGGAGGCGCTGGGCATCGATGCGACGGTGTTACAAGACATTCCGAACGCCGACGGCATGGACCAGGCAGAAGCGCGCGCCATGAACGCGGCGCTGTGGCCCGCAACGCTTGGCTACTGGATGGACACGCAGATGAGACCGGCGTTCGATCCTGAAACCATCGAACGCACGCGCAGACACTTCATCAATCGCGTAACCGGTCGCGGCTGTGTTCCCGCCATCCGTATCGGCACGCAGCCTTACGGAATTCTACCCACGATGGCGTTCAGCCGAATGCAGTTCGCCTCCAACGATTTCTTTGCGACGAACGTCGGGACCGTTTCACTTCAGGTGCAGTTTCTCCAGGGATTGCGCGAACTCATGAACCGGCTCGCCGTTGCTTTCTGGAACGACATGGCTGCTAACGCGCCGCGCGTCGGGAAACCCACGAGCAACTCTCAACAACAAGTGCTGGACATTCTCGGCCTGCATCCGTCGTCCGTCGAATTTCATCTGAACGTGCTCGATAGCGCCGATCGGCTCTGGAACGGTTTCAAGTTTCATTCGAAACTGCGTGCGCGGCTCAAAACCGTCATGCAGGCGCAAATGGACGCCGGTATCGCGCTGCTGCGCGCGTTGGGATACACCAGCAAGCAGCCCGAGATCATCGAAAAATTCTTTGCCTACGTTCACGGTCCCATGAACAGACCCGTGATCGACGACCCGCCGCTCTCCGAAACCGACACGTTGACGATCTGCTTCGAAACCGACAAGAACTACATCGAGTGGTGCAGGATAAAGGCGCAGACCGCCTTCGACGACTTGCGCCTGCAAAGAGGATTCAACCCCGGCAAGACCCCGAACGCGCTGCTTTATCACATGCTGCGCCATGCGCTGCAACTGGGCTACTACCAAACTGCCGTCGTACTCCATGCGAACAGCGGACTCAGGGCGGCACTAGCCGAGCCGGCGTTTGTTCACATCGCAGCCGGGCCGGCCGACGACTCTCCCAGCGAGAGCCGCTATCAGTTGCTCTACGCGAGACAGCCGGTGATTACCGGACCCGCGGATCTGACCGTCGCGCAGTTCATCCCCAGTTGGCTTGCCGCCGGCGGCAGTAGCAGCGCGCTCAGAGATCAAATTGACGCGCTGAGCGTGCTGGAGCAAGCGGACACAGCGTCTCTCGAACGTGCCTTCGCCGAACATATCGATCTTTGCAGTTACCGTTGGGACGCCTGGATGCTTAGCCTCGTGAATGATCGCTTGCATGCGTTGCGGCGGCCGAGCGGGGATACGAACGAACGACATTTGGGTATTTATCTCGGAGCCTTTGGCTGGCTGGAGGAACTGCGGCCCGACCCTGCCGCGCTTCCGGCGCCGACCTTGAGCGACGAACAGGCGACCGTCTTTATTCGGCCGGGCGACGCGCCGCTACAGCGCGATCCGACAAATGGCGGACACGTTTTGGCTCCATCGTTGAATCACGCCGTCACCGCGGCCGTGCTGCGCAACGGCTACTTGAGCAATGCAGCGCCGGCCACTCCCGACCTGTTCGCCATTGACGTGTCGTCTGCGCGGGTGCGTATTTCCCTGCAGTTCATCGAAGGAATGCGAAACGGCCAACCGCTCGGCGCGCTCCTCGGTTATCAATTTGAACGCCGCCTCCACGATCGCTACAACGAAGCCGAGATGGACCACTTGATTTATCAGGTGCGAAAAGCGTTTCCGCTGGCAAGCAAACGGATTAAGGATTCGCTGGACACCCCGCCCGATTGGCCGGACCCGCCGGCCGAAGACGCGGCGATCGAACAGGTGGAAGCGCGCAACGTGTGCGACGGGGAACTGCTGCTAAAACACGTGCGCACTAACCCGATCAAAACCTATCCATGGGGCAAGGACCTTGAGGCTGCGACTCCGACTCAACAGATGATCATCGACCAGGAAGTCGCCGCACTCTTCGAGATTCACGACGCCATCGCCGACATAGTCATCGCCGAAAGCGTGCACCAGGTGACGACCGGAAACACGGAGCGGGCCGCGGCGGCGTTGGACGCCTTCAGCAAGGGCGACTTTCCGCCGGAGCCGGATGTGGTAACGACGCCGCGCAGTGGTGTCTCGCTGACTCACCGCGTCGGCCTCCACTTGCCGGTCGCTGCGGTAGCGCCCGGTGGCGCCACTCCGCGGGCGCAAGCTGAGCCTGCGATCGATGCCTGGTTGGAAACGGTACTGCCGCCGCTCAGCGACATCGTGGTGCGAGTGCACTACAAGAACACACCGCCCGGCAGCGGCGAGGCAAACGCCGACGTCGATATGGATACTCTGGGACTCCGGCCAATCGACGTGGTCCACCTGCTCGATACCAGCAACGAAGAAGCGATGAATGAGTTGGACGATCGTCTCCTGCAGCATGTGATCTCGACCATCGTAGATCCTGTGACCTTCGCGATCGGGCTTTGCCCCGATGCGTCAGTGGAGATTCGCTACACCGAGCGCGTCGCCGGCAAGAAGACGGCGTTCGAGGTCGCGCCGTTGATTGCGAGCCTGCGCTCGATCGTCCTGGATTCGCGACCGCTGCAGTCGAGTGACGCGCAGTTACAAAACGAAGCGGCGCCGGCGAACGTCACCGTGCCGTTCGGTCAGATAACCGCGGCGCACTCGAGCGTCGAGCAAGTCCGCGCTGACGCGTTCGCGCTGCAAGGCACGCTCACGCCCCTGATTCAGTCGGGGGCCGACTTCGCAACGGCAGTGGCCGCGATTGACGCTGCCATAACTTCGTTCGTCTCGCTTCAGTTCAGTGCGGGCTTGTGCGGTGTCGCGCTCGCGAGTGCAGGCGCGATCTTGCGGGCCCGGCGCGAATGGTTTGAGCTGGTGCGGGCAAATGCCGCCAAAGTAATGGACCGGTGGCAAGTCAAACTCGCGGTATGTGACGCGCTGCTGGCCGAAGCGGTCGACCCAACCAGAAGCGCGCTCATGCAGATCGATTCGCTCGAAAGAGCCGAGCGCGAAGTCTCGACGTCGTTCACGTCTCTGAGTGATCCCGCGCTGCTGGCCATAGTGACTGCCAAGCGCGATGTGTTTGCCACGGCGCTGGCGGAGATCCAGGCGGTGCACGACTCCGCCGCCGTCGCTATCGATCCGCTCTGGACTTCGTGGAGCGCAACGTTCGCGGGACGTCCGGCGCTGGACCTGGCGAAAGAGGACACGAGCAAGGAAGAAGAGCAAGTCAGGAACATGCTCAAGAACATGCACCAACAGGTTACGGGGATGCTGGCGGAATTGAATAAGCGCATTGAGAAGTCAGACGAGAAGATCGCTGAAGCGGCCACTGCCGGCGGCCGTCAGAAGGCGGAGCTGCTGACTGAGGCAGCAAAAGCGTTGCTCGGGGAAGCCGTGCGGATCATCCCGCGATTTACTATCTCCGAGGAGCAAGGCGATGAGTGGCAGAACGCGTTTGACGCGCGCTTGAATCTTCTGACCCACCTCGCTCCCGCCCACGACTTTCCCGTGGACGACTGGCTGCATGGGGTGGCTCGCGTGCGAGCCAAGCTGCACAAGCTCGAAAACGTAATTCTGCTGGCCGATGCCTTCGGGACCACCGAGCCGACGCTGGCGCCGGTGCAGTTTCCCTTCCGCGCCGCCGAGCCTTGGCTTGCCATGGAGTTTCCCCCCGGTTGGGACATGAGCACCGTGGACGATCATCTCCTCTACACGGGGAGCTATTTCAACAACGCGTTCGACAAGACGGCAGCAGAGTTTGGCGGTCTGCTTATCGATGAATGGACCGAGGTGGTGCCGGCTACGAAGGAAACTGCGGGCCTTGCTTTCAACTATGATCGGCCGAGCCACGAGCCGCCTCAGACCATGCTGCTGGTATCGCCCGCCGGCCTCGGCACCCAATGGAACTGGGAAGATTTAAGAGCGGCAATTCCCGAGACCTTCGAGCTGGCAAAGAAACGGGCCGTCGAGCCGCGAGACATTAGCCGGACGCCGCTGGCGCGACTGTTGCCCGCGACGCTCATGGCGTTTACTACCAACGCGATCTCGATCAGCAGCGAGCTGCGAGTGGCCGATGTCGCCTTGGCAAGCCCGATGGAGGATGATGACTAACGAATTCTTAGCGCCTGTAGATATGGCATTGGCCCTGCGCGCCCGCGAAGTGCCGGCGATCACTCAATGGGATCGGGTCGATGGAATCCCGCGTACACACGACATGGCGCGCGCGCTACGGGCGGAGGTACGCGATCCCCTCTGGATGCTGGCGCGGCAATGGCAGATGGGTGAATTCATTGGCGACGACGCCGGGTCGCCGGTATTCGCCAAGCTGCAGTTGGCGACCACCCGGCTGACCACCTATCGGCCGGGTAGTCGCGCCGAACAGTCTTTCGACGATAGCGTCCCGCTGGAAGCGCGAGTCGAACAACGCCCGATTCCTTTCAAGGCCGGACAACAGACGCTGGCCCTTGATATCCGTTTGCTGATGGGACGCCGCTGGCAGAAGCTGTTGACAAAGAACGCCCTCGCTGCCGCTTACTCCGAAGACTTTCGCGTTGCGTTCCCAATCATTGAGCCGAATCCGCTCAACGCCGCTGACGCATCCGTCTGCGCACACCGTGAAGCCTGGCAGCATCAAGTTGCCTTCGCCGGGAGAGCGATGGACGGTTATCTCTGGTACAAGTGGCTCATCGATCATCCCTCGCCGCTCGATCTCTTGACGACACCGGGGCCGTTGGTCATCGCTCCTGGTGATCTCCTTGCCGTCAAAACCTTGGCTGACAGTTTCCTCGCCTGGTTCACGGGACTGATCAATCAACCGGAGACGCCGGAAGAAAATGCGTGGGATGCTACAAGGCTCGAATACCGCTTCGGCTGTTCGGCGCCGACAGGGACTAGCCGCAAGGACCTCGTCGCCGAGGAGTATTACCGTGGCAATCTGGATTGGTATGCGTTGGACATCGCTCCGCCGCAACCGATGGGAGCGGTTCGGCCGGAGGTACAGAATGCCCCGGTAACGTCATTCATACCAACGTCGGTGGAGTTTAACGGCATGGCCAATCCGCGCTGGTGGAGTTTTGAGGATCGGCGTGTCAACTTCGGCGGCGTACAGCCGGACACGACAGATCTCGCTAAGCTGTTGCTGTTGGAATTTGGCATTGTCTACAGCAACGATTGGTGCATCGTGCCGGTACCCCTCGATGCCGGAACCCTGGTCGACGTACGCGGGCTCGTGGTTACCAACGTCTTCGGCGAACGCCTCTGGATCGAAGCGGCCGGCAGGGCGCCCGAACACACTTGGCAACGCTGGAGCATGTTCACGCTGAATCACGTCGCCGCTACGTCGCGCGCTGCCGACAACAGCCTTCTCATATTGCCGACCGTTCCGAAAGTGCAGGAAGGCGTTGCGCTGGAGGAGTGTCTTCTGATTCGCGATGAGATGGCCAACATGGTGTGGGGGGTTGAAACCACTGTTCCACTGCCACACGGTTTGGGCCGTTCCGGATTCGGCGCGGCTGCGGAGACGCAAGACTTCTATCGCCGGTTGTTCGGTGGCAGCGGGCCCACGACGCCACCGCTGGAAAACGACGCAAAGGTTCGCTACGAGGTGATGAACACTGTACCCGAGAATTGGATCCCCTTCATTCCTGTCCGCGTCCCCGGCAGCAACCGCAAGATACAATTACAACGTGCGAGCATGCCGCGCATTATCGAGAACAGTACGGTCCCGCTGGAAAAGGTGAAGCCGCGAACGAACTTGCTCCGCGAAGGGCTGGAGCAAACTCCGGCGCAGGCGTATTTCATCCACGAGGAGGAGGTGCCGCGGGCCGGTGTGCGAGTGGGCCAGGCATATCAGCGTACGCGGTGGACGGATGGACGAGTGGTTGTGTGGCTCGGCGCACGCAAGCGCGTGGGCCGCGGCGAGGGCTCCAGCGGGTTGCTGTTCGATCGGTTGGTAGAGGTGCGGAAGACCTAGACCAGCAACGATGATAATCGAGGGAGGTCTGTCATCGAAACCACAGTACCCAGTTATTCGCGAGCAAGATAAGTCTGCGCTTCATTCTCCTCAAGTGTGAAATCACATCGTCATCTCGCGTTTTACACTTCCGGCAAGAGTTAGCTGCCAATTTGCACTTCCGGCAATGTAAGCTTCCAAAACTCGGGAATCGGGAGGAGTCTGAGGCTTGGAAGTGTTGGATTTTTGTAGACTCGCGGCAAATAATTGCGTCGCGGAGCGGCAAGGAATTGCTTCAAGTCACATTAGTCGTGGTCGTCGTCGGCGGTGGTCGGAGCGCGAGCGATCATCTTGCGGGCCGGGCGGCCGGTGATGTTGAAGCACCTCAAACCTATCGATCGCCTCTCAATTTGGATTTTAAGTTCAGATTCCGAATTAGCCGATGCAGGTTCGTGGGATGCAGGGCGAGGCGCTTCGCAGCTTCAGTGTAATTGCCGCCGGCTTCTTCGATTGCTCGAGTCACAATCGAGCTCTTGGCTTCTTTTACGAGATGATGATAGTTATCGGAGTGAACTCCACTCTCGTCTCTCGTTTCGAAGAGTATCTCCGGCAGATCGTCCGGCAAAATCATTTCGTTAGAGCCAAGCACGACAGCGCGCTCCATGGCGTTCTCCAGTTCGCGCACATTACCGGGCCAGTCATAAGCGCGTAATAAAGCGCGAGCTTCGGGTGAGATGCCGTTAATACGACGCTTACACTTTTTGCTATAAACCGCCGCGAAGTAACTTGCGAGCAATTGAACGTCGTCTTTCCGATCCCTTAACGCCGGCATGGTTACCGATAAGACGTTCAAGCGGTAATACAAGTCCTGGCGAAACTCGCCCTTGGCGACGGCCTCTTCAAGGTCCTTATTAGTTGCAGTCACAATTCTCACGTCTACGCTTATCGGCCGCGCTCCGCCGACGCGCTCAAATTCGCGTTCTTGCAGGACGCGCAAGAGCTTTGCCTGAATCATTGGAGTCAACTCGCCGACTTCGTCCAGGAAGAGCGTACCGCTATCAGCCCGCTCCAGCTTGCCGCGTTTCTGCGCGACCGCGCCCGTGAAGGATCCTTTCTCATGACCGAAGAGTTCGCTCTCGATCAGACTCTCCGACAGCGTCGCGCCGTTAATGGCAATGAATGGCTTTTCAGATCGTTCGCTATTCAAATGAATTGCGTGGGCGGCCAGTTCTTTGCCGGTGCCGCTTTCGCCGCGGATCAGTACGGTCGAATCGGTCGGCGCCGCCTTGCCTATGAAGCTATACACGGCTTGCATGGGCAAACTTTGTCCGATCATTTTATGCTGGACGCGAATTTCTTCCTGCAGTCGTTGGTTCTCGTTCGCAAACCATTCGACGTGTCGCGCATTCTCAAGCGCTGAAGCGGCAATACCGCCGATACCCGTTAGCAACTGCAAGTGATCTTCGTCAAAGCGCGATCCCAGATTGCTGCTGTCGAGGTAGATCACGCCTAGCGCCTTTTCGAACACGGTCAACGGCACACAGAGCACGGAACACACGCGCGCTGTTACCAGGCTCGGCGTCGCGCCGATCGAGTCGGCCGACAACAGGTCGTTACTCAGCAGCGCGACTCCGTCTTTGAGGACCTGGTTGATAATTGTGTTACTTCCTCTAAATGAATCGTCCGCTCCCGACGTTTTGCTCCATCCTTTTACCGAGGTGAAGGTGCCCGCCAGGTTGTCCGCCAACAGAATTACGGCTCGTTCCGCTGGGATGATTTCCAGAATCAGCTTGAACAGCTCCTGGTGCAGTTGATTAACGTCCTGGATCGAGGCAATTGTGCGACTGATCCTCAAGAGCGCGTTCAGATCACGAGCCACGCGGTCGCCCGGCGACAACTGCTTGAGAAGTCTGTCCGGCCGCAGATAGAGGGCGTCTTCTCTTTGCAGCCTGATGGTCGAGCGAGTGATCAAGTTGCCCTCGTCTGCGGTCGAAGGATATTTCGCGCCAGCCTCTCCTTCATCAACGAGAAACAAAAGCACGACATCTCCCAAAGCAATCTGATCTCCATGCGCGAGCACCTTCTCGTTGATCGGCAGCCCGTTCACGAAGGTGCCGTTGAAGCTGTCTAGATCGGTGATGGTGAACTGGCTTCCTGCGCTGTCGGGATCGTTTGTTTGCTTAATTAGACAATGCCGTCGCGACACGGAAGGTTCATTGAGACAAATTGAATTTCCTGCGTCCCGGCCAACAGAGATCTCCTTGTCGGTCAGAGGAAAGATCGTTCCTTTGAGAGAGCTGCTAATGGCAATGAGGCGGGGATCCATGGCGCGTCTGGAGGACAAACGCAAGGTAGCACCATTGACCTACGGTGGAAAGTGCTGATCGTGATAATCGCACACTGCCGCAGTGTCAATATCGACAGCACCCTATATCGGCAATGACAGCATTCTCCACGAATCGCTCTTCTGTGCGATGCCCACCCGGTAAGCGCGAACTTGTCTGAAACTCTCTTGCTTTAATTAGTTAACTCGGCACGTTGCGCCGCAAGCCGATCACTCGTCTGTGGTGGCACTTCGTTCGCATTACCACACGTCGCAAGACGATTTATCAAATGCGCGACGCACTAGTTAGGCGGCGCAAGCTTCGCTGAACGACGGCGGCGCCGCGAAGGAGAAGAAGAGATGGCAGATTTTGGAAAAGCGGGAAAAAGAACGATTCGTTTACACGACGGTGCGGTGTTAGTAGCGGTCAGCAAAGGCGAGTACCTGGCGTACAAACTTACGGTGCAAGGCGCGGTGCCTATGTTCACCTTTGCCTGTAAGCACACCTCTCGCAAATCACAGAGCGACTTTCCCGGACACCCCAAGGCCACCTACGAGTGGACCTGGAGTCAAGGCAGCAACGAATCCGACTCTCCCGACGATATGTACGGCGTCGCGATGATGTTTATTTCGGCGGTTAAGTACACGTTAGTCGTCGAGCATCGTCGTCAGGACAACACCGTGATCAAAACACTGCAAGACGTTGATTACGAGAGCAAGGAGCACAGCGATTCGTTCACCGAACTCTTGCGCGTGTTCGCAACCTAGCTCACGACAATCCACCTGTACCTGCTCTCAAGTCGAGAATCATGAAAAGGAACTACTATGCGCTTACCAAAGTCCGAACGCTCTTTGACCATCGTTTTCTTTGTGACATTCGTCGCAATCTCAGTCTCAGCGCAAGTCCGCACTTCAAACTGCGTCTCACCGGCTGATTTCACCGCCTGGATAAATTGCAGGTATGACGAAATAGCGGCTGCGCGAATCAGTCAGCGTGGGAATACTCAGCAAGTGGAGATGCCCAGCATTGCAGATAACACTACTTCGCTGGTGGATCAGAGTTCGGCTCCCGATCTGTTGGGGCTAGCGCTGGATCTTGCCGGACTGAATAAGGGCTCGGACTCGGGGAAAACCGCGATGGCGGCTACATTCTCGGCGTATGCGTTGTACGCACGTGGGTCAAATCACGAGGGATTGGATCCAGCCTTCTATACGCGACACGCAAATCTCCGGCGATTTTCTTTTACCATCGGCAGAGATGATGGGGAAACCAAAGCTGGTACTAATGACCCGGCAACGATTCTTGGCGGAAAGATTCTCCTGATTAATCGAAGGGAAGTCACTCGTCGAAAGAACCTCGCTGAGCTCGACAAGGTGTCCAAGCGTCTCAATGCCGCCACACCCGATTTCAACGCTACTGCCTCCGATGTGCAGGACTACATCTATAACCAGCTTGCGGCAAAATTAAACCTGCCCTTGCCTTTCACGCCGGCCAGCATGGCGACGTTTATCAACGGCCCACTCAATGTGGGGAATTTTGCCGGCACGTTGGCGCTCCTCGATACAAAGCAACTGGATCAGATCGACGAAATCATCGTCAAGCGAATCAACTCCAAGGTCGAATTAGTCGATGAAAGTCTCAAGGCATTTGAAACCATCCGGCGCAAACCACAGCTCTCGTTTACCTTTCAATCCAAGCTGAGGAGTGGAGCCGGCATCGACGAGTATCAGACAGGCTTGACCTATGACTACGGTCTCTATCGCAGGTTGAATTTGACCGTTAACGGCACTTTCAATTATCGCAATAGCCCCGCAATCGGCGCCAATACTCGCGGCGGCAAGCTCGCAGCCGAAGCCAGATTTCAGTTAACGCCTGACAAGAACATCCTTGGGGGCACGGGTCCCTTCTTGTTCAGTATGTCTAGTTCTGCCGAATGGCTTACGAAGACAAAGCCGACCTATATCGGACAAGCAAAATTCACGATTCCAATCTTCAGCGGAATTGATTTTCCGATTTCGGTTTCGTTCTCGAACAAGACGGACTTGATCAAGGAGTCGAAGGTGCGTGGCCGGTTTGGTTTTACGCTGGATCTGGCAAAGTTACTGTCCGCCGCTCGTTAAGCGAGTGTGCTTTACCAAAACGTCTGAGGAGAACACCATGGACAAACTCATCACGGCTCTCGCACCGGTTTTTGCTGCCGGCCTGGGCATTCAGCAATTGGGAGAAATCCTGTCGCCGGTCGTCGACAAGATCACTGCCGACAACAAGAAGATCATTCTAGGGGTTGTGTCCCTCACCCTGGGTCTGATGGTGGCGTTCTCGGCAGATCTTCACGTACTCCAAACCCTGGGTGTAACGCTGGGATCCGCCGCTAGTGCGCCGCCATCAGAACTTCTGAAAACGATCGATAAGATCGTCACTGGTTTGATCATCAGCGGCGGCACGGAAGGGATCAATTCGATCCTGAAGTTTTTGAAGTACACGAAAGAGGACAAGAAGAACGAAGCGGCAAAAAAGACGCCGGCAAACGGCAATCCCGCGGCAGGAGCGGCGGCCCCTGGGGCGCTGACTGAGATGAACAAGAAGTAAGCGGCAATCGCCGCTCGTTTGAAAAAACCGTCTACGACACTAGAAAAAGGAGAAACGCACATGCCAAACGAAGTCAAACTTACAGCCGGACAAGAAGCCGCGTTGAGTCGCATTGAGGCGGCAGTGAAAGGGCCGCGAACCAGAGCGGTCGACTCGAGCGACTTATGTAAGAAATATCAATCCATCCGCAAGGATTTGTTGACGCTGATCAAGATTCTGAAGCTGATCCCGAAGTTCGGCGCGAAAGCCGCCGCGGCTGTCGAATTTCTGATGAGCCTCGCGGATAAGTTGTGTCCAGCGTAAGACGCGGACGTTAGTTGAAGACGACTAAATATGAGGTGAGTATCAATGCAAGCCATTGACCTATCAAAATTCGAGGTGGCCCCTCCTGATGGCGCGGATAATTTGACCGGCCGGCATCTCCTGGTGCTGCGCGAGGATCATCTCCCGGAAGGGATAGCGTTTCTACGTTCGGAAGGGTTCAAGGTTTTCGTCTCGGAAGCCGACGATCCGCATGTCCCAAGGGAGGATGAGGTGGGCGATGCTACGGCAATCGTCTTGTCCGCGCTGGGAGTGGCTGAAGTTGAAGCCACGCCTGATCAGCTCATCCGGTTACAGGATGCGGTGGCCCACGCGGGACCCGTACTTATCGTCCAAGCCGAGAAGGTGCGTAGCATTCTGCCGTTTTCGAGTGACATGAGGGCGAGGTTTGCGGAGCTTGAACTAGAAAGCAGTGCCGCCGACTCAACTTGCACTGATGCGGACTTCCCCTTTGATGAAACCACTGCCACCTGGGGCTTGCAGGCAACCAAGGCAATTGATTCGAAGTTCAGCGGAGCTGGAGTTCGAGTCGCGATCCTGGATACCGGCATCGATCTCACAGTCAAAGAGAATGGACGGATTCAATACCATCCGGACTTCGATGGCCGCACGATCGTAAGCAGTTCTTTTATGCGAGGCCTGTCTGTGGCCAAGGACGGCAATGGCCACGGCACGCATTGCGTCGGCATCGCGTGCGGTTCACGGCACCCGCCGGCGCAGCCTCGATACGGCGTTGCCTGCGATTCCGAAATCTATGTTGGCAAGGTCGCCAACGATGCATGCTTTGGTCCGGATTTATGGACAGTGGCCGGGTTGGAATGGGCTGTAAGGAACAAGTGTCACATCGTTTCGATCTCCTTGGGAGGCGAACCGAAGAAGGAAGGGGATCCTTTCAACCAAGCCTACGAGGAGATCGCCAAACGTGCGCTGCGAATGGGCACTCTGATGATTGCCGCCGCGGGCAATGACAGCGATCGTCCAGGCCACGTGTCGGCGGTCGTCGGCCCAGCCGACTGTCCTTCGATAATCGCCGTGGGCGCCATTGACCAATCACTTAAGCAATTGTGGGGGAAGTCGAACGGAGGCCTCAATCCGAACGGCGGAGAGATCAATTTCGCGGCCCCGGGCGTGGAGATATTGTCCAGTTTTGTTCTGCCCCCACGCGATAGCAAGAGTGGCACCAGCGTGGCAACACCATTTGTGGCAGGCATAGCTGCGCTTTACGCTGAGGCGAACCCGGGTGTCGTGGGGACGGGCCTACGTAATCTGTTAAATAAATCCGCTGCTTCTTTGCCCTTGTCGGCAATAGATGTTGGATACGGACTCGTCCAGGCGCCGTGATCACAATCACCGCCGCGAGCGGGCAGAATTTGTTCTCAAAAATTGTGGTGTTGAAGCAAGCATTCAACCGCAAAGCCAAACCTTGAAAGGAGCACTATGACTACTTCAGATCGAAAATCCAAGAACTATACGACCCAACCGCCGCATGGAAATGCTACGGCCGCAGATGACGGCCCCGAAATATTGATAGGTCAGGAGGGTTCGCCGATCCTGATCGGCGGTGGCTCAGTCAATATTGGTTTCCGCGTGGGCAACCTACACTACCAGCCCGTGGCCGGAAGTCCCGGTACGTTTGTGAAGACCGCCGACGAGATCGATACGATTTTGATCATCGACGGAACCGGTGTATTGCTGAACAATCTCGTGAGCGTGGTGAAGGGCAAGAACTGCGAGGTAACCATTCATACCAGGATTGGAGCCGGCGCGCCCAGCGATATCGTGATTAGCAGTCAGCCTGGAGGGAATTTACAACTAAGCTTTTCTGACGGAGAATTTGGTCCGCATCCGACAGATCCAAGGCGGCCGCGTTTTAATCAGAACCGAAAACTTGTTGATACCGTGGACGTCTTAGACAGAACCAGCGGCCAGACGCTTAGTTTCCCGGTTCCTCCGGACGGCATTGGTTTTATATGGATGAATAATTCCAAACTATAGCCATCCGACCGGCTGGAAATTCAGTCTCGACCACGCAAGCGGCCGAGCTCCTTTAAGTCGCGTTGCACGTCGATTCTGGCTGAATAACTATCGTAGTGGTTGCCCCACTCTTGTTGGAGGCCGGTCAGAATCGACGAGGCGCGCGAAATGAGTGCCGGGATGTTTTCCTGGTTACCTTGGCGAGACGCACGAGCCTGTGTTACCAACGCGCGCCATTCCGATTCTCGTTGGCCGGCCTGTTGGAATTTTTGTTGAGCTTCGGCCGCGCTAGCAACGGCAGTCTGCAAGTCGCCAGACTTCAATGCGGCTTCAGATAATGCCAGTAACGCTTCGGGAAGTGGCCTGGGATCGCGCATACCCCGCGCCAGCTCGACTGCTTTTTCGCAAAGCTTGCGGCCGGAACGATCGTCGTTAAGCGATTTGGCCAAACCCAACAGATAGGTGGCGCGCACGACCACAGGCTTTAGCTTGGCGCCGACAATCTGAGCCTCTTTGCTCCGCGCGATGGCTTCTCCAAAGTCATGTTGACTGAGGGCCCTTTCGGCCTTAAACAAATTAAGCCATGCAAGCAAGTCTTCATTTCGCGGAGTGTCCGAGTTGGCGATGTTCAATGCCCAGGCAAAATACTTTCCCGCATCTTCATAACGACCCAGGCGCCAGAGCATGTTTCCCTGGTTCATGATGGCGTAGCCGGCCGTAAGTTTGTTTGAGTTTGATTCGGCGATTCGTTGCTGCTCTTGAAATTGAAGCAAGGCATCCGGGTAGCGCTGCTGATCGCTGAGCACCAGTCCCAGGTTTTCATGCGCCAAAGTCGTAAGTAAAGGATCTTTTACCTTTTC
>DATLVM010000064.1:0-2194 GCA_035577445.1 Pyrinomonadaceae bacterium
CGCTCGGCGGCGCGCCATTGAAATCTGATCTCACCGATCCGGATGGAACCAGGAGAGTTGAAGAGGTCACGCGAGTTATCGTCGGCGAGCCTGCGTATACGGTACCAGACTATCCTGTCGATAATTCAATTCAAGATCGAATCCAACAAATGCGCCGAACTCCCCCAGCTCAAAAGAGTTCTCAGTAAGTTGTTGTGGTTCTAATCTAGTTCGCTTCCTTAACGGGACTGGCCTTAGCTGAAGCTTTCGCTTTGGAAGTGGTCTTCCTCGGTTTCACTGTTCTTCCGGACTGCTCCGCCGCGTTGGCAACCGCTTCGATCCTGACCGTCTCTGGATTCAAAAATGCATCCCAACGATAGCGCGGTCGCGGAGCTTCTTCGCGCAGCCGTTTGAAAACCAAGTTCGTCACCGCCTCAGTTACCCAGCCGTGATAGAAGGGGCCAACCGATTGCAGTTCGGCGTCCGGCGCCGGATTCATGAAATCTATGGCGTACGGAATGCCGTCCTTGATCGCAAACTCAACAGTGTTGATGTCATAGCCCAGCGCGGAACAGAGTGTGCGCACGTCGTGAACGACGCGCGCGGCCAACTCAGGCGCAAGGTAATCCGGATCGTTGACGTATTGTTCGCCCGACAGATAAGGCTTGCGCGGATCGTAGGGCATGATCATGACGTCTTCCTGGCCGATGCAGTAACAACGGACGAACTGATCGAACTCGATTCCTTCCTGCAGCGTCATGCACAGCGTTCCCGTCTGATCATATTCAGCAATCAGTTCTTCCAGTGAATTGATCTTCGAAACATTTTTCCAGCCGCCGCCGTCGAACGGCTTCATGAAAGCAGGGAAGCCGACATGGTCAACAATCGCTTGCCAGTCGAGCGGGAATTCGAGATTGCGCAGGCTCTCGCTGACGATGCCTTTGATATAGTCCTTTTGCGGCAGCAGAACGGTTTTCGGTACCGCTACACCCAGTTTTCGCGCCAGCGAATAATTGAAGAACTTATCGTCAGCGGACCACCAGAATGGATTGTTAATGATCATCGCGCCTTCCAACGCCATCCGTTTGAGTGTCGCGCGATAGAAAGGAACTTCGTGCGAAATGCGATCGACGACGAGATCGTATTGCGGCGGCGCGTCATGACGAACGCCCCCCAGTTTGACGTAATCGGCGACCACTTCGCCCTTACCGCGCTCATTCAGATTTTTGATTAAGGCGTCAGGGAAGGTCTTTTCCCGGCCGACCAGAATGCCAACTCTTTTCATCGAATTCCTTTCAATCGCAGATTCACTCGTCCCAGCCGTCTATGCGATTTCAGGCGTACCGACGAGGCATCGCGTAGTAGTATTTTGTTTTCGTTCTAGTTAACGCGGCGCAGGGCAGGATGTCAAACGGGCCGCGGAAAGCATCCTGAAGGGGCGCCAGAGCATCATTGAGTAGTCTACGCGGTTTCGCGGGGGCGTTGTGTTACAATCCCCGCGTTCTCCGTCGGATTAGATTCATACGTTATGAGTTTTAAGTCCCTGTTCTCTCGCAAAGCCCTATCGCTGGCGTTCGTGGCGACGCTATTTTCCAGCAGCTTTTACTTCACGCCTTCGACGCTTGCCGATCAGCCAAAGGAATACACCGCCGAACAAATCGTCGAAAGCGCGATTGTCATTGCCGGCGGCGGCTTTGGTCGCGTAAGCCTCTTGCAGATTCGCAAGAACGGACTCGAGCGCGGTCGCGAAACCCGTATTCGTCCCGATGGCCGGCCTGAGGAATCGCAATACGAAATGCGGTTCATTCATGGGGATAAAGTCGACAAAGATAGAATTCGGATCGACAGCAAGACGCCCCAGGCCGAGTACTCTTTGGTTTGGGCAGATGCCAAGCTGTTCGGGATCATCAACGGCGCCACCTTTACGCCGCGCGCGGATGCGGTCGCCGATTTCATTTCGCAGCAGGCGCACAGCATTGACGCCCTGCTTCGCTACAAAGAAAACGAATCAAAGATCTCGTCCGCTGGTAAAGATAAGCACCAGGGCATCGATGTGTACGTGATCGACTTGGTGGACAAAGCCAACCGGAAGACGCGCTACTTCATCAGCGCGAAATCGTTTCGCGTGCTGTGGCTGGAATATGAAGAGACGCCTCCGGGCAGTTCCACCGCGGTAAAGTACACCAAGCGTTTCTACGATTATCGGATCGCCCAG
>DATLVM010000065.1:0-6421 GCA_035577445.1 Pyrinomonadaceae bacterium
CCGAATTGCAGCGGTCGCAGGTGCTGAGTCTCATCGAATCGCTGCAGCCGGATTTGCTGGTACATCACGAGCCATCTGCTGAAAACGGGATCAGTTCGAGGTGCCCTCAAGTCTGGATCCTACATTGCACGAATTCACTGATAGAGCCGTCGCCAAAACATGTGACGCCGGCAATGGTGTTCTCGAATTTCGATTCGCCGGAAATTCATTCTGATTGGCGGCAGTTGCCGCTCAAGGTTCTGCCGCTGCAGATCGATGCTCGCGAGTTTCGCCCAACTAAGCAGAAGCGTGTTGGTCTCGTCTGCGGCATCGTAGGCCGCCTGCACGAGGATAAGGTGCCGCGCTCTTTCATTGAGGCTGTCCTGGCATGGGAACCGGGCCCGTGGCGGATCCGATTCATCGGGCACGGACTCGATACCGGCTATCAGCAATTCGTGAAAAGGAAACTTGCAAACGTACCGTGGGTCGATTTTTTGGGCGACGTTACGCCGTGCAAGATGCCGTCAGTTCTGCGAGAGTTAGACGCGGTACTGATTCCCACAGACCCGGCGCAGGGTGAAACCGGCTCCTACACCGCGCTCGAGACGATGGCCACCGGCTTGCCCGTGATCGCCCGAGACCTGGCCGGGCTGAGATACAACTGTGGGAGTGTCCCTCTATACGCGCGCAACGATACCGAACTTCTGGCCCTCCTTCGCGAGTTGGATGAGGCGGGCACGCGCTTCGAGTTGGGAGCCAAAGCGCGCCAAGCGGTTCTTAAGAAACATGACGTGCGCAAACATGCCGCTAATCATAGTACGGGCTTCTCAGCAGCTCTCCGTTGCAAAGTGTCGATCTTGATGCCCGTCTTCGATACTCAGCCGGTGTATCTCGCCGAGTGTTGGGAGTCGATGCGGGCGCAAACTTTCCGCGAATGGGAGTTGGTGTTGGTCGACGATGGATCGAGAGCAACTAAAACTATCGCAGAGATTGACCGCATCGCCAGAGATCCCAGAGTCGTCCTCATCCGACTCGACAAAAATCAGGGTATTGCTCCCGCTCTCAATTTGGGACTGAGGCGATGTCGGGCCAACCTCGTAGCTCGCATGGACTCGGATGACGTGATGATGCCGACGCGGCTGGAGCGACAGTTTGTCTACATGCAGGCTCATTCAGATGTGACTGTACTTGGCACTCAAATACAAGCGATCGACTGGGAAACCGATCGGCCAATCTTCGAGCCAACCAACCATCCGGAGCAGATCACGGAAGACTACCTCAACCACCAACGGATCACCTCGGAAATCTTTTTTCTCAATCACCCCAGCGTAATGTTGCGCCGTAATGAAGTGATTACTCTTGGCGGCTATCCCAATTATCGTGTCGCCCAGGATCTTGGCCTCTGGTTGAAAGTGGTCATGGCGGGTCTGAAAATCCACAATTTGCCGACTGTTGAGGTGCACTATCGCTTACATCCCAATCAGATTTCGAGGGTCAGCGGAGTGATGCGAGACGAATACGCGCAGATCGTCGAGGAGTGTTGGACCCGTCAAGCTGCGGTGTGAGAAACCTCGGTGCGACTGGATCGCTTCGGCAGCGTAGCTTAATCAACAAGAATCCACCGTTCGATTGCCCTGGCCACTCCATCTTCTTCGATCGTTGTAGTTACCCAATCTGTGCGGGCCTTGACGGCGGCAGGTGCATTTCCCATGGCGACCCCAATTCCTGCATATTCGAGCATCTCGATGTCGCTAAAGTCGTCGCCAATCGCCATTACATTTTCCGGCCGGAGCGCCATGATCTCCTCAGCCAAACACCTGACCGCCCATCGTTTGTTGGCGGTGGGATGGAACGCCTCAAGCAACGTTATCGAAGATTTGTACTCCCTTATCCGGGTTCGGCTGTCCGAATTCTTCAGTTGGGTAGAGAGGCTGGTAATGATCTCGACATCATCGCTGAGCACCATCACTTTTGTGGGTGCCCGATTTAGCAGTGGCCGCAGGTCACTCACGACAATTGGGACCACGGTTGAGCCTTCAAAGAATTTGCGCGATACGTCATTCAGATTCGAAACATACAAATCGTCCTCGATATAAAAGTGAACGGACAGGCGGCCATCCAGGCTTAGGCGCTCTGTGTGATCGAGAATTTGTGATAGCACCGGCGGTCCCAAGGGCCAGTGTCGATGGGTGAATCCAGTATTACGTTCACGGATTAGGCCTCCCTCATAACAAATTAAGGGCAGGGTTGAACCGATCAAATCATATGCGGGCAGGGAGGGTCGATACCGCCGGCCGGTTGCGATGGCGACCGCGACTCCCCGGCGTTTGACTAATTCTAAGGACTGCGCGACGGAATCGCTGATGTGATCCGATTGATCCACAATCGTGCCGTCAAGATCGAGCACGAGCAAGCGAATATCGGCGGCTGTGGTTGAGGTGACTGTCATTTACGATTCACAAGAGAAGCAGCCTTCAGCCAAGGTTCGAATCCAAAGCTTAGGGCGAGCTCCGTCGATCACCAATCTCGAAGTGACGCCTCCAGGTTCTTCCAAGGCCAGGTGAGGCATGCCATCTTTCGCTTTCGATACCGCCCGAGGTCTTTTTCGAAGTTCCTGGTGGTGCGGATTCCATTTGCGGAAAAGATCAGATTTTGAAGCTTGCTGGCTCTGGCTTTATAGAGGCCGGCAAAATCATCGGTGGGGAGTTCAAAATAATTTCGCAGTGCGTGGCTAACCGCGTACACCAGTGACCCTTGCAAGTAATCACGGAGCCACCGGTGAAATATGTCGCACTGTTCTCCCAAGGCCCCTAGATTAATGTGTTTCGGAAGAGCTTCAAGACCTTTATTGGCTAGGCGACGTAGCTGGTTATCGACCCTGAATCCTCCCAGGTCGCGGTGCCAGAACCGCTTTGTGGGAATTCCATTTCGCAATTCCATCAAGATATTCTGCTCATGCATTTCACCGACCATGCCTTCGGTCATTCCGAGGAAGTAGGCCTGGTAGATGAGCGGCGAAAGAACAAACTTGTCAACCCAAGCCGCGGGTTCGAGCCCGCTCGATTCGACTAACTCGACGATGCGTGGGCGTCCAGGATTCCCGGAAGCACACAGGCTGAATACCGGTACAATTTCCTCACCGGCTCCAAGTTTCCAGGGTACGTCTCGTGCCAAGAGCCCAGCATTGGTTTGCCTATGGAGCAACCCTACGAAATCATCAAGTAAGAGAATTCCGTGGCGTTCGAAGTCCGTTCTGGGAGTTCCGACTAATAGCGAGGAGATACCTACGCTTCGCTTCAATTCGTAAAGCCTAACGTTTCGATTTCCGCCCCCGATCCAGAGGTTAAGCGACGCTTTCACCGCGAACGGCGGCGTGTTAAGAGAACGCGGATTCCAAACCAGGAGAGTGCGGTGCGAAGCCATTGGCGTTGCCAGGAATCTCGGGTTTCTCCACCTGACGCCCTTCAGATCGCGATTGAGGAAATACGGCACGCTCAACGGATGGATAAGATGAGAGTAGAACTCTGAACTGGATCCCAAAAGATACCAGGGCAGAAAATGCATCGGATTTTGAAACAAGCGGAACTGATCCCGCGGGGCTTCGAATTCCGGTAGCCAAAATACTGGTTGCCGTTCCGGCCAGAACTCGGGCGGGACGAAAGTGGGCTTGATCGAGTAATCGCCTTCGGCGGTCGTACGATCATTTAGCGTTTGTTCCTGATGAATCCATCTTACCGGATCCGGGTAAGTCAAACTGAGTTTTCGGAGCGCCGCTCTTCCGGCCGCTCGCGGCCGCAAATAATGTTGGGGATCTGGATTCGGTGTTGTCCACATCCCTGGGCGAGTCTCGCGGTCAGAGTGTCCGTTCTGCTGCATATGATCTGACCAGTTTCATCTGTTCCTCGAAGCCTTCAAGATTTTGAAAACCATTCAGGGTCGCTAGTTCCAGCAACCGCGTTCTGCGCTCAACATCGAGCGCCCGCAACACCTGATCGAGTTCCGCGACGCTTAGGTTCATCAGCCTTGTCATGCATTTGCCGGTGAATTGAATCTGTTCGCGGGACACCATTCGTAACAGATCCTCGAATGGGGCGAAATTAATCTGCCATTCTATTTTCGGATTGGCCCTGCCGATTTCCGGATCGATGACAATTAGATACAGCCACCTGACGCAAGCTGCTCCGTCGCGCTCAAAGTACTCTTGCATTGCGTTCTGTTGTGCGCCGGTGACGCAGACGTCGTTGACGAAGAGAATCGGGCGTCCGTGAAAATCAGCGTTTCGAACTAACTGCCGGCTTAATCGTTCGCGTAGTGTCAGGCGGTCTGCAAGGTCCAGGTTTGCATAGTCTATTGACGCGGTTCCCTCGTTATCGTATTGGATATCGACCAGGGAAAGCTCTTTGTAATTGCGTGTGTCTCGCTGCCGCGAGTACAAATCAGACAACTCCCGGCACAACAAGTTGGCGGCCGCCATTGTCTGGGCAGCGATCGCTGGTCCCGTCAATATCCAGCCGGTATGTTCCGAGTCATTTGCAATCAACTCCCTGACCAGCGGCAGCAGCAACCGAGCGTAATAGCGAACGTTTTCGACCACGCCGAGCTTGAAGCCGGGATAATGGCGAAAGATCTCTGACTGCGGGTCGAGAGGCAGTTCGCTGACGCGGTGCAGGCAGGTGGTTTCAAAGTCACGCGTCATGTTAGCGATTGTCTCAAAAATGCTTTTTACTCGAGTCGCCCACAACCGATGGGTAACACAACCAGACGCCGCGGAGCGGCGAAATTTCTATAGCCACACGCGTTCTCTCCCTGGATTCTCTTTCGCATTGAGCGAAATGCTCAAGATTCGCTCAATGCGAAACACGATAATACTACGGTGGACTCGGGTGCTATAAACATGAAGTGCCTACGACACTTTTCCCTTTCGCTGACTGTTTCCACGTCGACTGGCTGTTGGTTTATTCAGGAAGATCAATGTAACCGTACCAGGCAGCCGCTGGTGGATTCAGCAAGAACGCGCGGCTGGCTCTCACGAAGAGCTGATTGCCCCAGTCATAATGCCAGAAGACTCTTGCCGTTTCATTCAGGAAGCCTTCCTGGGTCATGGCCCAATGCAACAGCCTCCGGTTCTGCAACCTGACATCGTTTTCGTCGATGCGTCCGGCGGCCAGCTCTCGTTCAAAAAAGTCGCCGGCACTCTCGGCCGCATCGGCGTCGACTTCAATTATTGCGCCCATCTCAAGCAGGTCGCCGGTGAGGGTGTCTCGTAAGGTCAAGTCAACCGCCGCTCCGTTGGTATGAGCCAGCCAGGTCCGGGAATTATTCTCGTCGAAAAGTGCTGGATCTACCACGAACAGTCGTGCACGGCCCCGGTGTTCCTGGTCGCTGCCGTTTGGGTTTTCCTGTTTCGCTTTTGCGTAGTAGAAGTTCCACAACCCTTGTTGGCAGGCAATGGTACGATGACCGTCGAACACAAACAGCTCGGCCTCGAACGGACGAAGCCGTTCGTTGACCCGGGCAAGTTTTTCGGCCGCTGATTTCCGCAGCCAGATATCTTGCCGGCTACCCTCGATCGCGCAGTAAAACGGCGGGTTCTTGCCGTCCGTCTTTGCGTAGTAGCTCTCGAACGCAACGCCCACGGTGTCTAATCGGACCAACGGCTCGCGCCCGCGCGGATCGCTTCGATCAACCGGAATGTCCGTATACGGGGCGGCAAACATTTCGGGCGAAGTAATCGGTATTTGATGATTGACGCGTGTTATGCTGCGGGTCATGTAACCTCCGTCGTTGTGGCGGGATTGTAGGGTTTCTCCCTGCCGGCACACAAACTATCTCAAAGGATCTGCTTGCGAAATCTTACGACAGACTTCAGTTTGAGCCGAAAACCGACAAGCCAAAGAGTTCACGGCGCCAGGAAGAACTTATGATCAGAGAAATCGGAACTTGTCACGGCAGGCCGCTGCGCTTAGACCTTCAACTCTGACGATTGCTCGCGTGCAATCTAAAGAATCATGTTCATTACTTGTCCTATCTGTGGAGACTGTCGCGGCGACAAAACGATTGCGCCCGACGTGCCATGTGCGATATGCCCGAACTGCGGCTTTCGATATAAGTTCATCCGATCGCCGCTATTTATTATCACCGGCGCAAGCGGTGTCGGTAAGTCGACGGTGTGCCTGGGACTCGCAGCTAAAATGAAGGACGTCGTGGCCATGGAAAGCGATATTTTGGGGCGGGAAAAATTCAGTCAACCTGGCGCCAATCACCGCGAATATCGAGAGGCCTGGCTGCGCGTGTGCAAGCACATTTCTCAGGCTGGTAAACCGGTTGTCTTATGCGGAGTGGGAGAGCCTATTGAGTTTGAGCAATGCAGAGAGCGTCTTTATTTCTCAGACATTCATTATCTCGCGTTGATTTGCGACGATCAGATCCTTGCCTCACGCTT
>DATLVM010000066.1:0-2849 GCA_035577445.1 Pyrinomonadaceae bacterium
CAACGGTATTGTTGTGGGCCAACCCGGCTGGGAGACGAGGCTCGAACAAAACAAAGTGGCCTACGCTTCGGAATTCGTCTCGCGCGCAGGCTTCGTCTCGCGTTATCCGATGGCGGAAACACCCGCAGACTATGTCGCGGCGCTCAACTCTAATGCCGGCGGCGCGCTCACGAAGCTTGAGGCTGATGATCTCGCCGCGCGCCTCTCCGCTGGAAGCGAAACGCGCGCAACCGTGCTCCGCAAAATCGCTGAGAACGACAAATTCAAGGCAGCAGAATTAAGCCGTGCCTTCGTGTTAATCGAATACTTCGGATACCTTCGGCGCGATCCCGATTCCGCGCCTGATGCGGACTTCAGCGGTTATAACTTCTGGCTGGGAAAGCTCAATCAATTCGGAGGCGACTACCAGGCCGCTGAGATGGTCAGGGCATTTATCGAGTGCACTGAGTATCGCAAACGGTTTGGGCCTTGAGGGTAGGTCAGGTCGTAAATGTAGGGGAACCATTAATGGCAAGCAGTTTCAACCTTCATCGCTGACCCTTCGGATCGCCTTGCGAAACTCATCAGCCTTGAGCCGATATCGGAAGGCCTCAACTCCGTCGATACATAAAACCGGAATCTCATAACGGTAGAGCGCGAATAGTTCAGCGTCACGTTCGATGTCCACCTCTTCGAGCGAATAGAGTTCATCACAATCGGCTAGTTTGATCTGCGCCTTCATCTTCTCGCACAAGCTGCAATTGGTTTTGGTGTAGAGCACCACACGCGCCTTCGCTTTCATCAATCTTACCTCGTCAAGTTTCAATTTGATCTTGCCAATTCATTCGTGAAAATGTATAAAGAGCCTTCTATCGGTACACTTTATTTATTCTTTAGTAGCAACGCACTTCTAGTGAAAAAAGCAAATTCGGTTTTCACAGAGATATCATTCCCTGTGTCGCGGGTAATTGTATAGTTATCGCGCAAGCCTGCGGCGTTGAAGTGTGAGCGTTCGTCAATGTGATCGCGATCACAAAAGCGAGGCCCATGAAGTGGACAGCAACGTAAGCCAACAAAGTTCAGGAGTTCCGGCACCGCCGGCCGGCAATGCGCCGCCTGCGCCGAAGGCTGCGGCAAAGCCTGCGGGCCGGCCGCCGTCAGTCGTCGTTGAATCTACCCCAGAGCCTGTCGTAAACAAGACGCGCCGGCGAATCGTTTGGGCGAGCGTCGCGGGATTCCTGACGACTTGCTTCCTGATGTTCGTGCGCTTTTTCCTGCCGCGCGCGATCTTCGAACCTTCCAGCACATTCAAGATTGGATTTCCCGGCGATTACGCCCTGGGCGTCGATACGAAATATCAGCAACAGTATCGAATTTGGGTGGACAAGACTTCGGATCGACTGTTCGTTGTTTACGCCCGCTGCACGCACCTGGGATGCACGCCCGATTGGAAGGCGAGCGAAAACAAATTCAAATGTCCGTGTCATGGCAGCGGCTACGATAGCGAAGCGATTAACTTCGAAGGGCCGGCGCCGCGGCCGATGGATCGGGCCGAAGTAAAACTGGATGCCGAAGGCCAGATAGTGGTTAACGTGGCGAAGCTGTACAAGTGGCCAAAGGGTGACCGAAACGAATTCAACGATCCGGGGGCATTTATTCCGCTGTAAGACTTGGGTACGCACGGCTCCGGCGTGCTTCAAAACATGGCTGACTCAAACGATCCAAAGGAAACCAAGCAGCTAACCGGCGAAAAGACTGACGTCGGATTGGTTGAGCGCGCGAAGGACACGGCGATGTCCTTGAAGGATCGTGCGCTTGAGGAAGCCAAGGACTACAAGGATCCGCAGCAGACGCAGGTCTGGAAATCGATCTTCCGCGTCTCTCACGAACGATCTGATCCGCGCAATCGATCGCTGGCGATTCTTTCGAACGTCTTTCTGCATCTGCATCCCGCGAAGATCAATCGCGACGCGGTGCGCTATCAGTACACCTGGGGCATGGGCGGCATCACGTTCTATCTCTTTATCGTGCTGACGTTCACCGGCGTGCTGCTGATGTTCTATTACCACCCTTCGAAGATCGTTGCCTTCCGCGACATTCTTTATCTCGAGCACGACGTGCCGTTCGGCAAGCTCCTACGGAACATGCATCGATGGGCCGCGCACTTGATGGTCATCACGACCTGGCTGCACATGTTTCGCGTCGTGCTGACAGGCTCGTACAAGAAACCACGCGAATTTAATTGGTGCGTAGGCGTAGTGCTGCTCGTGCTGACGCTGCTGCTTTCGTTTACCGGCTATCTGCTTCCTGATGATCAACTCGGGTTCTGGGCGGTGACGGTCGGAACGAACATGGCGCGGGCGACGCCGATGCTCGGCAATGAAGGACCGTTCGGAGCGCAACTCGGTCTGACGCCATACAACGATGTGCGGTTTGGTCTGCTGGGCGGATCGATCGTGGATGCGAATGCTTTGCTGCGCGCGTACATCTGGCACTGCATTGGGATTCCGCTGGTCGCCTCGATCTTTATGGCGGTGCATTTCTGGCGCATTAGGAAAGACGGAGGTATCTCAGGCCCGGCGCCCGTGATGCTTGAATCCGAGATGAAGGTGCCGAAGAAGAAATAAGTTTAAGCCGCGGATGAACGCAGATGAACGCGGATTTTGGCAAGAGAGAGACAATCACGTTAGTCGAGATTTTTCTGATCTGCGTAAATCCGCGTTTATCCGCGGCTAGTGAGCATCATTCATCTCGCAATTGAGACTGGCAGAGCAATGAGCGCAATCGTCGAGCGACAACCACAGAGTACATCTCGCCGCAACAAGATAATTGGTTGGGCGGTCGTGGTGATCCTGCTGGGACTGTTTGCG
>DATLVM010000067.1:0-7731 GCA_035577445.1 Pyrinomonadaceae bacterium
TTGGAAGTGTTCACATCGGATGAAGTTAGTACTGTTGATGTTGCTGGCGATACTCCTGTCGTCCTGTCAGGCGAACGGTCCCGTCACCGAACGGTCGGACAATCGGCAAGCGAAAGAGATTACCGAGCCGACAATCGAAGCCACGCCCATCTCGAAAGCCGACGACCAATGGCAAGTCGTAAGTTCCGACAACATCACTTTGAATGTGACCGCGCCGGAAGCCCGGTCGGTGAAGATCCTCTATCGGCCAGCGTTCGCAGAAGGGCGACATGTTGAGCTGAAGACATTGAATGCGCCGGCGGATTCCGCCGCGGGAAGGTTCTCGACCCAACTCAAAGTGCCTTCTGATTTTGCGGGCGACGTGTGGGCCGAAGCTTACTATCGTAACGGCAGCAAGAAAGAGACGAAGCCGATTTCGTTGACGGTTGAATCAATGTCGGCGGACGAGCTCGCCGGCGCCTCATACAAACACACCGAAGAGTCGGCGCGCTCAGACAAGATCACCGGCGGCCGCATCGATCAGACGAGCCTGCAACCCGGCAATGGCGACATTCACATCACTGTGAACATCCCCGCATTTCAGCTCACGTTTTGGCAGGGCAACAAAGAAGTGAAGCTCTATCAGATAGGCATCGGCCGCAAAGAGTTTCCGCTGCCGAGCGGTCTGCGTTACGCGAAGCAGGTCGTTTTCAATCCTGAATGGATTCCTCCGGACAGCTCCTGGGTCGAGGAACATGACGTCGTTCCCGGCGAGCGAGTCGAGGCCGACGATCCACGCAACCCGCTCGGCAAAGTGAAAATTCCGTTAGGGAATGGCGGAATCTTGATTCACCAGGCATTCAAGCCCCGCGACATTGGTCACCTCGTGTCGCACGGTTGTGTGCGAGTGGAGCTAAACGAGCTTTACGAATTGATAGACAAGATTGTCGCCGCGCGATCGTTGTCGGCGTCGAAACAGAAACTCGACGAAGCTAAGAGCAGCAAGGATCGTTTTGTGATCAAACTCGACGTGCCTCTGGTTGTGGACATCAATTACGACACACAAGTCGTCGAAGGTGGCGTACTGCACCTCTATCCCGATGTCTATAACAAGAAGACAAATACAGTCGAGAACCTGCGCGCTGAGTTGCAGGACTTCGGAATTGATGAATCCAGGCTGGATGATAAGACGCTCCAGCAGATGCTGGATCGCGTGACCATGAGCGAAGAGTTCGTGGTCAGCATCGCCGACATCAAAGCCGGTCGAGCATTGGCAGCTGGGAAGACCCAACCATTGACGGCCGCGTCGGTTGGGAAGAAACCAACTGCCACCGTCAGCCCACGGCGTCGATAACGTGTCATGATTTGAAGCCCGACCGCGAGGAAGGGCGTGACGTCCGCGTTAGCGGACGATTTGAAAGTAGCCCACCGCTTCAGCGGTGGGGCCCGAATCCCAAAGAAGTTTCGCCGGCTTTAGCCGGCGCGAACATTCGAGTTAGACAACGAGTTTCGCAAGTGATCATCACCGGCACCTATCAGCACAGCATAAGCCGAATATCGATGAACTCTCGTAGCTTTTGAGCTGACTCCGCATCAAGATACTCGTCGAATTGCAGTTCAGAAATCGCTGTCAACCAGAGAGCTTCGGCTACTATTCTGTCTGCTTCGAGTCGGGTAATCTCGCCGTCCAGAATTCGTCGTTTGCAATCGGTGTCAAGAGTTTTGCGGTCTTCTCTATATTGGGCTAGCTCATCATCGCTCCATACTTCTTCGAAAGACCTTTGAACGAAATTCTCCAGGCCAGTTCGAATGCTACTCAAGTCGTACCGCAAGCTGAGGAGCATCCGACTTGCACTGTTTGATCGTTTCCAGATTTGTTTGAGATCTTTGTCCCTGTAGGTGAGGATTGATTTCATGCTTGTAGTCTCCAAATGGGTGAGGTTGCTTTGAGGTGGAACTGCCTTCAAAAGCTTGTTCCCGAATGTTAAGCGTAGACGAAAACCACTGTCTTGCCTAGAGACTGGGTGCGGAACTTAAAAGCCTTCGAGACTTCTCTCCCGTCTGATTAATCCCGTCGGCTTCCTACTCTTAGAAGATTGAAGAAATGGGCGCAATTCGAAGAGTCTCGGAGGATTTTCGAGCGGCTGGACTCGTTTCGACTTCAGGGAAACTCGCTCTGACTTCAGGGAAACTTAATCCGACTTCAGGGAAACTCGATCCGACTTCAGGGAAACTCGCTCCGACTTCAGGGAAACTCGATCCGACTTCAAGGAAACTCGCTCTGACTTTAGGGAAACTCGATCCGACTTGGGTCAAAATCGATTCGCCTTCAATCAAAGATTCTTGCAGTCGCTCCCTTGAGGGGGGTATCCTTCGCGCCATAAACGGCTCCCCGCCGCTCAATTTGAGGCCATTAGTAGGAGGTTGGCTCATGGCTAAATCCAATACAAGAATATTCACCGTTTGCATAGGCGCGTTAGTTGTCTTATTGGGCGTGGTTTTGTTTTCTGCTGGAGCCGCCCATTTCCCTGGGACGTCGCCGCCACAACAGAACAACTCACACCAAGCCAAGCCTAAGAAAGACCCGCTGCTGCAGAAAATACAAGAAATTGATGCACGCTTTCCTTTGACTGACTATGACGCGCCCGATCCAACCAATGCCGAAGGCAAAGCGAAGCGCTGGAAGAAAAACAAACACTATGACGACGGGGGTATGGTAATGAAAAACCCGTCGGATGAAGGCTCAGCATCGGTTCTCGTTTCTGAGTCCTTCTTTGCTTTGCCGGCGCTTCCTGCGGCTCGGAGCGACGTGATCCTGACCGCTGATGTGCTCAAATCAGAAGCCCACCTGTCCAACGATAAGACCGGGATTTATTCAGAGTTTTGTGTTCAGGTAAATGAGGTGCTCAAGAATGCTGCATCCACGTTGTCTCAAAGCAACCTGATTACCTTGTCCAGGCGCGGCGGAAAAGTCCGCTATCCGTCAGGACATGTCGAGCGTTACGAAATAATGACGCAAAATATGCCGGCGATTGGTAAACGATATCTGTTTTTCCTCAAGGCGATTCCAGATACTGAAGACTACGAAATCATGACTGGGTACGACATTGGTTCGACACGGGTCGAGCCGTTGGATGACTCGGCGCAATTCGATCCTTTTAGAGGTAAGGATGTGGCCGGATTCATTCAGACAGTCCGTGATGAGATAGCTAAGAACTAAACACCGCGAGGAGGCGGTCATGAAACTGCGATCCAAACGCGTCATCTTTGGGATCGGCTTGCTGGTTGTGCTCTACGCTATCGGTGCGTATGAATCTGAAGTGGCGGGTTGTGATTTTCCTCCGATGACTCTGTGGTACAGAACTTACATGGATAGTTGGCAACCCGGTTCTACTGTTCATGTTTTTATCGACAGCAGATTTAACGACGCAACCGTCAGAGCCCAATTGGCGCAGGGATTCCTTAACTGGAGCCTTTGGAGCGAGGCTGATTGTTCAGGTGTAACATTTTATGGTTTTGACACAATGGACATGTCGGGATTGGACGAGATGATAAGCCGCCAGCCAACACCGTTTGGGTAATTTCACAAACTCCCGATGATAACAACATTGCAGATTCTCAATTCCGGCGTGGCACCGACATCCCACAGCGGATCATAAGTCATAAGATTCGAATTAACCCCAACGCAGATCCAAACGGTGCGCAGTATGCATATTGGCTGCGCATGAGACTGGGCATGCTTTTGCTTTGCGGGAACTGCTTCCGGGGTACGTTCCGGAGTCAGTTATGGGCGGTGTTCATTGGACCGACTATAACTTCAATATCTCAGTGCCAACCCTCTGCGACGTTTTCATGGTATCAGGTATTTATTGCTGTATTCACAGGGAATGTGGCGAGGGCGAGATATGGAGCGATGGGTCTTGCAGCTGCATCGCATGGGAAGATGTTAGTTGCACTACGCCGGGATGGGACGGAAGTTGTCCGCCCGGGACTACGCCAAACAGTAATGGATTGTGCTGCGGGGAAGGTGGCTGCGAAAGCAACAACTTCTTCTGGAACTTTGCAAGTAATGATTGTCACACGACCCCCCAAACCCAAGTGCAATGCGCCACTGCCGATTGGTATTGGAATTTTACGAACAGCACATGCGTTGATACTCCTCCGATTGGCATGTGCGGCGGTGGGCCTGATTGGGGTAATTACTTCTCGACGGGCTGCTTTACATCGGGGCTAGGGATATTCGGCGGCATCTGTAACCGAAGCAACACTTTCATCAGCAAATGTTTTCAGGATAACGGAGACTACGACTCGCATTACTGCGTGTGCTCTGGATGTGATTGGTGTGGCGGGTCGCCGATTGTCATTGATGTGAGCGGTAATCAATACAACATGACCGATGTGAGTCATGGCGTGACATTCGATCTCAACGGTAATGGAACCGCAGATAAGTTGTCGTGGACGAAGCCGGGCTCAAGCTCAATGTGGTTAGCGCTCGATGGCAATCACAACGGCACGATCGATAGCGGCAAGGAGTTGTTTGGCAACTTCACTTTCCAATCTGAACCTCCAGTCGGCGTCGAAAAGAATGGGTTCCGCGCGCTCGCTGAATATGACAAGCCGGAGAACGGCGGTAACGGCGACGGCAATATCGACGCGCACGATGCGGTCTGGTCACATTTGGGCTTGTGGCAGGACGCCAATCAAAACGGTGTTTCCGAGCCGGCTGAATTACACTCGTTCTCAGAATTCGGCATTCAATCAATCTCACTTAGTTACAAAGAATCGCGCCACAAAGATCGTTATGAAAATGAGTTCAGATATCGAGCAAAGGTTTACGGCGCGAATCATCAAGATCTCGGACGATGGGCGTACGACGTGTTCCTTCAGAGCACGAAGTAGCTTTCTTCGGAGTAAACCAAACTCAAGATCACCCGCAGGCTCATTCGAGCTTCGGGTGTGTTGTTCTCCAGAATTCGCCGTTCCTCACGGTTGGGCTACTGCCATTTTTCCTTATCAAAACCATCACCCTGACCTTCCCCGACGGGAGAAAGGAAAAGTTCCCCATCGAACCCATCTCGCAATTTGCGCATCTTATTACTCTGCCCGACAATAAGTCCTCACGAAAAGGCGACAATCAGAAGTTATGAAGACCCTTGGATTTCGAATTGTGCAGTTGCTGTCGGCAATCATTTTAGTCGCGGGTGTTGCTGTCCTCGCCGAGCGCAACAGTCGGGGCCAATCACCTCAGGCGAAAGCCGAAATTCAAACACAATCTCCTAAGGAATCCCAAACACAACTCCCGAAAACTGAGACGCTCGTGAAGCCGACAGTGCTCGCCACTGATCGGCCCGTGATGACTAGTGCATCAGCCGCGCTGTTTTCCGAAGCCGCCGCGCAAAACACGCTTCTGCACACCGATCTGATTTGGACGTTCGGCAAGAAAGAGCAACACGGTTGGTATCTTTATGACTTGCTGGTCGGGCGAACGCTGAATCTCAAACCTGATGCTTCAGCTAATGATTTCGCTAACGCGATTGCCGCATGGCAAAAACAGAAGGGCATGACTGCGAACGGCGTGCTGGATGAAGACTCGTGGATGACGATCGTTGCCGCGTGGCAAAGCGATCGTTTGAAAGACAAGAACCCGGCGACACCGGATCAATTATTGATGGCGCCTTCCTCTGATTTCTACGATCCTGAGCGACTGCCGGAACTCCGTCAGGTTGAGAAGAGCACATACGCTGCTTACAAGGCTTTGTTGGCGGCGGCGATCGCCGATCCGACATTGAAGCTCGCGCACACATCTTCAATGGAACTCGCCCCGACTGAGAAGTTCTTCAAGATCGTTTCTGCATTCCGTTCGCGCGAATATCAGGAAGAGCTGCGTCGCAAATCTCCTAACGCGGGCAGCGCCGGTCTCGCTACGAATAGTCCACACTTCACTGGCCGCGCTCTGGATTTGTATGTTGGCGGCGATCCGGTTGACACCAAGGATGCGAACCGCGCGATTCAGGTCAACACACCCGCGTACAAGTGGCTCGTGCGCAATGCCGAACGCTTCGGCTTCCGTCCGTACTTCTACGAACCCTGGCATTGGGAATACGTGAAGTAACCGCTTGGGAGTGTCGGTCCCGCGAGCGATAGCGAGCGGATCAACAGACAAGTCCAGCCGTCACCTCCAACCTAACTCTTAAGAATTTCCACGTCCGAAAACGTCCAGATTGTCGGCCGGATTCGTGTATCTTATTACGCGACTCATGCGTTTTGATCGTCGAACTTGTTCGCGGGCACGGCTAACGCGCGATGCTCGATTTGATGGACGCTTCTTTATCGGCGTGCGCAGCACTCACATCTATTGCCGGTCGATATGTCCGGTGCGCGCCGCGAAGGAAGAGAACATCACATATTTTCCGACTGCGGCAGCTGCGGCTGAAGCCGGGTATCGTCCGTGTTTGCGTTGCCGGCCCGAGTCTTCACCCGGAACGCCGGCGTGGTCCGGAACGTCAGCGACCGTCGCGCGTGCTCTCCGTTTGATTAGCGCAGGCGATGTTTGCGAAGAAGGCTTGGAGGCGCTCGCTGCGCGGCTTGGCATTGGCAGCAGACAATTGCGTCGCCTGTTTGTGCAACATCTCGGCGCGACGCCTTCGGCAGTCATCAAGACGCGGCGCCTGCATTTTGCAAAGAAGCTCATCGACGAAACCAACCTCACATTTGGCGAGATCGCCCTGGCATCGGGATTCGGCAGCGTGCGGCGTTTCAATTCCGCGTTCAAAAAAACCTACCATCGAACCCCGAGTCACATTCGAAAGCTCGCGCCCACGCTTTCGTCAGCTCAAGTTGAGTCACTTCACTCGACCGGCGAATACGAATTTCGACTCAGCTTTCGTCCTCCATTCAATTGGCCCGCGCTGGTTGAATTTCTTTCGAAGCGTGCGATTCCGGGCGTTGAAGCTGTTGAATCGACTAGTTACCGTCGAACCATCGCTCTCAACGGGTGTGCTGGAAAGCTGAGTGTTACACCCGACGAATCTGGTACTGCGTTGCGGCTGGAGATTTCATTTCCGGAAGCCCGCTGGCTGTTTCAGATAATTGAACGTGTGCGACGGATGTTCGACCTCACTGCCGATCCGCGCGAGATCGCGGCGCACCTTTCCCGGGACCGTTTGCTGAGCGAGCGAGTGAGAATCGCGCCCGGCCTGCGTGTGCCCGGTTGTTGGGATGGGTTCGAGTTGGCGGTGAGGGCGATCCTGGGCCAGCAAATCTCTGTAGCCGGAGCGAGCACACTCGCGGGCCGTTTGGTGCAAGCTTTCGGCACGAAGATCAACGGCGCTTCTGGGCTCACGCATCTGTTTCCTCAGCCCGAACGCCTTGCCGAAGCGGATGTCGCGCGCATTGGCTTGCCTTCAGCTCGCGGTGAAACGATTCGCACGCTGGCGCGCCAAGTCGCCGAACGCAGAATCACTTTCGATGCGCTGCAGGACAGCGACGACTTTCGATCGCGCCTGCTCGAGATTCCGGGCATCGGCGACTGGACCGTGCAATACATCGCCATGCGTGCGCTGGGCGATCCGGATGCATTTCCCGCCAGCGATCTTGGGTTGATGCGAGCTACATCACTGAAATCCGCGCGCGAGATCACCCGACGCGCGGAAACGTGGAGACCGTGGCGAGCATATGCAGCGATGTACTTGTGGCAAGCTAGCGGAGAAATGGAGCAGAAGAGAATATCCGCGCTCGCAAATCTGAAAGTGC
>DATLVM010000068.1:0-7283 GCA_035577445.1 Pyrinomonadaceae bacterium
CATGCCGAGGTTGTAATTGACGTGCTTGGCCGGATCGGGCGCCGCCGTCGAAGTAATGTTGGTAGCTGACGAGAAACAACTCATAGTCATTCTCCTTAATTGGGAGTCATTCCCAACGCGTCGCGCCCGAGAATCTCGCGATCTTTCGCATCTTCAAGCGCCGGTGGCGCGAGGTAGCTTTCGCCCACGAAGCCTCGCCCGAGAACCAGATTAGGCAGAAGTTGCGGCGCGCGACTGCCTTGATCGATAAACGTGTCCAGTTGCAGGCGCGCCTCGCCGACGCGAAACATGTCCCAATAGAAACGCGCGTCGAAGACTGTATGCGCGGGCTTTTCCAGGTCGACGATGCGCCGGCACAGATCCAAGCGTCGTTGATGGTCGTCGGTGTCGAAGGCCAGCGAGACCGGAACCGGCAATAACACCGTGAAGCGGTGCGCCGTGCTTTGCATGCGCAGCACGATCGTCTCAAACTGAAACCAGTTGTTGAGCGGCGCAAGATCGCGCGGCAACTCCGCGGGAAGCGGGATGACTTCAAAACTCGTCCAGCTTGTCCCATAGGCATCGTTGAGCGCGCCCACCCGCCGGTATCGCCTGGCGAGAAAGTCCTGCCAAAGTTGGCGTTCGCGCAGCGTGGTCGGACTGGCAATGAAATCGAACCAATCTGTTTGAGCTTGTTCGACCTTCGGCAGATCGGGCGGGAGTGTCACCGCGGCGAATTCGCCATAGTTCGCCTGATGCGCGAAGTTCAGGTTATTAATCGTGTGGTAGCGGTTCCACAGAAACGTCTGCCAGGCTTTTTGCTCTTGTTCATAAATCGAAGGCACGAACCCCAGCGTGGTCTGCGAGAATTGAATCCACTTATCAGCCGCGGCCGCATCTGTCGGTTGAATCAAGGGATATAGAAGTGACGACGCGCCCGACGGATCGATGAAGAGTGAATAGCGCTGATTCAAACTCGCGCGGCCCTGGTCAGGTGACCATCCGGATGTTGTCGCCACCGATTGCGCACTAGTCGCCTGCGAAGGATCGCCCAACGTTACCGGCGAATTTTTTCGGGTCAGGTATTTTTCGATGATGCGAATCGTTTCGCGCGTTTGGGCGCATGCTGAATTTGTAAAGATCGCTTCGTCCGCGCACGGGTCAAGCGCCAGATGAAGCGCCATCGTCAGGCCGCGAATCGTGCCGCGATATTGAAAGAACTCCATTGCGTGGCTGATGAACATGCGCCGCTTCGGTTCGTCCCAACTCGGATCGAGAGCCACATCGAACCAGCTGGCGAGCCAGTCCAGGACTTCGGGCGGCGCGCTGCGCACGTCAAACAGAATTTGCGCCGAGGCAATCTTGTCCTCGAGCGTTGTCTGTAGCCCTTCAACGTTGGCGAGGAATCGATCGAGGAACGAAGCCGATTGCTCGTCTTCGCGATAGACCGCCGGCAGGTAATTCGTCAGGTACGAAAATCGCGGATAGTAAGCGCGCAGGGCAGACAATCGCGGCGTCGAACGCTCGTCACCGCTCAACACCATCTTCAGTTGCAGATACCGACCGTGCGCTCGTTGGAACAACAACTCCCAGGTGCCGGCGCCAGACATGGTCGCCAAGGATGCTTGTCCATTCCTCGATTTTCTCCAGCGCAGGAAAGGAATCTCTGTCCCGTCCGCGCGCAGGTATGGCGCGGGCTCTGGTTGCCATTGCGTTAAATAAAGGTCAGTTTCGCTGTTCGCGGCGCGGCTCCAGACGTCGATGCTGGTCTCGGGTGGAATGCACGCATCAAGCATCAGCCGGTGCCAGACACAATCAGGGTCGCGGCCATCAAGCGCCGTGGTCAGCAACGTCGCTTTGTGAACGTATCGTGGACGATGTTGCTGCTTGAGCGGAATCCAGTCCTCGGCAAAATCGTAGTAAGCGTCGGTGTCGGTCGCCACCAGCGCCTTCCCACCGAACAGGCGCATCGGCAAGTATTCGGGAATCGGCTGCAATACGACGCGCGCGTCGCGCAAGCAGACACGAAAGGCATAAGTCTGATTGCCGTCCGATCCGACGACGTACAAACGATCGGTGAGCTGACGCCGGCCGTCGGTATGTTCAGGCACAAACGCGATGTCGTAACCGATCAGTTGGAAGTCTTGCTGAACTTCTTCCTCGATCAAATCAAGGATCGGTTCCGTGGAAATATCATCCGGCAGCCGCTCGGAGTAGCGATAGCGGTAGATTCTCGAGAAGCGCTGCGCCGGATCGTAATTCAGAATCAGTACCGTGCCGTCGGGCAGCGCTTCGATCGCGATCGGATCGACGAGCGCCGGTGGAGACGGTTGCAACGAGAAACTTTTCGGGAACGTGCGACCCAGAGTCTGGCGGACTGAGCTTCCGTCAATTGGTTGAAACTCAGCCGGCGTGTCAATTGAAAGGACGGTCCCGCTGGCGTCCGCCCCGATCACATTGAAGTTTCGATCCAGCGCCCAGTAACACTGGTTAACGCGATCGAGAATCCAGACGCCTCCGCCCGGACGCGCCGCCAGATCAAAAGGCGTGAACTCGACTTCGGCCGGCCAGAATATTTGGCGCGGATCTCCGCCCGCGTAGAGATCGAAAATTAACAAGCCTGCCGGATCAGTTGTGCCTGCCACCAAAAAATGATTTTCAGTGACGGCGAGACCGCTCAGTTTCGAGGGCTGTGGTGCAGGTTCGGCAACCGGTTGAAAATCTTCCTGCGTGCCTTTCGTGCACAGGCACCGCTCATCCAGGCGCCAGAAATCAGTCGTCTCGAAAGAACCTGACGACAGCACGCGGATTCGGCTGCCGGTTTCATCAATCCAGTACCAATTGCCGAAACGATCGCGCGCGGCGCCGCGGCGATTTTCAACCGACGGCGCGCTGCCGTTCGGCGCAAAGTTGAACAGCCGTGGTTCCAGCGTTACTTCCCCTTGCTCGTCGTTCCAACGCAGACCGATGGCATGTTGCTGCGCCGCAGATTTCCACGCGGTATCGATCAGCAACTCATTACCTTCGTTAGTCACGGCTGAGCACTTCGCCCAATCGTTGCGGCCGAAGAAGAGATGAAACCGAGTTCCGTTGGCATCCATTCGCTAACACTCCTCGGGAATCACCGGCACCGGCACCACCTGAGATCCGGTCGAGACCGGCGGCGGAGTCTGGCCACGCAATTGATCGAGATCCATCGGATCGCCGATCGCCACTGTCACTCCCATCACGCGCGGCAATTCCAAACCGCTGATTGAGATTTGATCGGTTTTTGGTTTGTCGCCTTCGGCGATCAGCACATCGTTAACCAACAACACTCCGGACACGCGAGACGCGACCGCCAGCAGTTCACGCCCGGTAACCGCTTTGCACAGTTGCCATCCGTTTTGCGCCGATGCATACGACGGAGTCGTCAAGGAAGTCAGGCTATCGTCAACTCCGGATGACTTCCCCAGCGGCGCCAGGAAATCGAGCAACGCCTGCTTCACCGCTTCGCGCACTTCGGCAATGGCGACGCCCGCGACGACGTTGATTCCAGCCGAAATCCAAATCTGTTTGTAGACAGGACCGCGCAGAAAAAGTTCGGTGGTGACCAGCCGCCGCGAATCAAGGTAGCGACAAATCGCGTTGAGAAAGATTTCGTCGGCCACCGGCGCGTCCGGTTGTTTCGGATCGTTGCGCGGAATCAGCATAAGCGTCACCGCGCCCGGCGCGTCACCCGGCGTGTTCGGACTGAGATCAGGATTGAACGCAGGCATGACTTCGACCCGGCCAATGTCCACGCCCGGCGTTCGCAGCGTGATCGTCTTGAAGTCTTCCGCATTGACCAGCCGATCACGGTGCTGCAAATAACGCGCGATCTGTTTCTCGCCCTCGGTGACGGTCTCGGCTTCGGCGCCGTTCCAGGTACGCACGGGATTGCTGACCTTGATGCCGGCGGGCAAAGCCGGACTGGTGCTGATCGATCCCGCGCCGACATTACCGGCAGAGCCCACGCCATAGTCGTAACTTACGCGCAGCTTCGCGCCCGCGGGCGGGCGCATGCCGCGAAAGCCGTCGCCGAATTTGATCTGGCCGGCTTCGGGGTCGACGACGAAAACTTCGCTGGGAATATCGGCGGGCGGCTTGGCGCCGGGCGGAAGTTTTGGATCGGTTATTTGCACTTCCGGACCGGCGCTCAAGAGATCGTCGATCTCCGTCCACTGGCTAATCTTGCCGGTGGGCGAACCGACGATCAGGCGCACCGACTTGGGCACCAGCGGCTTACGCGACAAGGTCACGATCTGATCCGGCGTGCCGTTGCCGTCGGGCAACACCTCGTTCACGATGTGAGCACGCTGGGTGACGGGGACCGTGTTGATGCCGAGCCACAAAAGCTTTGTGCGCACGGCCGCCGAGGCTTGAATGCGAACCCACGTGATGATGCGGTCATTCAGCTTGCTGTCTTCCAGCGAAGGCGGAAATTCCTCGACTCCCTGTTCCAACGGATCGAGATTCGTCCATAAGCGAAGTTCGTTCTTGGACGGCAACGTGAGTTCGACGACTCCGGGCGCATCCAGGACATTGCCTTGCGCGTTGGTCGGCAGGGGTTTGTATGACGGGTGGCGCAGCGTTGGATCGTCGGGCAAAAGACCATCCGCAGGCACATTCGGAATCTTGAATTGCAGCAGCGCGTCGCTTTCAGGATTGGCGTTGCCGCCGGGCGCCAACTGCTGGGTCGCTTCCTCGATTGCCGGCACTACTCCCAGCGAGATCGTCTTGCCGGCGATCTTTTCGCGGACGGTATCTCGCAGGTTTTCCAAACCCACTTCCGGCGAGTCGTTCGCCGCCGGTTTGTCGTTGGCTCGCACCAGCAAAGCGATCCACAGCGAGTGATCGGTTGTGTCTTCGCTGATCGAAACTTCGCTGCCTTCTTTCCCTTCGATCGGAACCGTGCGATAGAGCTGGATGTTAGGATCGGCGCCGGGCGATTGCTTGTACGAGGCATACAGTTGCTTGTAGTACGCGGCGATGGTCGGATCCTGCGTGGTGTCCTTTTGCTTATAGTAAACTCCGACTTCGATCGGCAGAACGTCCAATCCCTGATCGGTGCGAAACGGCACCTGGCCCGCGCGCACTTCAATTCCGCTGTTGAGAGTAATCGTCTCGAGCGGCCCGCGATCGTTAGTGAACGACACCAAACCTACAGCGGATGACGAAGGCTGCAGCGGCACGCCCAGCAGTTGCAGAAACTTGCGGCGATTGCGCTCGGGAATTTGATTCGCGCGATACAGCAGATTTTCCGTGAGGAACGCGAACAACTCGACCAGCGTGACGCCCGGATCACTCTTGTTGAAATTCGTCCACTCAGGGTTGTGAACGGGAATGCGCGCCAGCGCTTCGTTCAGCAAATCCTGGTAGCGGCGATTATCGATTGATGGAATCTGCAAGGGCATCGTTCGGTTCCTCGCGTTACGTTCCCAGCGTTACAGATAAGTTGATTCGCTCGACGGTCTGCGTGGCGATCAGCTTGTAAGTGATGATCGCGATCGCCGCAGTCGGATCGTCTGCGTCCGCCTCCACGTCGACTGACTGGACGCTGATGCGGGGCTCCCATTGAGCAAGTTCTTTGGTAATTCGATCCTGAATCGAGCGGCGCGTGCTCACCGTGTTGGGCTCGAATAAAAAGCGTCCGAGGCTGCCGCCGAAATTCGGTGTGCGCAGGCGCTCGGGTTGCTCAGTCATCAGAATCACGCGAATCGATTCGCGCACGTTCGTCTCGCCTTCCGACCAGGCCACGCGGCCATCGGCGCCGACCCGCGGCGGAAAACTCATTCCCCGTCCAAAGATTTTTCCGGCGTTCATCAACATGATGGCGCTAACTCTCCTTGCCCTTAAATTTCGGCAGCGGAAAACAGAAAATGAAAAACGGCATCCAACGAAAAATGATGTCCAATAGGCTGACGATGATCATCAGCATTAGCAGCGCGCAGATCGTGATTATGGGAATTGACAACGAACACATCATTCCCACTTCCACGCCGCCGTCAGTGCATGGACCACCGTCAGGCACTGAAAGATCCTTGTGGAACGGCCAGGGCAAAACCGAGAGCACCAGGTCAGCCAGGGTCATCCCCTTCATGCGATCGATTTGACCGCACAGCATGTCCGAGATCATGAAGGCTGTGTTCTTATCGAACTTCCGCAGCCCGCCCGGTGAAGTATCAAGCGGTAACGCAATCCGAATCGGCCGCGCGGGCGCGTCCGGATCGAAGAAGCCGGCCATCTGAAAAGCCCGACTGGGATCGCTCAAGACCGGCGGATCGATTGGGCCGCACTCCGGCCGCTCGTACACGCATCGAATTACGTACCAGCCTTCGCGCATATCCATCGGTTGCTGCGACACGATTGGGTTTAGCGGCACTTCGGCCTCAGGTGGCGCAGTCGCCGGCAAGGCCTTCTCGATCAGTTCAGCAAGTTGGTCGACTTTCTCCAGGCTTTGATCGAGATTTGTTGTCTTTGGATCAATCTGCGGCGGGGCAAACTCCGGATCTGCCAGCGGAAAGAGAAACTGTGGCCACAGTTCGGTCGCTGGATTCTTGGTTCGATCGTAAGAGGTTTTTACTTTTTCAAGATTGCTCTCGATCTCGCCGGTCTTTACTGCGAGCAACGCGTCCTTCAGTGAAGCTTTGATTTGGCTCGAGTTGTAGGACGTGCCGAGCGTTAGGGCCGTCGCCTTCGACATGTCGAAGGTCGTATTCGTGACGGCGCTGGCCAGGGCTGATTCGTGCGAATTGAATGGCGGATCAGAAGCTTCAGGCGGTTGATTATTCAACAGACGCCACACGCGCGGAGTCTGCTCCATCAGCAGATTTGCGAAATCAAGGATGATGTACCACGAGCCTGTCTGAATTTGCTCGCGCTTTCCTTTAAGGCCCGAGGCAAAGGCCGCATCCGGCATGATTTGCGGCGGTGGGGTATTGTTCGGATCCGTGGGTATTGCCCTCACCGTTTTTGTTTGCGCCGCTACGCCCGACTGCTCGAGCAACTTCTTCCACGGCTCGGTTACTTTCGACCAGAACAGATGCATGCGCGGATCAGGCGGCGGCTTTATTTCTTCCACTGGTGCAGGATCGCCGGCCTGCTGTTGAAAACCGCCGGCCATGTAAGCTTCGCGTTTGCCGACCGGGATTAGTCCGGCCAACAGCTTGCGCGCGCGACCGTCGTCCTGAACGTAAGTCATCGGAAAGAGCGGCAACTGCTCTTCGCCTTCGATCAGCGTGCCCGTCTTTTCCTGGCTGGCGTTCGCAATTCTTTTCCACGAG